>JBJOGJ010000007.1:0-37582 GCA_046048295.1 Pseudomonadota bacterium | reverse complement strand
ATATCTGCGGCAAATCTGGAGTTCCCACCGGCTCACCAACAATGGCCCGTTACTGCAGGAACTGGAGCATGCGTTGCGCTTACAACTTGGGGTGAAAGACACTTGGGTGGTCTCAAATTGCATGAGCGCCCTGCTCATTGCCATTGAAGCCGGCGAAGTATCCGGAGAAGTCATCACCACCCCTTTCAGCTACGTGGCCACATCGGCCGCCATCGTCTGGCAAAAATGCCGGCCGGTTTTTGCCGATATCAAGAGCAATGATCTGACCATTGATCCCGATGCTCTAGAAAGGGCCATCACGCCGAGAACAAGGGGCATCCTTGCCACACATGTTTATGGCATGCCGTGTGATGTCGACCGCCTAGAAGCCTTGGCCAGGAATTACGGGCTCCTCCTGATTTATGATGCGGCTCATGCCTTTGGCACCACTTATCGGGGGCGGTCCCTCGCGAGCTACGGCGACATCAGCTGCCTGAGCTTTCACGCAACCAAGGTCTTTAGCACCGGCGAAGGTGGCGCGGTGGTGGTCAACTCGCCCGACCGCAAGTTAGCCGAGCGGGTTCGCTATATGCGGTCGTTCGGGCACATGGGTGACGACCATCGCATGCCTGGTATCAATGCCAAATGCTCCGAACTCCACGCCGCGCTGGGACTGTGCAATCTCCCCTTGGTTGCCGGAATAATCGCCCAACGTGTTCAAGCTTGCGCTCTGTATGATCAGGCACTGTCCGGAATCGATGTAAGGAGAATCGACTTCAGTATGCCCGGACTGGTCCATAACCATGCCTATTATCCCGTTCTTTTCCCCAATGAGGCTACCCTGTTGCGGGCGCAGGCCGCCATGAATGCCTTGCAGATTTATCCCCGCCGTTATTTCTGGCCGGCGCTGCATCGCATTCCCTATCTACGGAGTGGCGATTGCCCCCGGGCCGACCAAGCCTCAGCCACTGTCCTGTGCCTGCCCTTGTCTTCGGAGACGGACCCGGCGCTGGTCGGGCAGGTGGCTGAATCCATCCGTTCCGCCCTCGCTTAAGCCCGCCAAGTGCCCGACCACCGCCCACCGACCGATGGAACACATGCCCGCGACCTTTCCAATGACCCGTGACGACGAGTTCTACGTGTTGCTGAAGTCGAGCTTGCCATCCGACTATCGCATCGAGGCCGAACCGCAAACCGCGTATTACTCCGAATGGCTGTTTGCCTACAAACTTTACCATCAGGACAAGTTGCTGCGAACCTTTGCCGGGGATTTTAGAAATATCCCGGCAAGCTCCTTAATCCAGGAGGCCGAGGCGCTGTTGGGCGCCATCCAGGAGAAAAAGCGCCCATGCTGATCGGAAGCAAACTGCCCCCGCAAAAAACGGACCGCACCTACTTTCATTCGGGGCGCGCCGCTTTTGCTTTCCTCATCGGGCAATTGGCCCGCCCCCGAAAGGTCCACCTCCCCACCTACACCTGCTGGTCATTGGTGGACGCCATGCTCCGACGTTTTCCCGACATCGAGCTGGAATTCTATCCGGTGCGCCGGGACCTCGGTTGCCTTTATCCAACCCATCTGCCCAAGAACGAAGCCCTAGTCTTCATCCATTACTTCGGTCAGGAAAACACCGCAACGCTGCCGCAAGGAGACGGGA
The DNA here is from genome assembly GCA_046048295.1 of Pseudomonadota bacterium. Lineage (GTDB taxonomy): Bacteria > Pseudomonadota > Alphaproteobacteria > Rhizobiales > Hyphomicrobiaceae > CBDCWA01. The sequence continues at coordinate 35,948 of JBJOGJ010000007.1, read as the reverse complement.
TCCTCATTGAGGATCTTTCTCACTCCTACCTGTCCCGGATTACTCCCCGCGGGCATTTTGTTTTCGGCAGCTATCGCAAGCTCATGAAGGTTGCCGACGGTGGATTCCTCGCGGGATTCCACAACCCGATCTATGAACCCAGCCGTAAACTGGATTCATGGCTACGGCTGCAAGCCACCGACTGGCGCGATGTGCGGGAAGCGGAGAACATGCTCGACCGCAACTGGCAGATCGCGGACATCAGCAGCCAGTCACTCGCCCTTTTGTTGACTGCCGACCCAATCAGGATTCGTCAGCAGCGTCAGGCGAACGACCGCTTTCTGACCGCCAATCTCAGCGTGGGCATTCCGCACCTCGGTTTCCGGGAGAACGAATGCCCTTTGATCCATAATCGCCTGATGCCGACCCCGGAAGAGCGCGACTCACTGAGACAATACTTGGCCCGTCGGGGGGTTTACACTTCAATTCACTGGCCGACACATGAGACCGCCCGGCGGTGCGGAAAGGATATCAGCGACACGCTCTGGTTGGAGAAACATATTATTTCGTTCCCCGTATCGCACGATTATGGACAGGAGGCCATGGATTACACCTGCCGCTGTGTGGAGGATTGGCGACGTGGAGGCGGCTAAATGGACTACTGGTGTTCATTCTGGAAATCGCAAGGCGCCGCGAGCCTGGGGCAGCATCCGCAGGCTCAGGTCCTGCGCACACTGGACCGACAACCCGTTTCTCCAGAAGCCTTCGCGGCCATCATGTCATCCATCACGACCATGTTGCAGCCCGACGGTTCGCATGCTCTGCTCGACCTGTGCTGTGGCAACGGCGCCGTCACGCGCGGCCTCTTCGGCCAGTTCCAGAGCGTAATGGCCGTGGACTTGGCCGCAGAGTTCGTCGCGCAGATCAATCGCGATGCCCCCCCCCACGTGACAGCGTGCGTGGGCGACGCGAAGACCATCGAATTCCCGCCCGCTTCTTTTGACCGAATCTTGCTCTATGCCGGACTGCAGTATTTCTCAGAAGAGGAGACGGTAGCACTGTTTGGTCGCCTCCACCGCTGGACGCGCCCGGGTGGGCGAGTTGTGCTCGGCGATATTCCAGATCTAGCCCGGCGCTGGAGGTTTTTCGACTCGGCTGAGCGCGAGAGCACCTACTTCTCTGGGCTGCAACACGGTCAACCTCTCGTGGGATTCTGGTTTGAATCCGAATGGCTGATAAAACTGGCCCGCCATGCGGGATTCTCCTTCGCGAGAAGACACGACCAGCTTCCGTCCCTTCCCTATCAACATTACCGCTTCGACCTCGTGGTGGAGGCCTGAGCCATTCCATGTTCGACCAAATCCTCATTATTGCCGGTGTCGCCCGCAGTGGCACCAGCTGGCTCGGAGAGATCATCAACAGCTCGCCGGATGTGGCCTACCGCTACCAGCCGCTATTCTCGCATGCCTTCAAGAATCGAATTGGCATCGACTCCCCCCGGGAGGACTATGAGACGTTTCTGCAGGAGGTGTATGCCAGCCAGGATCCCTTCCTGCTCCAAACAGACAAACGCATTGCCGGGATCTATCCCTTTTTCGCCAAGCAACCCGAGCCGGCGTGTCTGGCCCTGAAAAAGGCCCGGTATCATTATTTGCACATCAAGTTTCTGGCCCACTTCAAACAGCTCAAGCTGCTGGCGATCATCCGGAATCCTTGCGCCGTCCTGGCCTCTTGGATGGCCAACCCCAGGGAATTTCCTCCGGGCAGCGACCCGTGGGCCGAGTGGCGGCTGGGCCACTGCAAGAACCAAGGTCTGGCGGAGAATTTCTTCGGGTTCTACAAATGGAGGGAAACCACGAACATCTTCCTGGATCTGCAGGCCCAGCATCCCAACCGCGTTCGCTTGGTGCGGTATGAAGACTTGGTCGAATCCCCGCAACGGGTGACGGAGTCCATCTATGATTTTGCCCACCTCGAGCTTGGTATCCAAACAAACGCCTTCCTCGCCGAATGCAATAGTTCCCACAGTGATAGCCCCTACGCCGTCTACAAAAGCAAAAGTGTGCGGGATCGCTGGCGCCAGACGCTTGATGCCCGCATCATCCGCGACGTCCACGAGGAGCTCAAGGACACCCGGCTTGAAACCTTCCTCGTATGAAGCTGGGCATCATGCAGCCGTATTTCGCCCCGTATCTCGGTTACTTCGACCTGATCCGGCGGTGCGACCAATGGGTCGTGTTCGATACCGCCCAATATATCCGCCATGGCTGGGTGAACCGCAATCGCGTCCTGCATCCAACCACCGATTGGCAGTATCTGATTGTTCCCCTCCAGAAGCATTCACGTGAAACCCCCATCAAGGACATCAAGGTCATCGCCAGCGGCGAGTGGCGTTCGCGCATCCGGGGCCAGCTGCAGCATTATCGTGGCAAGGCGCCACACTACCAGGCCGTCGTTGATTTGGTTTCCAGCGTCTTGGCCGTGGATACCGCTTCCCTCACACAATTGAATATCCTGCTTCTGCAGCGGTGTTGCGAGCGGCTTGGCCTTCGCTTCAATTTCCAAGTCTTCTCCGAAATGAACTTGCCCCTGCCGGAGATTATGGGCCCCGGGCACTGGGCCCTCGAAATATCGTCTGCCCTCAAGGCCAGCGAATACCTCAATCCCCCCGGCGGGAAGAATCTATTCAAGCCCGACGACTTCCGCGCCCGGGGCATCAAGCTGACTATCCAAGAACCACATCCCTTCATCTATCCGACTCCGGGATACGGGTTCCAACCCGATCTCTCCGTTATTGATGTCATGATGTGGAATTCCCCCGCAGAAATCACGGCCCATCTCGACCAGGCCGGCAGCCAGCCATGAGAAGGCGACGAGGCCGCAATTCGCACCCGGGGCTTGCGAATTGGGCTGAAGCCCTGAGAGTCTGCAATGGTCACCACACCGCCCATGTCCAAAGCGCTCGTCAGCGTTTGCATTGTCACCTACCAGCATGCCCGCTTCATCGCGCAGGCGCTTGATGGCGCGCTCATGCAAAGAACCACGTTCCCGATCGAGATTCTGATCGGCGAAGACGAATCGACTGACGGCACCCGCGACATCTGCTTGTCTTATGTGAAGCGCCACCCCGACCGTGTGCGGGTCTTCTTGCGCCACCGACGTGACGTGGTGAATATCGACGGTCGCCCTCGCGGCAGTTTCAACTTCCGGATGACCTTGCGAGAAGCGAAGGGTGAGTTTGTCGCCCTGTGCGATGGCGATGATTTCTGGACCGACCCCGAGAAGCTACAGCGCCAGGTGGATTATCTGCGGGCCAATCCTGACTGCGCCGGCTGCTTTCACGACACGCGGCTCGTTGACGCCACCGGACAGACCTTGGCTGAGAGCTATTTCCAGTCCGATCAGGAGAAATTCACCCAGCAAGATGTGTTGGAAACCCTGCTAAGCCGCGAGCCCACCTGTTCCTTGGTGTTCCGGAAAGCAGCCTTTGCCGAACCCCTGCCCGAATGGTATCTGCGCCGTCCTTCTGATCTCTACCTCGACATCCTTCTGACCAATCACGGTTCCCTAGGATTTGTCCGACGCAACATGGGAGCCTACCGCAAACATACTGGCGGTATCTGGAGCCGCCAGCGGGAGTCCAATCAGGTGATTGAACTCATTATTCGCTATAAACTGCTCTTGGCTGACAATTTCTTCGTCCAGACATACCGGGATCTGCTACTCCGGAAAATTGATGAACTCCAAGCCTCGCTCTTTACCCGCAAGGACTTTCTTGGAGAAATCGATCGCCTGGAAAGCGTCGTTCAGGAGCTGACCAAAGCATTCCAATCCACGCAGACCGAGTGCACCAGGCTCACTGCCGAAGTCCAACGCGCGCAAACCGCAGCCAAACGCGCCGCCCAGGACGCCCAGAAGCACATCGACGAGCTGCTAGCCCAACTCCAACAGCTGGCCGCCACCTCCCAACAACAGGCCCAGCATACCAAGGTTCTCGAAAAGGAGCGCGACCGACTCAAGGCCGAGGCGGAAGCGGCTCGTAACGAGGCTAAAACGTCCGCTGCTCATGCGCAGTCGCATATTGACGCTCTTTTAGCCCAACTCCAACAGCTGGCCGCCACCTCCCAACAACAGGCCCAGCATACCAAGGTTCTCGAAAAGGAGCGCGACCGGCTCCAGCATGAGTCACATCAAGCGCGAATTGATATCCAACATTACCTGGACGTGATCAACGAACAGACAAACTACATCGAAATATTGAAGAAAATGCGCGCTTCGGCCGGGCCTTCGTAAGAGCCACCATGTCACTCCCCGTCCGCGATCTCCTCATCACCGCGACAGAAATCAACGACCACCATGGCGTTGGAATTCTGCTTCGCCGTTTTTTCCCCGATTCGTCCGAATTCGTCTGCGTTCGCACCACATCGCTTTACCGTGGCGAGGAGCCGTTTGGAGCGGAACATCATGATCTCTGCTCTCGCTTCCTTACGATCAAGGAGACGCGCGAGCACCTCGCACGCATTCTGTCGCTCTATCAGATCCGGCGCATACTATGCGTGCCGTATTATCGCGAGGAGTTCGTGCACGCCGTCCTGGCTAAGGAAATGACAGGGGCACCGCTTTGCACCTACCTGATGGACGATCAAAATGTGTTCGCCCGGAAGGTTCCGGACCACCGGGTGGGTGCCTTGCTGGCCGCTTCGGACTTGCGGTTCGGCATTTCCGCGGAGCTGGCACTGGCATACGAGCGGAAATACGGACTGGCTTTCCATGTTTTGCCGCCAGTCGTGGAGCCCGCGTCGCTCGTCCCATGTTATTGGCACCCCGAGCCGAGCGAACCCCTGCGGGCTGCCATGATCGGCAACGTTTGGTCGGCCGCTCAACTTCGCCAGCTGCGCCGCCTATTACCCGCTGCCGACCTTGAAATCGACTGGTATGGCAAGGGACCCGAGGCTAGCTGGCTGGAAGGAACGGCAGCGGAGTGGGAAGCAGATGGACTACACGTCATGGGTCATCTTCCCGAGGATGTACTCGTGGTGACCTTGGCCTCCTACCCCTTCATCGTGCTTCCTTCCGGCTCGTTGGATGCCGAGGACGAGAACCCATCGTTCGCCCGCCTCAGTTTGCCGTCGCGTCTGTTTTTCTGCCATTCCCGAACCGATGTCCCGATTCTCGTTCTTGGTTCAGCGCAGGGCGCCGCCGGCCGATTTGTCACTCGAAATGGGACAGGAGCTTGCGCGGGATTCGATGCTGCAGTCGTGCGCGATAAGGTCCGATTGCTAACCGCGCCCGAGCGTCACCGTGAATTCCGCCGAAACGTGCGGAGTTGCGCCCCGAACCTCAGTTTGCGCGATGGAGGAGAGTGGCTGTGGCGCGCGCTCGCGCGCCGCGCTCCGGAACCAGCCCCATTCGAGAATTTGTTTCCCCATGATTATTTGCGGGAAGCAGAGGAAATTATTACTGGTTCCCCCGCCGTCCCGTCCCCCAATCGGCGCCTCCCAGCGGCCGACCAGGCGCTCAGTTCCAGCGATCTCCCGTCTCTTGCAATCCTGCGTCGATCGCACTTCAGCACCTTAAGGCAAGCCGCCCCAAATCTAGCTAACCCAGAGGAGGCAGACATCACCGCCGTGAGTGCTGCCGTGGCCTCCTACGTGCTCCGAGCCACATTGAAGCCGGGAGATAACTTCCTCTTTATCGGTAACTATGTGCCAGCTGATCTTTCCGCTCCAGAAGGAGTGAACGGTTGGAGGTTCGCCGACGTCGTCACTTGGCAACAAGCCGGTTACGCTGGCGACCCATCACTGCTTATTGCGCTAAATGACGGCGCGGCTCACCCGCCACAATTCCCCCAATTCAACGCCATAGTCAGCACTGGCTGGTGCGGTCAACTTGGGGCTGATCCGCACGCCCTGGAAGGGCTCGCGCTTTACCTCGAAGCTTGCACGCTGCCCGATGGTTGGAATTTTCACGGGTTCGCCGCGGTATTGCACAATACCTACTTCTGGGTGGGCCCGGCGCATGCCTATCTTCAAACGCGCTTTTGCGGGCCAGACGGCTGGCCAGATCTCGATGAACTCCTTGAGACGGAGGATCTTTTTGTGATGAGCGAGTGCGCCTACGATCGCACTTGGAAAGCTGCGGTGCAGCGTGCCTACGCTGAGTTGGGCAAGCCGCTCGTCCTTGGTGTAGGATGGCACAAAGTTGGTTCCTGAAATCAGTCGGTCTTTGCTTGCTAGCAAGGAAATCGGCTTTAAGAATACTTCCTGGTGGAGACGCCCGTATTGTTCCTAATTTTCAACCGGCCCGAGGAGACCGCAAAAGTTTTTGCGGCGATCCGTGCCCAGCGCCCGAAGCGTCTTTTCATCGCTTCTGACGGTCCACGTGCAGACCGGATCGGAGAGCAGGAACTCGTCGCGCGCACCCGCGCAGTCGCTCTGGCTGTAGACTGGCCCTGCGATGTTTCCACGCTACTTCGAGAGACCAATTTGGGCTGCGGCCCTGCAGTGAGTGGAGCAATCTCTTGGTTTTTTGAGCACGTGGAGGAGGGCATCATTTTGGAAGACGACTGCCTTCCCAATCAGGATTTTTTCCCGTTCTGCGAGACGATGCTCGAGCGCTACCGCGATGATGCCCGCGCGGCGTCTGTAGCCGGCACCAATTTTCTTCCGCCGGTGCTCGAACATGGAACGACGCATTACGCCTCCAAATACTTCCAGATGTGGGGCTGGGCAAGTTGGCGGCGCGCGTGGACGGGATACGACTTTGCCCTACGGCAGCGGGATGAGGCAGGCTGGAACGATTTGCTCAAGCGGGTTCACCCCCACTGGGTCGAGGCGGCATATTGGCGCGAAGTCTTGAAGGCGCTATTTGCCGGCACGATCGACACTTGGGATTTTCAGGCGTTTTTTTCCGCATGGCATGGCGGAGCCTGCCACCTAATGCCGGCCCGTAATCTCGTCTCCAACCTTGGCTACGGCCCTGCGGCAACGCACACCAATTTCGCCAGCCGGATGGGCAATCTCCCAACTTTCCCTTTGGCCGTCGGTCCAGAGAAAATCGACCCCATCCCGGATCCCGCCATCGATAACCTCATTTTTTACCTGCGCTTCCTCGATTCGATGGATCAGACATGGTGGCTGGAGCAGATTCTCGACCCCGCCCAGAAGCTCGGCGAGGCTCGTGCAGAACTCCACCGCAAGGACCGCTACATCCGGCAACTGGAACGCGAAGTAGTAGATCGTCGTCGACAACTCGTCGCCGCTGGCCGAGCGCTCGCAGAAGCGCAGCCATCATCCGCCGTTTAATCTCCCATGCAGCCCTACGTTTCAGACCGCTGGCCCTCACCTAAAAACATACAGGAGTTCTCTTACTCCAAGCTTACCCATTTCGAGTTATTCAAGGGGCTCCCTTTCAAGTCCTACAACGTTGGCGACCCCGACCCCGCCATCTGCGACCTCAAGGTGTATCAGGACTACCTGGTTTACTGCTTCATCCGAAACAACATTGCGCCTGGGTCGCGCATTCTTGAGGTAGGCGGGGGCGACAGCCGGATCCTGAAGTTTTTTTCCCAGGAATACGAGTGCTGGAACGCCGACAAGTGCGAGGGCTTGGGCAACGGCCCGGTGCAGTTCACCTCGCCGCATTACCGGATTGTCTACGACTATGTCGGCTCCTTCAAACCCGAGCTGCCCAACGCTTATTTTGATTTTATCTTCTCGATTTCCGCACTCGAGCACACCCCGGAAGATGAGACTACACGGGTCAACGTGCTGAAAGACATCAATCGCGCGCTGAAACCCGGCTGTCCGTCTTTCCATTGTTTCGACGCCATCCTGCGGCCCGGCGGCAAATCGTGGATCAACGGGCTCATCCCCCATCTCAATGCATATGCCCCCGTGCGCACGCAGGCGGTGACGGTGACCGAGCTTGAGCAGAACGCCGATCTATATGCGATGTCGCGGCAGGCCTACGAGGCCAACTGGTGGCCGATTACCAAAGACGCCTACGAGGACTTTGGTCGCGTCTTTTCTGCCAACATTTATTGGACGGCGCCCTGTCTGCGGGAGAGTTTTTGATCAATGTACAAGCCGTGGGACAGGCCCTGCAACCGGCCCGCATATTCGTCCATCTGCACCCACTCACACTCCCATGCCTCCGACTACGCCCGAGCCGGTTTCAAAGCAGACATTGGTCTCCGTCATCGTTCCTTGTTATAACGAACAAGAGGTTCTCCCCCAACTGTTCCGTCGTCTTACGAACGCGGCTGAATCGTGGGACATGGCGTTGGAGGTCATCTGTATTGATGATGGTTCACGCGACCTGACATGGGACATTTTGAAAAAACAGCAGCAGGTGGACAAAGCCTGGAAGGGCCTCCGCTTTGCACGCAACTTCGGTCACCAAGCGGCTGTATCCGCCGGTCTCTATCATGCATTGGGCGATGTGGTGATGGTCATTGACGCCGACCTGCAAGATCCTCCGGAGCAGCTCTATAGATTCCTAGACAAGTGGCGTGAAGGATTTCAAGTCGTCTACGGTGTACGCACCTCACGGCAGGACAAGCCGCTGAAAAAATTACTGGCCTGGGGCTTCTACCGGCTGATTGCCTCCATGGTCACATTCAACATTCCTCCAGATTCCGGTGACTTCTGCCTGATGGACCGAAAAGTGGTCGATATTATGAACGCCCTGCCTGAGAGAAACAAATACCTGCGGGGACTTCGGGCGTGGTGCGGGTTTCGACAAATTGGAATTGAGTTCGAACGTCATGCTCGGGCCGCTGGGGTGCCACAATACACTTTCCGCAAGTCCCTAAAACTCGCCATGGATGGCATCTTCTCGTTCTCCGCAGTGCCGCTCTCTCTGGCTTCTCACCTTGGCCTGTTGGTTTCCGGACTCTCACTCGTCGGAACGATCTTCACGCTCCTCCAGAAAATCTTCGCAGACTTCTTCGCCTCCTATGGCCTTCGGCCTGGGCCAGGCTTTGCGACAATCGTCCTCTCGATTCTCTTCCTCGGCGGCGTGCAGTTGATCTGCCTGGGGATACTCGGCGAATACCTCGGACGCATCTACGATGAGGTCAAATGCCGGCCGCCGTGGATTATTCGAGAAGCCGCAGGTCTGCCACTGCAGCTCATCCCGCAAGGTCCTGCCTCAAACGATCGCCTAGGGCGGGAGTCATGATCACGGCGCTCCTGACACAGTTTCGCAAACGCAGGCAGTTCATCATCTACGCGCTCATCGGATTGATCGGCGTATCGATCGACTTGGTCTCATTTGGGATTTTCACCGAGTCGGTCGGCTGGCACTACCAAGTGGCTAACGCAATCAGCACCTCCCTAGGCATTCTGACGAACTTTTTCCTGAACGTCAGGTTTAACTTTAAGGTGCAAGACCGTCTCTGGGTCCGGTTCTTTTCGTTCTATGCGGTGGGACTTACCGGGCTAGCCGCTACAGCCCTCCTGCTCGCCGTTTTCGTGGGCTGGCTGCACATGCCATCACTCCCAGTCAAGGGCGGCACGCTGGTGGTTGTCGTGCTACTCCAATACAACCTCAATCGCTGGCTCACCTTCCGTCAACGCACCAACCTCGGTACCGCTCCACTCTCATGAAGAAAATCGCCATCATCGGAGGCGGGTACACTGGTTTGGTCGCCGCTGGGGATCTTGCCCGGCGCCCAGGCTGTGAAGTCCATCTTTACGAACGGAGCGAAGCTCTGGGCGGCCTCGCCAGTGACTTCACCATTCAGGGTCATTCGCTTGAGAAAACTTACCATCACCTTTTCCAGTCAGACACTGACATTCTCGGAATGATCGAGGAGCTGGGCTTGGCTGAGCTTATGGAATGGCGGGACAGCTCGGTGGCTATCCTCCACGGCAGAAAAGCCTACCCATTCATGTCGCCGACGGACGTGCTGCGCTTTTCACCCATCCCGTTTCACGCCCGGCTCCGGCTCGGCTTTGTCATGCTTTACTTGAAGCTGCGCAAAGACTGGCAGCCCTACGTCAACCGCACCGCCTTGGATTGGATGCGCAAGGCCTGCGGGCCACACGCAGCACGAGTCATCTGGGAACCCCTCCTAAAAGGAAAATTCGCCCAGATGTTCGACCGTGTATCGATGGCCTGGTTGTGGGCCCGCATACATATCAGAGCCAATTCACGCCAGGCCGGCTCCGGTGAGAAACTCGGCTATATCCGTGGGGGCTTTTCTCAGTTCACCAACGCCCTCGTGCAGCGATTCCAGCAGGCCGGTGGCCACGTCCACCTTAATAGTGCGATCAGTCGGCTCGACCAACAACCGGAAGGAGGTGTCGGCCTGACCACGGATGCGGGCGTCACACGATATGATGCAGTGATCTTCACTGGCTCTTGCAGCGCCTTCGCCCGCCTCCTTCCAGAGCAGGCCAACTTGACTGCCTATCAGGCGCAGCTGCGCTCGATACCCTATCTTGGCGCTATTTGTCTGATCTTTGCGACGGATCAGGATATCGGCGATCAATACTGGCTCAACGTCAACCAAGCAGACGCGCCCTTCCTCGTCTTCATCAATCACACACGGTTCATCCCCCGCGAACGCTACAATAGCAAGCACGTGTATTACATCGGATCCTACCAATCGATGGATAGTCATCTTTTCAACGCGTCCACCGACGAGATCAAAACCAAGTGGTACGACTACCTGCACGGCATCTATCCAGCCTTTGACCGTGCATCCATTGTTGAGGAACACCTCTTCAAACTGCGCGATGCGCAACACGTCGTCGAACCAGGCTACCCTGGACGCAAGCCCGACTACCAAACCCCCATTAGCGGCCTTTACCTAGCCAACTTTGCCCAGATCTTTCCTGAGGATAGAGGCACCAACTACGCCGTCAGGGAAGGCCGGCAAATCGCGCAGTTGCTGGAACGCGACATGAAGCTGGCACCAACCCCGAGAGGCTAACCCTAGATTTTAACAAATCATGCCCACGCAAACAGTCCGGCCAGAGGTCACACCATTAGGTGCCGCGTCCAATCCATCCTGTATGAACAGCATACTGCCACCTTGTTGGTTGCATTGTGTCGATAACTCGCAGTCAGCGGTACGCTTACTATTGACCACGATTATTGCGAAATACAAGTTACCCGCAATTTTTTCCTGACTTGGCCCCTGATACCATCACGCCCACACGCATGAAATCCCCCTCACTATCTAAACCCAAAGCCATCGCTGTGGGATGCGGGGACAGTCCGACTGAACGCTGGGTGGCCCTGATCCTTGTCACGGTAGTGGCCCTCTTTCAGGCAAAGCAGATCTGGCCAGCACTGTATATCCCTTGGTGGTTCAACACGGATGAGATTTTTTATTTCTCCGAAGTGATCCGGTTTCTCGGCGGAGATTTTCACCAAACTTATTACGACATCCCCGGGACACCGCTGATGTCGCTCACCGCGCTGCTGATGTGGTTCGGATGGGCCGTGACGCATTTGCTGGGGTTCACCTCACATGCCAACCCGCACGACTTTGCCATAGCGAATATACAAGGCATGGCCACGCTCATGCGGATGGAGACGCTAGTACTCTCCATATTCGCGGTGCTGGTCTCTTTCTTTGCGGTGAGGCGGGCCACTAACCTGCTAGTCGCTGGGGTTGCGGCCATCGCGACTGTAACCCTTCCCATATTTATCCAATACTCCCAGTTCGTCCGCTCTGAGTCACTGGGCCTTGTGATGTGCTTTGGCGCGTGGCTACTCGTACAGCGGGCTGAGCCGCCTCAGCGCGGCCGCGCCTACCTCATTGCCGGAGCGATGTGTGGCGTGGCAATGGCTGCGCGCTTCCATTTCGCACTAGTCGGGCCACCGCTATTGCTCGTCCACTGGTTGAGCAGCGGTGATTCCCAGCAACCGTCTCGCGAGAAACCCTTCGTTGGTAGGATCTGGGTTTGCCTGCTGGCCTTCTTCATAGCGGGCGGGTTTTGGACCGCGCTGGTCCGCTCAGGGGTCGCCTCACCTTCGGTCTTTTCAGATGCAATGCTGGTGACGGCGCGCGATGCGCAAGGCCTGAGACCAGTCGGTGCGTTGGCACCGGCCGACGTGCTCAAGGCAACCGGTACTATCACGAAGCTGTGGTACCTGCTCGCGCTGGGTTCGGCAGTATTACTGGCCCTGCGTAAGCTGGCACCCAATAATCCTGCCGTATCTCGCGCGTTTCACCCTCTCGCCTGCGCAGCCTTGGTCGGATTTTCGGTAGGGTTCTTACTCAGCCACCCAGCCTTTCTCTGGGAAGGTTATCACCAGCTGAAGAGCATCGCATTCTATTCGTCTTGGGACGATGCCGAATTGGCCAAACTCTCACTCCCAGCCGCGTGGTGGAAAGTCACCGTCTATTATTTCAACGCAGCACTTCCTGAAATCTGGCTTCAGATATTCCTAGGGATTGGTGTCATCTGGGCGATTGTCCGTCGCAGATCCAGCTGGTGGCCACTGTTTGCCTTGGTCGCAATATGCTTTTGGGCCCACCCGCCGAGGATGAAGCTATGGCCACATCACATCATCCCATGGCTTCCCGCTCTTTGCGCTATAGCCATGGTTCCACTGGGTGAACTATGGACGAAGATCGGGCCACGGCTCACCCGTTGGCGGCCAGTCCTGCTATTTCTTATCCTCGCCGGCATGATCCTCCTCATGAAACCGCGCATGGCACAGGCGGCCAGCTACTACGAAGTCTCCCGTGACCGCATTTCCTTTATCACGCAACTGGATGAATGGCTGGCCCGTGAAGTCCAAGCTGAAGACGCGCTGCTGATTTCGTATTATTCCATGAACAGCGACTGTTTTTATCTCTGGCTGCAAAGCCGCGGAATCGAGATACCCAGTTTCGTGAAACGGAATCGGCAAGCCGAAGTATGGTGGCTAAAAAAACAAAGCCTGAGCGGCAGAAAAGGCTATGTCGCAGTTTCGCCCGCCGACATCACCTTTTTTTATGAGGACTTCGAGCGCAAGGAGCCGGGCGCAAATGTAAATCCCCTGACCGACAGCCGGTTTGTAGAAAAAGCGGCGTTTGGTGCCGGGTTCTACGAAATCAAAGTCCTCTCTTTCGACTTCACGCAATAAGCACCCTAGACATGCCCATCCCTCGCTTCACCAAACCTGTTTTAATTTATCTGCCGGCCTACAATTGCGCCTCGGTGGCGGCGAACGTGATCCGCAGCATCCCCCCAGTGTTTGCCGGCCGGGCCGAAGCTCTGTTGATTGATAATTGCAGCCCGGACAACACGGCCCAGCTTACATGGGAATCTCTTGCCGAGAAGCCAGGTCCGGTGCCTTGCCAGCTACTGCGAACCAACCGCAATCTAGGTTACGCAGGCTCTCAAAAACTGGCCTATGAGATCGCCTTGGCGAATCCAGCCGTAGAACACGTGATAATGCTCCACGGCGATGGCCAATATCCTCCTGAACTCGCAGCTGAGTTCCTGAAAGAGTGCGCAGGGCAGGCAGATATCGTCTACGGCTACCGCTCAAAGCTGCATTACCGGGGAAAGGAGGAAACCCCTCTCCTGACTTTCACCATGATTCGGATACTCAGTATTATTGAAAGCTTGGTGACAACGACCTTCCGGAAGGAGTGGCACACTGGATACATCATGTACCGGACCCGGTTTCTGGCCAAAATGCCTTTCCAAGTGCTGACGACCACGCCCCACATCGACGGTCATCTACTCTATGCCGGTGGACAAGTCGGTGCCAACGTTAAGGGCGTCCCGATTTTCAAGCGCTACAAAAATCTGGTTGCATTCGCCGGCCACGAGCGGGTGAGGTACGTGCTCGATGTTTTCCGCCTGATGTTCTCGTTCCGGTGGACCCCGATCAAAAACATCGCACCCGAGAAGTTATTCTCAGAAAACGACTACGAAACGATTGGAGCTAAATCCTGATGAAGGCTGTTATTTTGGCAGGTGGTTTAGGGACGCGTATTTCGGAAGAAACATCTGTCCGTCCGAAACCCATGGTGGAAATCGGAGGATACCCGATACTCTGGCATGTAATGAAGATTTACGCCTCTCACGGCATCAATGACTTTGTTATTTGCGTGGGTTACAAGGGATACGTAATCAAAGAGTACTTCGCCAATTACTTTCTCCACATGTCGAACGTCACGTTTGACATGCAGCACAACAAAATGGAAGTGCATCAGCGCTTTGCCGAACCTTGGCGAGTCACCGTGGTGGATACAGGCGAATCAACCCAGACCGGCGGCCGACTCCGTCGCGTGCGCGAATACTTGGGCAATGAAACCTTCTGCTTCACTTACGGCGATGGCGTCGGAGACGTGAACATCACCGAGGAAATCGCTCTTCATCGCAGCCGCAAAGTTCTTGCCACAGTCACAGCAGTGCAGCCGCCGGGACGTTACGGTGCGTTAGAAATCGACCCCAACGGCCGGGTAAATGGTTTCCACGAAAAGCCCCACGGAGACGGCTTCTGGATCAATGGTGGATTTTTCGTGCTAGAGCCGTCGGTCATTGATCGCATCGATGGCGACAACACCATCTGGGAACGAGCGCCGCTGGAATCGCTCGCTCGGGACGGCCAGCTATCCGCCTACAATCATAACGGATTTTGGCAGCCTATGGACACCTTGCGGGAAAAAAACCTGCTTGAGCAATTGTGGTCCACCAACAAGGCCCCTTGGAGGACATGGTGAACGCGTGCTTTCACGGATTTTATCGTGGTAAGCGCGTCTTAGTCACGGGCCACACAGGATTCAAAGGCTCCTGGCTGAGCGAGTGGCTGATCAAGCTGGGCGCAAAGGTCACTGGAGTGGCTTTGAGCCCTCCCACCAACCCAGCCCTTTTCGATCAGCTGGGATTGGCTACGCGAATGGATCATCGCGTGATGGATATACGCGATGCCCAAGCCATCGCGACCACCATTGCAGAGATCCAGCCTGAGGTCGTATTGCATCTCGCTGCTCAGCCTTTGGTACGGCTCTCGTATCAAATTCCTTTGGAGACTTACGCGACAAATGTGATGGGGACGGCGCATATTCTCGATGCCCTGCGCGCGCTGAAAAAGCCCTGTGCGGCTGTGATGGTCACCACAGACAAATGCTATGAGAATCATGAATGGTTGCACGGCTACCGCGAGGAGGACTCCATGGGCGGGCACGACCCCTACAGCTCATCCAAAGGCATGGCCGAGTTGTTGATCGCCGCCTACCGCCGCTCCTATTTTTCGTCACCAGATTCACCCGTTCGCATCGCTTCAGCACGGGCAGGCAACGTCATCGGTGGGGGTGACTGGGCAATGGATCGCATAGTGCCGGATTGCATGCGCAATCTAGCCAGCGGTGAAGCAGTACCTGTGAGAAATCGCACGGCGACCCGACCGTGGCAGCACGTATTGGAGCCTCTGAGCGGTTACCTTTGGCTGGCCGCCCAGCTTGCTGACAAAGGTGCCGAGAAAGCAGCCTTGGCAGGAGGGTTTAACTTCGGTCCCGAACTGACCTCAAATCAAACCGTCGCAACATTCGTAGAGGAAGTTTTGCGACACTGGCCAGGCACTTGGGTAGATCGCAGCGATCCCAAGGCTCCCCACGAGGCAGGCAAATTGAACCTCTCTACCGATAAAGCCTTTCACCTGCTGGACTGGCGGCCCGTGTGGAACTTCCAAACCACGCTGCAGCTGACCACGGAATGGTATCGTAAAGTACACTTTAAGGAATCCACGCCCTGCCAATTGACGCAGGAGCACATAGCGCGCTACGAAACGAATGCAGTTTCCCAGCGCCTGGTCTGGAGCCAGCCCCTTAACTGAAATCATCGCCAGTAACTTTCCCGTGAGCCAATCCGCATCCGAACTCAAGTCCCAGATCCTTCGCCTCACCCGCGAATACTCCGCTCTCGTCCACCAGGCTCAACGGCCAGGACGCGAACAAAACGCCCAATTCAACCCCGGTGTAACCACTGTACCGTATGCCGGCCGTGTCTTTACGGCAGACGAAGTGGAAGCTGCAGTGGGAGCGACTCTTGATTTCTGGCTGACGCTGGGCCCCGAAGGAGCCGCCTTCGAGAGTGAGCTGGCGTCCTTCCTTGGGGTAAAGTATACGTTGCTGGTCAACTCAGGCTCCTCCGCCAACTTGGTCGCCTTTTCCACGCTTACCAGCCACAAGCTTCCGGCCGAGCGCCGCATCGTTCCCGGAGACGAAGTCATCACCGTTGCCGCCGGGTTTCCTACCACCGTCGCGCCTATCGTACAGCTTGGAGCGGTGCCTGTGTTCATCGACAATGACCCAGCCACGGGGAATCTGCGCCCCGAATTCTTGGAGGCTGCCTACGTCCCCGGTCGCACCAAAGCGGTGATGGTCGCACACGCCTTGGGCAACCCATTCGATATCGGGGCGGTGCTTCAATTCTGCCGCAAGCACGAGCTCTGGCTCATCGAGGATAACTGCGACGCCCTCGGCTGCACCTATAGCATGCCCAAGACAGTCGCGCACTCGCTGGGGTTCACCACCAACTCCCCGGGAATTCCTGACGATGGGGTTTCGGTTACGAGGTACACAGGCACGTGGGGAGACATATCAACCCAGTCATTTTATCCGCCGCACCATCTCACGATGGGTGAAGGTGGCTCAGTGAACATCGTCTCCCGCCCTCCACTAAAAACCTACGCGGAAAGCTTCCGTGACTGGGGACGCGATTGCTGGTGCGCCTCCGGTGTCGATAACACGTGCAACAAGCGCTTCGGCTGGCAGCTGGGCGAGCTCCCGCAAGGCTACGATCACAAATACATATACAGTCACCTCGGCTTTAACTTAAAGCCTTTGGATCCGCAGGCAGCCATCGGCAGGCAGCAACTCAAGAAGCTCCCTGCGTTCGTGCAGGACCGAAAGGATAACTGGGAATACCTTCGCCGAGGCTTGGCTGACTTGAACCAGTTCTTCGAGTTTTCCCTGCCCACACATGCGACTCAATGGAGCCCGGATGGCTTCACATGGGATAACTCCGGCTGCAGGACTGACTGCTCGTGGTTCGGTTTCATGATCCGGATCAAACCCGAGGCTCCCTTCAAGCACACGGATCTAGCCCGGCACCTAGAGAGCAAGAAAATCGGCAACCGCATGCTGTTCGGTGGCAATCTGGTCCGCCAGCCCGTGTTTGTGCAGCTCAAGCGCGACCGCCCTTCCGCAATGCGTATAGTCGGCGATCTCTCGGGTGCCGATCAAATCATGCATAGCGCGATCTTCCTCGGCACTTATCCCGGCCTGACCCGTGCCATGCTCGACTACGAGATCGATGTGATCCGGAAATTCGTCCTCACGCGATGAGCGCGCCGGAAAGCCGAATTCCCCATTTCGAGAAACCGCCGCTGGCAGGGCTGCGTCTTTTCCGCCCAAAGCTATTCCGAGACGAGCGGGGTGCTTTCGTGAAAACATTCCACGCACCCTCGTTCGAGGCCGAAGGCATCGTTTTCGACACACAAGAAGAATTCTACTCAACGTCCTCCGCAGGCGTGATCCGGGGCATGCATTTTCAAGTGCCGGATCGGGCCCACGCAAAATTAGTGACCTGCCTGCAAGGGCGCATCTTGGACGTTGTACTCGACTTACGCGTCAACAGCCCGACCTATGGGCAGCATTGGTCAGTCGTAATCGAATCAGCCGACCCCGCGGTACTCTACGTTCCCGTGGGCTTCGCACACGGCTTCCTCTCCCTGACCCAGAACGCGTTGGTTCACTACCGCTGCACGACTGCGCACAGCCCCGCACATGATCGCGGGATCCGCTGGGACAGTTTCGGCTTCGTATGGCCCGAGGTGAACCCTGTCATCTCGGCCCGTGATCAAGCTTTTCCCCCACTGGCTGGATTCGTCTCAACCTTCAGCACATGAGAGTTTTAGTCACAGGCGGAACCGGCTTTGTTGGGAGCCACTTCTTGAATCAAGCCACGGCTGCTGGCTACGAGATCGTCGCTCTACGCAGGCCCGGCGCTCGCCCTCGGATTCCTCTGGCAAAAGAACCCAAGTGGCTCGAGCGCCCTCTTGATGAGCTAAGCGAGCAAGATTTCGCGGAAGTAAAAGCTGTCGTCCACCTGGCCGCACACTCGGCGAATGTGCCGTATGACACACTCGAAAACTGCCTGCGTTGGAATGTGCTCGCCCCGCTTCGAATGTCACAGGTCGCCCATGCCGCCGGTGTGCAGCGATTCATCGTCGCCGGATCATGCTTTGAATACGGCCGGTCAGCGGAACGCTACGAATTCGTCCCGACTGATGCACCTCTGGAACCTACCGCTTCCTACCCTACCTCGAAGGCGGCGGCTAGCGTGGCCTTTATCGGTTTCGCCCAAGAAAAAGCAGTCTGCCTTTCCGTTCTGCGGATTTTCCAAGTCTACGGCCCAGGCGAACTCGAATCAAGATTCTGGCCTTCCCTTAAAAGGACAGCGGAAGCAGGCGGAGATATGCCCATGTCTGCCGGTGAGCAGATTCGGGATTTCATCCACGTTGAGGAAGTAGCACGCCAATTTATAGAGGAGTTGTCGGCCAATGTACCAGCTGGAAAGCCGCTGATTCGCCATGTGGGCACCGGAAACCCCGTGACGCTTCGGGACTTTGCCGAGCACTGGTGGTCCGTATGGCAGGCCAAGGGTCGGCTGTTGATCGGGGCTGTTCCCTACCGAGGCGGTGAAGTCATGCGCTTAGTTCCCAAAATCTAAAGTTAACTCTCCGGTTGAGCTCATTGACTCTATGAATCGTACATCTAGCGACCGCCCTTCTAGCCAGCACCGCTCCAAAAAGGGATGGATCTACGCTACTGCCGCTGGGCTTCTTCTCTGCATCACCTTACTCCCGTGGCTGCGCGCGCATCTATTCTCACCCAATATCTGGTTCGATGAAAGCGGCCAGTACTGGCTGTCGCTAGGCCTTCACCACTCTACACCGCCGCTCTCAACACCAGGCGGCTGGAATAAAATTGTCGAATACGGACGCGTAATGAATTCTGACCCAGGTACCTACACCCTGATGTTACGAGCATGGATCAACCTGTTCGGCTCAGACATCGCGACCCTTCGAACACTCTCCCTGATATTCTTTCTTCTAGGCCCACTCGTAATCTGGCTCGCTGGCCGCCGCCTTAAAATCCCCCCTTCTGCGAGAGCACTTGCGGCGCTCGCTCCCTGCGGCTCCGTAATGTTTTTTCATTACGCTACAGAAATCCGGGCATACAGCATGGAGGCCCTGGCCGTGTGGTATTTCTTTTTTCTGGCTGCATGGACCGAACGTGAGGAACGCACCAGTCGGCTGGTACTGCTCGGTACTATCGGAGCTCTCTTGGTCGGAGCCCGGTATTCAACTTATCTTTACGGTGCCGCCGCCTGCCTGGTCCTATGCATTCCATTAAGACCCGTCGGCCTTTTCTTCAAGCGCAGCTTGCTCGTGGCGGCTCCCGTCACAGCACTGGTCGCGGCGGGATTCATGATTTTTGGCCGCTATCAAGCGGGCGGCACACAGCGGGCGCCAGGCTACGTCGAACCCTTTTTGCTGCAGGGGAAGGATTCGAGTTTCATCCTTCAGCAGTTAAAGCAAAATTTCTTTGTAGCTGAAGCGTGGCCACTCACAGTCTTCCTTCTGCTGGCTCCGGCATACTTCATTCTTACACGAGCTGAACTCACGAGGTTCCGCACCTTCGTGATGCAGGCATGGCTGTTCGTGGTAATTGCTGTGCTCTTCGTGATAGGTGCATCAGTCATCGGAAAGCTGCCATGGGCAATCTACACGCGGTGGTCCATTGGCTACCAGGCACCGTCTGCGGCCTGCTTGGCTACCTTGATCATGATGACGGCCGCTTCAGGGCGCACGCTTGCCCCAGCCCGCCTCCAAAAGCCTATAGGGGCTGCCGCATTCTCTTTAGCCTTGGTGCTGTGGGGAGTGCATGTACACCACGTACAGAAGCAGCCCCGTCCTTACTATGAAACTGTAGGTTCTATGTTGGAACAACTAGCTCGCCGGAACGACAAGGCAGAACTGCGCTTCTGGGTAACCGGCCACGCCAGCGCTTCGATTAGGTATTTGTGCGAGGTCGGCCCCCTCAAGGGGGCATTCACCTATCCGTCCAATTTCCATTTTGAGACGCCAAACGAGTTGAAAGACTCCACTGCAATTGCCGTCGACTCCGTAGATGTTGTGATACTCCACAACCAGTCGCTTCTACCTGCTTACCAAAGCCGCATTACGGGCTCCGACAAAAAGCCCCTATCGTCGACAATAGTTCTGCCGCCTCCGTCTGCGCTTATACTGCTAGAACCGCAGGAAATGGCTGCGACAGCGCCTTAATTTTTCGAGAGAGGAAAAAGAGAGGCGAGAGGTAAGTGACCAATGGTGTCCCACTGGGGTTGCCCTGATTTGACGGACAGTGGGCTGGTGATCAAACCCCAAGGATTGACCTGCCCTCTTTGATTGGACACCGCGGATCTGAGATTTCGAACGGTTAAGCGGTCGGTTTTTGATTGCCGCATGGCTCGGAGCCATGCGGACGAAAATGATTATAGTCGTGTCGCCATTGCTCAAGCTTTTCGCGGGCGTCTGCAATGCTGAGGAACACCTCTGACTTGAGGCCGGTCAAGTTCATCCGACGCTGGCGGGAAGGCTATGCGGTCGTCTACGGCATCCGCGCCACCCGTCAGGAATCGTGGTTGATGCAGGGTGCCCGGCGCATCTTCTACCGACTGATCAATTTCCTCAGTCCCGAGCCGCTGCCCCTTGACGCCGGCGACTTCCGCCTGCTCGACCGGCGTGTAATCGATGAGTTGAAAAAACACCGGAATGCGCACCCCTACATCCGTGGCACCACGGCCACCATGGGCTTCCGCCAGTTCCCCCTGCCCTACGAACGCAACGCCCGCCGCTTCGGCGTGACCAAGTTTCCCTTCCGCCAGCTCCTCGACCTGGCGGTCGACGGCATTTTGAATCACTCGATCGTCCCACTCCGGATTGCGAGCATCGCCGCCGCTTTAGCCGGGGCTGGCACAGTGTTCCTGACCGCTGGCTACATCGTGGCCCGCTTTGTATTCGGTCAGGACTGGCCGCGCGGTTTTGCCACCACGACCATCCTGTTGCTTTTCAGCATCTGCTTGAACGCCTTGTTCCTCGGCATTATCGGCGAATATCTTGGCCGGATCTATGTTCAGGTTAAGCAGCAACCTCTAGTCATCGTGGAGACAGCTATTAATTGCGAAATCCCACAAACTTGACCCTCGCCCCAGTTGACCATGCTGAACAAAGGCGACTAGCCATGGCTTCAGGTCGATACGTTGTCAGTCATCTGCTCGGCGATCAAGGCGTCAATCTCTTCCCGGTGATCCTCGTAGTAGGCTAGACATTCGTAAAGCTGCGAACGTTTCACGTCAGGAAAACTGCGGCACAGGTCATCCACGGTCGCACCGTTGACGATCAGGCCCACGACATTATGCACGCCGATGCTGGAGCCCCGATGATGATGCGTCCGGCGCATACTCCGGTAATTTGTGTCAGGTAGCGATAGGAGGTGGCGGGCATGGTGAACAACGTGACGAAGAAGTCGGTTTCTGCATTGCTGGTGAAGGAGAAGGTTCCGCCGTTTTTCATGGTTTCAATCGGGCGAGCTTCCTAGGCACCGGAGCTCCGCATTTTCGTGACACCGGCCCTTCCCGAATCATTGAGAAGCGGTTCGCTTTACACCTAAACCACAGCAGCGCAAACCGGCAAACATCCCTGCCGTCCGCCACGCGCCATATCATCGAGCAACAGAATCAGCCTGCCTGCCAGATGCAGCGCGTGGCCAGCGAATTTTCGCCAGGCACAGGCAGGTCATATTGCTCGATTTGGGTCTCGCCGGTCCGGCGGAATCCAAGCCGGACACAGACAGCCAGACATGTGGAAACTCGTGGACGACCCACAGGAGGCCAGTTCCAATACCCCATGTAGCCGCTGATACCGTCACCGACCACCTCGCTGTCGGACACGCTCCACGCCCAGCCCGCGGATCGGGAATCCCGGGCCAGGCGCCCCCAGACACGGCTTTTCGGCCCACGCCGGCCGGATTTTTCTCGGAGACGGCGCTTGCCATGGCTTGGTCAGCATGCAGACTTCGCTCCGCCGCTACACCCTGTGTTAAAGCCAGACGACGTCCTTTACTTCCTGCACATTCCCAAGACCGGCGGCACCAGCCTGATGGCGTGGCTGAACTTCCTTTTCGCCCCCGACCGTGTTTGTCCCCATGTTCACCTGCCGGCGGTCAAGACAGACCTGGCCCGGGACCCGCGCCGTTACGATTTCTTCGCCGGCCACTTCGGGCTCGCGCTCCTGGAGCTGCTGCCGGTCCGGCCCCGCCTGGTCACCTGGCTGCGCGATCCGGTGCGCCGCCTGCTCTCCACTTACCACTACTTCCGCGAGTTGCCGGAGGATACCGCCCATGAATTCCTGATCGACGCCTTCGCCCGACAGCAAAGACAGGCCGCCTTGCGGCTGTCCTTCCATGACTGGGTGCAATTGCCCCAGCAGGAGTATGCGATCCACAACATCCAGCCCCAGTTTCTCTCCGCCGGCGACTGCGATGAATCCCAGATGCTGCCCCGCGCACTGCGCACCCTCGCCCTGGCCGACCACTTCGGCCTCACCGAGCGCATGCAGGACTCCGTCGATCTGTTCTGTCATCGTTTCGTGCTCCCTCCCCGGCGGTTCGACCTGCATCTCAACCAAAGCAAGGCGCATCGGCAAACTGCCGTGCCACCGGCCACGCTCCGGGTCATTGAACGACGAAGCCAGCTCGCATGCCGGATGCACCGGGTGGCCCGCGAAATCTTCGACTGGCGCTGGCAAACCATGTTGCAGGATCTGGGGCTCAAGGATCCCGCGGACTCCGCGGCGGGCTCAGGTGGACCGCCGTCCGCGGCCCGGCCGAGCCCGACGTGGCGGCGGCGTCTTCACGAAAAACTGGAGGCGAGTTACCGGCTGCAGCGGGCCCGTGTCTCGGCCCCGTTGCCGGGTATTTTGCCGATGTCGGAGGTGATTCATGGCACAGGCTGGTTTCAGGCGGTGCAGTTGCCCGGCTCGAATCGGTGGGTGCGCTGGACCGGGCCGGAGCCGATCTCGGTGCTCTATCTGAACCTGCCAAAGGCCGCACTATTGCAGGTTTCCTGGCGTGCGCTCAACGTCATGGACTATGAAGTCATCACTTCGTGCCAGCTGCGCGTGAACGGCGTGTTTGTGCCCGCCACCGTGGAACAGGCGCCCTGTGATGCCTTTCCGCTTGCCGCACGGTTTTCGGCCGTGCTCACGCCCTCCCTGCTTCAGCGCGAACCCGGCCTTGTAAAACTCGAGTTCTGCATCAACCGCACTTTCCCGGAACCAGTCGCGAGCGAACCCGCGCTCGGCCCCAAGCTCCTGGGCTTTTGCACCGACGCAGTCGAAGTGCAGGCCATTTAGGCAACGTCCTGAGCAACCTCCGCCGCCGTCCGCGTGAACATCGCACAGCCATTGCCCGCACTAAATTGTCTTTTCCCGCCGGCCCAACGCCTGCCCGTGGCGGATCTGAGGCAAGAGCGCGGGTGGATGCCGCCCATCCGAATTCCCCAGGCCCAGCAGACCGTTTGCTGGACCGGCCCCGAATCGGAATCCGTGCTTTACCTCCCTACTGCTGCCGCCCGCCCGCTGCATCTTTCCTTCACCGTTCTGGCCGTAATGGATTATGAGGTAATCCAGTCGTTCAGATTGCGGGTAAATGGCTGCCGGCTGCCCTTGATTTTAGAACCCGCCCCCCAGGATCATTTTCCTTACGCCCACCGCTTCGAGGGCATCGTCACTCCGTCCCTCCTCCGGCGCCAATCCGGCCCGGCAAGGTTGGAGTTTTGCATCAACCGCACTTTCCCGGAACCAGTCGCGAGCGAACCCGCGCTCGGCCCCAAGCTCCTGGGCTTTTGCACCGACGCGATCACGCTGCAGCCCGTCTGATCGCCTTCCGACGCGGCTTGCCGGCGTTTCGCCCACCGGCATCTTGAGCGGAAATAATAATTGCTATGTATTTGCCTCAAGGCACGCTGCCAGCCTACGCTGCACCCGTGTTGTCTGATCATTACCGTCTCCCTCGTCGCACGAATTCTCTATCGCCGCTGGAAGTTGCGAACGCCGGGTGGGCAGGATTCGGGAGCTTTATAGGCATGCTTGTTTGGTCCGCCGCTGTGTCTCCATTCTCAACTGCAAGACACCCGGCAACACCGTCACCTTGGCGCACTACCTGGACCTGCTGAAAGGAGCCGGCATGGTGACAGGCCTGATGAAATACTCGCATGGCCAGGTGCGGCAGCGGGGATCCAGTCCGAAGCTCCAGGTGCTCAACCCGGCCCTGCTGTCGGCCCAAAGCGGGGATACTTTCGAGGAAGTGCGCAGCCACGGGGACAAGTGGGGGCGCCTGGTCGAAACCTGCGTAGGGGCTCACCTGGTGAACACCAGCGCCGGCACCGCGCTCGATGTCACCTACTGGCGCGAGCGAAACCATGAGGTCGATTTTGTCCTTCGGCGCGGCGACGCGTGCGTGGCGATTGAGGTGAAAAGCGGCCGCCGACGGGAGTCGTTGCCGGGCATGGCGGCTTTCGCGAAGCATTTTTCGCCGAAAAAGTGACCGGCCTCAAGTTTTCGAGCCACCCCGAGAGCTCTCGGGGTGGCTCGAAAACTTGAGGCCGGTCATGAATGATTTTGTGCCGCAGGAAACCTTGTTCTGGCGCCGGCGCATCTGGGACAAGGTCGGCGGCATCGATCCTTCCTTCAGGTTTGCGATGGATTGGGACCTGCTGCTCCGTTTTCAGGCTGCCGGGGCGAAGATCGTGCGGGTGCCCTATTTTCTCGCCTGTTTCCGCATCCACTCGGCCCAGAAAACCTCGGCGCAAATGCATTCGGTCGGTCAAAACGAAATCGACCGGTTGCGCGAGCGCACCTTTGGCCGCCGTATATCGCCGGAATAGTTGGAATCGAATCCGCGCCTGATCCGTTACCTCAGAAAGAGCGCGTTCATTGAATTTCTGTGGAAGCTGGGCATCCGTGCGCGGTGAGCCAAGTAAAGGCTTCACATCCGCTAGCGGGATTCATTGAGTCACCTGTCCATCCGGGACAGCACCTTGCCGCATGTCAGACCTCGCCGACATTCCCCGCCAGCACATCGACTCCATCCGTGCCTTTTATGAGGCCGCGCCGGTCACCCTGAACCGGGCAGCGCAGGGCTACCGGTACCTGCTGGCGCATTATTACAACCTCCTCATTCCCGCCAACGCCTCGGTGCTGGAAATCGGCTGCGGCAACGGCGAGCTGCTGGCCGGGATCAAGGCCCGGCGCAAGGTCGGCGTGGATCTCTCCGCCCGCCAGATCGATGCCGCGAAAATCAAGGTTCCGGACGGTGAATTCCATGTGCAGGCCGGTGAGGCCCTCACGCTCGACGAGCGCTTCGATTACATCGTTGTTTCCGACACCCTGAACCTCGCCGCCGATGTGCAGCAACTGCTGGCACGGCTGCACGGGGTCAGCCACGCCGACACCCGGCTCATCGTCAATTTCTACTCCTCCCTCTGGCGACCACTGTTGGTCTTCGCGCGCTGGCTGGGCCTGCGCTCCAATCAGCGGCTGAGCAGCTGGCTGAGCCGCGCCGATGTGGTCAACCTCATGCAGCTGGCCGACTGGCAGCCGATTTTTTCGCAATCCCGGCTGCTGCTCCCCGTGCGAATGTTGGGCTTGGAATCACTGGTCAACCGCTGGCTCGCCCCGCTGTTGCAATGGTTCTGTCTGACCGTGTTTGTGGTTGCGAGCCCAAAGCTTGATCGCAGCGGCCATACCCCGCCAACCGTCTCTGTGGTTATCCCTGCGCGCAACGAGGCCGGCAACATCGAGGCCGCCGTCCTGCGCACACCGAAGATGGGCGCCGGCACCGAACTCATTTTTGTCGAGGGCAACTCCACGGACCACACATGGGCGGAAATTCAACGAATCAAGGCCGCCTACCCCGATCACGTCATCAAGATCCTACAGCAGCCCGGCCAAGGTAAAGGCGACGCTGTGCGCACCGGCTACGCGGCCGCCACCGGGGATATCCTGATGATCCTTGATGCGGATCTCACCATGCCGCCGGAAGAACTGCCCAAGTTTTACGAAGTTCTGGCCTCAGGCCGCGCCGAATTCGCCAACGGCTGCCGCCTGGTTTACCCGATGAACGAGGAGGCGATGCAGTTTCTCAATCTCTGCGCCAACAAGGTCTTCGGCCTGATCTTCTCTTGGCTGCTCGGCCAGCCGGTCAAGGACACCCTCTGCGGCACCAAGGTGGTGTCCCGTGCCCATTACGATCAGATCGCGGCCAACCGCGCCTACTTCGGCGATTTCGACCCCTTCGGCGATTTCGATCTCCTGTTCGGCGCTGCCAAGCTCAACCTGAAGATCGCCGACGTCCCGATCCGTTACAAAGAGCGCACCTACGGTTCCACCAACATCCACCGTTGGAGCCACGGCTGGTTGTTGCTCCGGATGGTGGCATTTGCCGCGCGGAAGTTGAAATTTGTCTGAGGCGCGGCGCCGACTATTGGCTTCACAACCGGCCGGCCGCGGTGGTTGAGTGGCCCCGACGATGAAGTCCGACCCCGCCCAGCCGGCCAATCACGCCCAGCTCTTGCGCCAGCAGCTCATTCTGGCCCAAGTCCGCATCATGGAGTTGGAGGACCAGCGCGACACCCTGACTCCGCGGGTGAAGGCCTTGGAGACTTTGGTAACCGAGGCCCAGACGCTCGCCGACGCCAAGGCCGACGAAGCGGCTCATTTGTCCCGCGTGCAAAAAGACCTGGCTGCGCAGGTCGAACATCAGCAGCACCTGCAGCACGTGACGCACCTCGCCTTGGAGGAGGCCCGGAGAAAACTGGCGGATACGGAAAGCGCGCTGACCGCGGCTCGCGCCCGCACCAAGGACCTGCAGGGCAAACTGACGTCCGCGCTCGCGGACGGCGATTCACTGCGGGCCGAACTCCAGGCCCTGCATACCGAAGCCAATCGGCGCGCCGATCGCATCGCCGAGCTTGATCGTGAACGGGCGGCCATGCGCGCCTCCCGCAGTTGGCGCTGGACGGCCTGGTTGCGCAGACTGGAACGCTGGTTCAACCGACGCTCGTCATGACCGCGTCGTTCTCCGGCGAAATCGAGAGCCCGCGTCCCCTGCGCGCCCACGATGGCGAAATCGAAATCCGTGGCTGGTGCCTGAGCGCAGACAAGGAGGCCCCGACAGTCCGGCTCAATTCACGCGCCGGCGTCTTGTCCGCAACCAGCCGTGAGCCCCGTCCGGATGTGGCTGGAGGCGATGCGTCGCCTGCCTGCGGGTTTACTATTTCAGGTCGATTGCCTCCGGGTATTCATTGGGCCGAGTTTCAAGCCCAGGATCAAACCGGCGCATGGACGACCTTTCGGCGCCATGCCCTGCGGGTGGATCCGACCGGACTCGACGGCGCGATCGAATCACACCCCGCCGGAACCAAAGTCAGCACGCGCACGCATGTTCACGGCTGGATTCAACCGGCCGAGGGCAAGATCGTGGCCTTGGAGCTTCGCTACGGCCACAGCCGCATTCCCTGCGATCTTGGCGTCAATCGGGATGACGCCGCCAACCGACCAACTGCCACGGCCGCCCGGGCCTTCAAGAGTCGGACCATTCTGGGCGCCGGGCGCGGACCGCTGCGCCTGGCGGCGAAACTGAGCGATGGCTCGACCCAGATCCTGGCCACCGCGATCACCGTCGATATCGCCGTCGATGAGAACCACGGCCCCGAATTGGATCTCACCGGCCCGCGCCTCGGCCTCGACCGCGGAACCTGCCCTGTCGCCCCATCTCCCATGGCGACGACCAAGCCGCTGAACCTTTGCTTCATCCTTCACGGCAGCTTTGCGGCAAACAGCGCCTTGCATGTGGCCGCGCTGGCCAACGAACTGCAGGCGGCTGGTCATGACTGCTGCGTGGCCGTCACGCACGACTTGGAAACCCTGGGCCAATTGCAGGCTCCTGCCTTCCGCGCCCTGCTGCATGCCGAGGCCTTGACGAAACTCTCATTCGCCAACGGCAAGGCTCCTGATATCATTCACGCCTGGACCACCCGCGAACAGGTGCGGCAGCTGGCCGAACCACTGCGAAGCAAACACGGCTGCGCGCTCGTGGTGCACTTGGAGGACAACGAGCAGGCCATCCTCGCCGCCACGACCGGCCGGGCTTTTGCCGAACTGGCAGCTCTGCCTGACGCGGAGCTCGATCCCTTGCTCAAAGGCAAACTCAGCCATCCGCGTCACGGACCGGCGTTTCTCGCCGCTGCCGACGGGGTGACGCTCCTCAACGAACGGCTCGCCGACTTCGTCCCCCCCGGCCCTGCACAGCACCTCTTTTGGCCGGCCGCCGATGACCGCTATTTTTGTCCCCGCCCCCTGCCGACGAAGTTTCGGGCACTCTGGTCCCGTCGACCCGATGAATGCGTGTTGTTCTACCATGGCAATGTGCACGCGGCCAACGCCGGCGAAATGCGCGAACTCTACCTCGCCGTCGCCCAGTTGAATTCCGACAGCGTTCCCGTCACCCTGCTGCGCACCGGCCTCGACGCCGTGGACTTCCAAGCCACCCTGCCGCCGGGTTGCCTCGATCATGTGGTCTCGCTAGGCCTGATCTCCGGCCACCCTCACTTGCCCGCGCTCATGGCCTTGGCGGACATTTTTGTGCAACCGGGTTCACCTGATGCCTTCAATGACTACCGGTTCCCGTCCAAGCTGCCGGAGTTCTTCGCCATCGGGCGACCCGTGATACTGCCCCGCACCAATCTCGGCACCGCCGTGCGCCACGGCGAGGACGCCTGGGTGCTGGACCGGGCGGATGCCGCGGGTATCGCCTGCGCCATCCGCACGCTGCGGGACGATCCGGCATTGCGCGAACGGCTAGGCCGCGGGGCGGTGGCCTTCTCGCGCGAGCACTTCAGCTGGCGCCGAACCGCGGAGAAACTTGCCTTGTTCTACGCCGGACTTGCACGCTGATCCGATGCCCGACTCTCCGAAACCCACGCGACTCTGCCTGACCGGCGGACGCGGACGGCTGGCCGCCTTGATCGCGGATTATTTTCGCGCCCCGCGTCATGTGGTGGAGCTTTATTCGCGTCAGGCCCAACCGGGCTTTCAACCGTTGGACGCCTTGGCCAAGAAATCGGACTGGGCCTCTGGCGATGTGCTGTTGCACTTGGCCTGGAGCACCCTGCCCGCCACCTCCGAGCAACATCCCGGCATTGAGGAAACGGTCGACCTGCCGCTGTTGGACTCGCTGCTGCAGGGTATCGCGAGCACGCCGGAATCCAAACGTCCGCACCTGATCTTCTTTTCCTCCGGCGGCGCGGTTTACGGCAATGCCCCCGGCCGGCCCAGTCGCGAAGACGACCCCTGCCGGCCGGTCGGCCATTATGGTCAGGCCAAGCTCGCCGCAGAAACCAAGGTTCGCCAAGCCGCCGCCGATCACGGGGTCGCCGCCACCATCCTTCGCATTTCCAATCCCTACGGCTACCCCGTGCCCTCGGGCCGGCAGCAAGGCATCATCCCCCACGCCATCCGGGCCGCGGCCGACGCGCGCCCGCTGCAGCTCTGGGGCGACGGCGGAGCGCGCAAGGATTTCCTCTACCACACCGACTTTCTCTCGGCCTTGGAACAGATCAGCGCCGCCAAGCCGACCGGCACCTTCAACCTTTGCGCAGGCGAGTCGCATTCGATCGCAGAGGTCATCGCCTTGGTCGAAAAGCACACCGGCCGGCCGGTGGAAACCATCCCGGGGCCGGCGCCGGCCTGGGATGTCGCCGACAGCCGCTTGGATCCTCAAAAACTGAACCGCGTGCTCGACTGGCGCCCGCAGGTCTCGCTCGACGAGGGCATCCGGCGCGCGGTCGCCGGTTTCATGGATCACTGACATGAACGGCCGCCGCGAAACCCCAGCCCGCGCCTTGGTGATCCTGTTCGTCACCGTGTTGCTGGTCGCGTTGTTTCTACTCAGCCTGTCCTGGCACGGTTCGCTCCTCGACCGTTACGAATTCCGCCAGCTCCAGACTGCACTGACGGCGCACTGGATCGCCCTCGACGGCTGGCAACTCGCTTACCCCACTCCGCTGTTCGGTCCACCTTGGTCGATCCCGATGGAGCTCCCCACCTATCAAGTCGCGGTAGCGGGTTTGCACCACCTCACCGGCCTGCCGCTGGAGCAGAGCGGTCGTCTGCTCAGCATCGTGATGCTGCTGCTCTGCCTGCCGGCACTCCATGACCTCTTGGCCTGTGCCGGCCTGAAGTCCTCCCGCCGCCTCATCGTCGCCGTGGCGGTGCTGAGCGCGCCGGTGTATCTGTTTTATGGCCGCGCCTTCATGATCGAAACGACGGCGCTGTGTGGCGGCGTTTGGTTTCTGGCGTTGCTTCGGCGTTCCCTCATCCAATCGAGCACCGGCTGGATCGTCGCCACCACCGTGGCAGCAGTTTTCACGGCCCTGACCAAAGTCACGACCTTCGCCGTCTTTGCGCTGCCGGCCGTGGCGCTCGTGCTGGCCGCTTGGCAGGACCAATCCCAGGCGCGATTACGCGTTGCGGTGGCAGCACTCACCCCGGCTCTGCTCGCCTTCGGCGCGGCCTGGAGTTGGGTGCATTTCAGCGACGGAGTAAAAGACGCCAACCCCTTCACGGGATTCCTCACGTCCCGCGAATTGGAGACGTGGAATTTTGGCCCGATGGCCCTGCGGGCCGACTGGTCGTTTTGGGTACACCTGCAGGAGGTCATCACCGGCTACAATCTCGCCGAGGGTGCTCTGGCCATCGCGTTGCTCTGCGTGCCCTTCGCGGCCCGCCGCGTGCGGCTCATCGCCGCCGTGGCCGTGGCGGGCTTCTTCACCGGGCCCTTGGTCTTCGCCAACCTCTACCACCTGCATGACTACTACTACGCTGCCAACAGCCTGTTGCTGGTCGGGGCCGCGGGCCTGCTGATCGCTTCGATTTGGGACGACCCGAGGCTGCCCCGCGGCGCCAACTGGCTCGCGCTGGGGCTGTTCTTGGTTTTCCAGTTTCACGCCTACTACCGCGGCTACTACTCGCACCACCGCAATCCGGCGCCGCCGCCTCCCGGCTTGGCCGCGGTCATCCGGAAGCAGGTGCCGGCCGACGGCGTGGTCGTGATTTTCGGCGCGGATTGGAATCCGCTGCTGCCTTACTACATGGAGCGCCGAGCCGTGATGGTGCCCGGCGAGCGGGAGAACGACACGGCCGTGCTAGACGAAGTATTGTCCCTCCTTCCGGGAATTCCCGTCAGCGCCGTCGTCGTGCACGGGGAGCGCCTGCGCAGCGACCCTGCTTTCGGTCCCGCCCAAGCCAGGCGCTTCGGCTTGGATCACGCACCCGCCGCCCGATCGGACAGCGACGATCTTTACCTTCCGAGTGGAGCCGCCGTGGGACCGGCACTTGCTGACGTCACGGTCCTGCGGGTTAAGCGCGAGGCCCCTTGGACCGAGGGTTTGCAACCCGCCACGATCGAATTCGGCGCCTTGGAAATGATCGCTCCCCGACCGATCGCCATCCTCAGTCGCTACGGCGTAGCCATCGCGCCGACTCCCGCCGGTCCCGGGCTCAACGCGCACGCACCGTCCGAGTTGATCCTTCCCAAGTCCGACGCTGCCGGCATCCTCGTCGCCACTTACGGATTGGCCGACGGGGCCTTTGCGCCCGGAGCCGATGCCCAGACCGATGGCATCGCCCTCACCGTGTTACTGGAGAATGCCGACGGCACCTTGCAACGCCTCTATCATCGTCGACTGGATCCGGCGCATACGCCCGCTGACCGCGGCCCCCAGACCCTGCGCCTGCCGCTGCCCGCCTCGCGCGGCAAATTACACCTTCGCTTGGACAACGGCCTCAAAGGTGATCCGACCAACGACTGGGCCTATTGGTCGGACGTGCGCGTGGACTAGCCGCGCGCCTCAATCGATCCGCAGCGGCCCGAGCTGCATCCAGTCCCGCGTGTCGCGACCCGATGGTCCCGGCTCAAACGAGAGTTCCACTTCGCCGGGATACTCCAGGACAAAGGGAATCTCGACCGTGCGATTGTTGCCCCGGTCCTCCGGCCGGTTCACCGGATCGAACAAGCGTTGATGGAGTAACACCCGCGAACCATTGGGCCCGAGCGCGTGCAGGGAAATCTCCACGCCATCGGTCTTCGCCCCGGGTTCCAAATCATCGCGGTAGGCATCGAAGGGCAGCTGCACCAACATGCGCAGGCGGTGTTCGCCCGCCGACAGTTGGAAAACGAGTCGCGTCACCGGATGCACGCTGAACCGCGGCCAGCCGCCGCGCTCGTCGGTCGTCGGGCCAAACTGGCTGAAGAACCGCACCGGCGCCGGATGCATGGCATGAAACGCCCGGCGTTCCCAGACGCGCAGGCTCGCAAAGTCGACCCAGCGATCCTTCAGGTGGCCGATGTCAGGCACCAGTTCCGGCACCAAGGCAATGTCCGTATAAGCCTCCTGCAGCAGGCGGGTCACTTCCGCCTGTTTGCGGTCCTGCCGCAGAAATACCCGGCAGTCACCCCACGTGAACACCGGCCGCGGCGTCGTGCCGTGCCGCGAGCATTCGTCGATCAGCCACTGCTCACCATCCGGTTCGCCTTGAATCACCAGCGCGCCGATAGTCTCTCCTTGCAGGCGTTCCAACGCCGACGTCACGGCGGACGGATCCCGGGCCACGCCCTCGCGAAACATCAACGCCTTCCGCCGCGCATAGTAAGGGGTCATCGAATTCCAATCCTGGCCAAGGATCACCAGCACCTCGCCCGGTTGGGTTACATTGCGCAGGGCGTTCGTCATGCCGTTGCCGTCAGGCACCTGTTCGACCTGCGCCGGCAAATACCGTTCGGCATACCCGAGAAATTGCAGCCCCGGCAGACCCGCCGCGAGCAGCCAGGCCCCCACTCGCCAGCGGCCGGACTCCAGCCAGCCGGCCACGGCGAAACCCATGGCCAGGCAGAGCATCAACGCATTCGCGGCGAAGTAGTATTCGTGGAGCGCATAGAGCAGCGGAAAGACCAACGGCGCCGCGGCAAACACGAGCAGGCAGGCGACCACGACTTTCAGGCGGCGCCCGCCCGAAGCCACGAGCGCGACTACGGAGAGCACCATCGCCGGCACCCACGCCACACGCTGGGTCACCGTCTCGGCTTGATCCCGCCAGACGTCACCGGCCAAGCGCATCGCCAGGTCGCCAAAATTGAAATACGTGAGCTCGTCCGAAAGCAAAAAGTGCGCGAGCGGATTGCGCGCCTTGACCACGTCAGCGTAGTGCACCCAGCCCCAGGTGACGGCAAAGGGCACCGCCACGCTCGCCGCCATCCATAGAAAATCCTGGCGCCAACGCCCCCGGCGCTCCTGCCACAATCGCTTTACTGCCCAGATCGCCGCCGGCAGCAGGTAAAGCAGGTAGGTCGTGACCTTGGCCAGCCCCGCGCCGGTGCCGGCCAGGATGGCGACCACCAGCCACCAGCGGCTGCGTTCCGTCACCGTCCGCTCAAACGCCACCCAGAACCAGATCGAAAACATCAGCGCCATCGTCTCGATCAGGAAGCCGCGGGCGTAGAAAATGTGAAACGGCAGGGTCACCACCAAGCCAAGCACCGGCCAGCGCCACGTCGGGGCGAGCCCCCAGCGCCGCAGAAGCAGGAAAACCGCCGGCAGGGTCAGCCAAAAACACGCGATGCTCACGGCACGGCCCGCCTTGGTCAGGCTCCAGTGGGTCAGATCGCTCACCACCACCGTGGTCCACTGATAAAGCGGGAACTCCATCGGGACCGACCAAGGCCGCCCCAGCACCGGCGTCGGGTAAGCCGGGGAAAAATCCCGCTCCTGTTGCACCCAATAGGCCGTGAGCGCCGTCTGGGTCTGCCGAAACTCCACGCCGCGCAGCGCCTTCTCGCCGAACCCGCGGGTCATGCCCCAAAAACTCGCCACGGCACAAACGACAAATAGCGCCACAGCCATACGCTGCTCCCACCGCCCCGGGGCCACGGACGAATCCTTTGCAACCATGCCCCAAGGCAACGACCACGCCGGGACCTGCCAACCAGATTCTACGCCGGGGCAGCTTCCGCGGCATCCGAAACAGCCTTTACACCGTCCCCCGCCCGGCCGCTAATCAGCCCCCTTTCATGTCCGACGCGTCCGTCCCCCGCTTCCATATCGACTCCCCTGCCAGCTGGCAGCTCACCGACGCGGCATTGCAGGTTTTCGGCTGGATCGTGGCGCCGGTTGAAACGCCCTGTGTCGATGTGCGAATGCGGCTCGATGACGTCGTGTTTCTGGGCATTCACGGCCTGCCGCGTCCGGATTTGGCCGACGCCCTGCCCGACGCGCCGGCTCGCGCCGGATTTACCGTGCGCGGCACCGCTTGGCGCGGCGCACGCACCCTGACGCTCGATTGGCACGACGGCACCGGCTGGCACGCATTTTTCACCACGGCGCTCGATACCGCAAAGGTCCCGGCCGAGGCCCTCAAGCCGCGCCCCACGCTGTCAACGGCCTTGGTCTACGAGACGGTGCAGACCGTTTACCGCCACTTTCACCGCGCCTCCTGGTCGCGGCTTTGTCAGGCGGCGGACCTCGCGCTCGCTGAGGTCCTTACGGCGAACAGCGATTTTGCCGGGAGCGCCAAGATCATCGGGCACCTCGAGAACCCCGGACGCTGGATCAACGTCAGCTACGAGAAATTCCGTATCACCGGCTGGACCTTTGGCGTCGATGCCCCGCTGACACGCCTGACCGCGGCCACCGGTGCCGTCACCGAAAACCGTTTGGTTTATCCCAAGGACCGGCCCGATGTGGCGAGCCATCGTGCCGATCATGCCCACGCCTTAAAGTCGGGCTTTTACGGTCTCGTGGACATTCGCAATGAAGTGCCCAGCCCGGCGAATCTGCTGATATTCGCCGAGCACGGCGACGGCCGTCGCGAACTCGCCTTCGCCCGCCGGCAATACATCGACCGCCACGACGAGCACTCCGGCCCGATTCCTGTGTTTCGCCCCTGGCTGTTCCGCCGCGTCGTGGCCGCGTTTCTCCGCGCCCGGCTTTTCGGGCGGTTTCGCTTCGAGGATTGGACCGCCGCACGCGCCGAACTCGCGCGACTGCGGAACGACCTGTCCGCCCAGTTGGGCCGCGGTGACGCTCGGGCCGTCCCCGCGGCGATCACGCGCCGACGCGACCAAGACCCTTACACCCGTTGGCGCTGGCACAATCGCCTGACACCGCGCCTGCGGTCAGTCCTTGGCGAGGATGCCGCGGCCGCCGTCCGTGCCTCTGGGCCGCTCATCAGTGTCGTCGTGCCGGCTTACAACACGCCGGAGCGCTACCTCCGCGAATTGCTCGATTGCCTCCGGCAGCAGCTCTATCCGTGCTGGGAGTTGTGCATTGCGGACGACCATTCACCCCAGCCGCATGTGCGGCGGATTCTGGAGGAGGCAGCGCGCGAAGACTCGCGCATCAAGCCGGTCTTTCGTCCGGATAACGGTCATATTTCCCGCGCCACCAACTCGGCGTTCGATGTCGCGACGGGCGACTATGTTGCCCTCGTTGATCACGACGACCTCCTCCCGCATGACGCCCTACTGCATGTCGCAGAGGCGATTCTGCGCCACCCCACCGCGGGCTACCTCTACACCGACGAGGACAAGATCGACGACCAAGGCCGGCACTTCGATCCCCAATTCAAGGGCGCGTGGAGCCCTGAGATGGCAATCACTCACAACTACACGCATCACCTCACCGTCATCCGGCGCGAGCTCGTCGACCGTGCCGGCCGGTTGCGGCCAGAGTTCAATGGAGCCCAGGACATCGATCTCTTCCTGCGTTGTTTCGAACTCACGCCCAACGAGGACGTGATCCACGTGCCCTACATCGGCTACCACTGGC
>JBJOGJ010000006.1:0-39542 GCA_046048295.1 Pseudomonadota bacterium | reverse complement strand
GTTCAAGAGACGAAGATTCCATATACGGGTTGTTGCGGATGTCAACGCGGTTGTCGGGGTGGGGGAGAGGCGGTGGTGGGGCGGGGTACAAACCGGGCAGATGCCTGACAGCGTAGACCGGGAGCATTCCTGGCAGTTCAGACTTGTCCGAATGGCTGTGGAGGTTCGTGTGATGCCCTCAGGGGAGAGAGCCCCTGGGGAAGGGCCAATGAAGGTTGGCAGCTGCTTTCACGCAGGACCGGACGATGTTTGCCGTTTGTTGAAGTAGCCCTGGTTCCCTCGAGAAACGATTCGATCATCGGCGATGGTTTGATGGGGATCAATATCATCAGCAGTGCGTAGACTTGCATAGAGATGATCGAAGTCCTGTTCACACTGAGCGAGCAGGTTCTCGAAACTCGCGATGACGAAATACGACTTCTGAAAGTCATCGATGATGTAGTTCGTCCGCATTATGCGGAACAGATCGAACTCGATGCGATGGGGCGATGGGTCATCTAGCGAGAAGACGGTCTCTGCTGGTGATGAGAGAATGCCGGCACCGAAAATCCGCAACCCGTGTTTGCTTTGAAGAAGACCGAACTCGACCGTGTACCAGTAGAGCCGCGCAAGATTGTGTAGGCAGCCCAATGACTGCGCGCGCAGCCCTGCTGCACCGTAGGCGGCCATGAAATCTGCGAATGTGCGGTTCGCAAGCAGCGGCACGTGGCCGAACACATCATGGAACACATCCGGCTCCCGAAGGTAGTCGAACTCTTCTTCCGGTCGAATGAACGCACCTGCCGGAAACCTTCTGTTGGCAAGGTGCGAGAAAAATACATCGTCGGGCACGAGTTCTGCGACCGGTACAACGCGCCAGCCCGTCAGTGGCTCCAGCCGACTGCTGAGTTCTCCAAAGTTAGGGATCCCAGAGGCAGAAAGGACGAGTTGCTTCTTCGCTTGCAGATGGGCATCGCAGGCCCGCCCCTGCAAGACGGAGGCTTGACGTGCAAACAGGCGATCCCAGCGGTCGTGCTCTTCTTTGGTATAAGACGACCAATCCTGGTCGATCGTGTAGTCAGCCTGCCTCGGCGCATTGTGGAAGCGGTTCTTGGGCCCTGGCGGCCCGCGTGGTCCCGAGGTCATGGATCTGGCAATCTCGACCTCCATAACGTGTGAGCGATCGTCAAGGTTTGGACGCACTAACGGTCACACGCCCTAACCCCATGCTTCTTGGATGTGTGGATGAGGCTAAGGAAGTGCAATGGGTGCCATGACAGGAACTGCAACTGCCTTGCGACGAGTTCCCTCGAAGGAGTTGTCAGCACATTGACGCTGAGTTCGTTCGGATTTGAGGTCGTGTCAGCGATCATCAATTTGGATGATGATCAAATCATTGAATTGGATGGTACCGCCTCCCCGGCTCGAACGGGGGACCTCTAGATCCACAATCTAGCGCTCTAACCAACTGAGCTAAGGCGGCATGGCGTGAGCCAAGCGGCAGGGAGTCTGATACTCAACCTGCCTGAGGGGCCGAAAACTAATACAAGTGAGACGCTACGCCAAGTCGAAATCGCCCAGCATCCCGCATGGTGGCGGTCGGGAACGACGTGCGACATTGGGCAGCGGTGTGCGGCAGGGCCTGTGGGGCGGAACGGCGGCGTGCATGGCTTGCCTGCAGTTCGCCTTATCGGTTCCGCCCCGCTGGCTCCATACAGCGATTTTCAGCCCTTTGGTTGCGCCTTCTGGGCAGCTTCGGCCATCATGCGGCCCAGCTCCTGGGCCTGCTCTGCATAAGTCTGCATCTGGCGCTGGGCGTGACGGGTCTGAATATCGAGGTATTCTTTCACATCGCGAGCGCGTGCCAACTCACCAGCGAGCTTGAAACCAGATTCCATGTTTTCCTGGGCGAAGCGCATCGCCCGGGCCTGGATTTCGAGCGCGCTCTGGGTCATGGCCCCCTGGGACTGGGCCACCATCTCCTGCGACTTGCGAGTCATGTCCATGAACTGCTCGTAGGCGCTGCGCATCTGGTCGAGATTCTTTTCGGCCATTTCGCGCACGGCGCCGGGAATCTCCATGTTCGGTAGGTCCGCCATTTTCGGTTCTCCTCGATTGTCTTTCGACGGGGCGTACCCCGATCCATTCTGCGGCCGGCCCCTGCCGAGTGCCAGCAAGTCCGAGGCCGAGCCTCGATAAAGCAACATCCGAGTCGCACGTCGCAATTACGACTTGCGCGACCAACTCGAATGCAACTGCACCACAGCGCCGGCATAGACGCAAGGGCAACCAGCCGGTAGGTGTGGATCAGATGCGAATTTGCGCGAGGGAACCTGGTAGCTGGCGAGGCAAGGGTGCAGGGCTCAACTGCTCGAGGAGTATTGGCGTGGCCGGTGATAACGAGCTGCAATCCGTGGGGGGCGGTAATCTGCTCGATCTTGAGCGGGCAGAGCTTGCGCACGAGATCAGGACGCCACTGGCAGCGATTGTCGCGCTGTCGGAGGTGATGCGCGACGAACGGCTCGGGCCTCTCGACGAACGTTATCGCAACTATGCCGGCGATATCAACGAGACTGCGCGCCACGGGCTCGAAGTGGTCGAAGCAGTACTCGCCGGTTCATATGCCGAGGACAGGTCCAGGCAGGGGGCGCGGCATTGGCCAGGCGAACCGGTGATAACCAATATCGAAACCGGGGCGCTCGTACTCGGCATCGTCTCCGCGCTCGGGCCCATGGCAGCCAACGCCGGCATTGCTCTCTCGACGGAACTGCCGGCTGGACTACCGATGCTGATCGCCGATCGCCGGGCGGTCCGACAGATCCTCCTCAACCTGATCCATAACGGGCTGCGGTTCACACCGCCGGGGGGCGCAATCGTCGTCGGGGCAACCGCGGGCGGGCCCGACGCCGGGCTCATGTTGACTGTTCGCGACACCGGGGATGGCATGGGCCAGGAGGTGTTGGACCGGCTCTGGCGCACGCTGACCGGTGGGACAAAGTGGCATAGCTTCAGCGGCAACGGCATGGGCGTGGCGCTGGCGGCGGAGCTGGCCGCCGCGAACGGCGGGCGGCTGGCGATCGAGAGCGTTTTGGGTAGCGGCACGACGGTCAAGGTCATCTTTGCGCCGGAGCGGATCGTGCCTGTATAATCCTCGACGAAGGCGGCTGCGGCATTTGCCAACTACATTGTAATTATTCAAAATAAAGAGTTGGCCTCAAGATGCATTCTCGGCTTGACGGCGAGTTTGCGTGTGCCAATTCTCATTGGCGATGACAGAGATTTCCGGTGAGCCGGATCGGCCGCCCAGCCCACGTATGGTTCCATTTTCGCCCTGGCTCGTCCGTGATCGGATAAGACGCTGGCGGCGGCGACGGCGTGTGTCACCCGTCTGGACAATTGTGGTAGCGCTGATCGCGACGCTTGTCGTTCTGCCGATCGCGACCGTCGGCCTCATCGCAGCGTTTCCCAAGGAAAACATCTGGCCGCATCTGGTAGCGACAGTGCTGCCGCGCTCGGTATTCGAGACGGTGGTTCTGTTGACTGGTGTGGGGCTTATAACCGGCGTTGTGGGGTCCGTGACAGCGTGGGTCGTGACGATGTACCGCTTCCCTGGTCGCAATGCCGTCGACCGGCTACTGGTGCTGCCGCTCGCCGTGCCGACGTATATCGTCGCGTACTGCTACGTGGAGCTGCTCGACTATGCTGGTCCGCTGCAGACGGGCCTAAGGAGTACCTTCGGCTGGCAATCGGTGCGCGACTACTGGTTTCCAGAAGTCAGGTCGCTGCCGGGAGCAGTCCTCCTGATGTCGGCGGTGCTCTATCCCTATGTCTACCTTTCGGCGCGGGCGAGCTTCGTGCAGCAGTCGGTGTGTGCTCTCGAGGTCGCGCGGACGCTCGGAAGGTCGCCCATCGGCACGCTGATGTCCGTGGCGCTGCCGCTGGCGAGGCCTGCCATCGCAGCCGGTATTGCACTGGGCCTGATGGAGTGTCTGAACGACCTCGGCGCGGTACAGCACCTCGGGGTTCAGACGTTGACGTACTCGGTCTATGCTACCTGGCTGCAGCGTTCGAATCTCGGTGGTGCTGCACAGCTCGCCACGGTGATGCTGTTGTTCGTGGCGCTGCTGTTCTGGGCTGAGCGCTCGGCGCGGGGACGGGCGAAGTTCCACCACACGACAGGCCACTATCGGGCGATCCCGTTTTCGGACATTCCCGGCTGGCGGGGGATTGTCGTCGGTGTGCTGTGTGCGCTGCCGTTTGTGGTCGGCTTCCTGGTGCCGTTTGGCCTGCTGCTCAACTATTCATTTGCACGTGGCGACGTCGTGTTGTCTCCGGACTTCTGGGAAACTGCGAGACACAGTCTGGTGTTGGCCAGCATTGCGGCGGTAGTAACAGTGGTTCTGGCAGTCTTGCTCGCATACGCGCGGCGCGTGGCCGAAAACCGGTTCACACGGCCGGCGGCGCAGGTCGCGAGCCTCGGCTACGCGCTGCCGGGTACGGTGCTGGCGCTTGGTCTCCTGTATCCGCTTGCTGCATTCGACAACGGTCTCGACAGCATCATGCGCTCGACTTTCGGGATCTCCACCGGACTCATCCTTTCCGGATCGGTCGCGGCGCTGGTACTCGCCTACGCGATACGATTCATCGCTGTGGCAATAGGATCGATCGATGCCGGATTCGAGAAAGTCTCGCCCAACCTCGATGCGGCCGCGCGTACGCTCGGAGCCGGGCCGCTGAAGGCTCTCGGGTGGATACATCTGCCGCTGCTGATTCCGGCGCTCGGGCGGCGGCACTGCTAGTCTTCGTCGAAACGATGAAGGAGCTGCCTTCGACGTTGCTGCTCAGGCCATTCAACTACGATACGCTGGCGACGAACGTGTATGCGCTCGCTTCACTTGAGCGGTTTGAGGAAGCTGCTTTCGGCGCTCTGACTATAGTGGCGCTGGGGCTGCTGCCGATCCTCATGCTGCACGAGGCCATCGCGCGCGGCCGGCGAGGCGGCAAGGGGCAGGCCGGAATGCGCCGCAACGATGTCGGGACCGGTCGTGACGCGAACGGCAGTGGCAGACCCTCAATGTCGTAGTTCGTCCACGTCGATGAAATGAGCCAGCGCCTCAGGGTTGGCGAGTGCCTCCTTGTTGGAAACGGAGCGCCCATGGACTACGTCGCGCACGGCCAGTTCCGTGATCTTTCCGGATTTGGTGCGCGGGATGTCAGGG
This sequence comes from Pseudomonadota bacterium, assembly GCA_046048295.1. Taxonomy (GTDB): domain Bacteria; phylum Pseudomonadota; class Alphaproteobacteria; order Rhizobiales; family Hyphomicrobiaceae; genus CBDCWA01. The sequence continues at coordinate 34,344 of JBJOGJ010000006.1, read as the reverse complement.
ACGGCGACGATGCGCGCCGGGACGTGGCGAGGGCTTGCGCCTTCACGTATGCCGGTACGGATGCGCGCCGCCAGTGCATCGTCGAGAGTTGCTCCTGGCTGGAGTACGACGAACAATACGATTCGTACGTCGCCCTGCCATTCTTGGCCGATCGCAATGCTCTCGCGAATTTCCTGCAATTGCTCGACCTGGCGATAGATCTCTGCGGTGCCAATACGTACGCCGCCAGGGTTCAGCGTGGCGTCGGAGCGGCCATGGATGATGAAGCCGCCCGAGAGTGTGCGTTCGGCGAAGTCACCGTGGTGCCAGATGCCCGGAAAGCGATCGAAATAGGTCGCCCGGTATCGGGCTCCGTCGGGGTCGTTCCAGAAACCGACAGGCATTGACGGGAAGGCATTGCGGCAGACAAGCTCACCCTTTTCGCCGGTAATGCTGTTGCCATGTTCGTCGACGACGTCAATGTCCATGCCAAGGGCCGCGCATTGGATTTCACCGCGGCGGACAGGCAGCAGCGGATTGCCTATGACGAAGCAGCCGCAGATGTCGGTGCCGCCAGAGATAGAAGCGAGATGTACGTCGGACTTGATATCGGCATAGACGTAGTCGAAGCTTTCCGGGGCCAAAGGCGAGCCTGTCGACATGATGCAGCGCAAGGACGAAAGGTCATGCCTTCGAGCGGGGGCGAGATCCGACTTCTTCATGGCGTCAATGTATTTGGCGGATGTGCCGAAGTGCGTGCAGCGTTCCTCGGCGGCGAAGTCCCAGAGCACATTGCCGTCGGGATGAAACGGATTGCCATCATAGAGCAGGAGTGTGGCGCCGCTGGCGAGTCCCGATACCAGCCAGTTCCACATCATCCAGCTTAGCGTGGTGAAGTAGAACAGCCGGTCACCGGGCTTGATGTCAGTATGCAGGCGCTGCTCCGACAAATGCTTCAGGAGTAGCCCGCCTGCCGAGTGAACGATGCACTTCGGTACACCTGTGGTGCCGGAAGAGAAGAGAATGTAGAGCGGGTGGGCGAAGGGAAGGCGGTTGAATTCGGGAGCGACGGATGGGCCATGGACCGCGACGGCGGAAAATTCGGCGACTGCCAGCGGTCCTGTGCGCCCTTGAAGCGCAGCTATTCGCTTGGCGAGCCGGTCGGCGCGACCTGCGCTATCAACGACGACGACATGGGTGACGCTCTCTAGCGCCTGCAAAGATTCTACAATCCGATCAGTGAGATCGAAAGACTTTCCGCCGTAGCTGTAGCCGTCGGCACAGAGAAGCACACGGGGTTCGATCTGACCAAACCGGTCCACGATGCCACGGGTGCCAAAGTCTGGCGAACAGGAGCTCCAAATGGCGCCAACGGCGGCGCATGCGAGGACGGCGACCACCGCCTCAGGGACGTTGGGCAGGACTGCTGCTACGCGGTCCCCAGGTGTGATGCCGATGGCCCGCAAATGACTTGCGAGGCGCGCTACCCTCTGGCGCAACTCATCCCATGACAGGCGGCTGTAACGACCCTGCTCGCCGCGAAATACTATGGCATCGCCAACATTCGTATTGGACAGTAGGTTTTCAGCGTAGTTCAGCCGCGCGGCCGGGAAGAATTGTGCGCCGGGCATGAGATCGCGGTCTACCAGATACGGTGGTGGGCCAGGGTCCCCTAAAACGGAGAATTCGGTCCACATGTGCGCCCAGAACGCGCCGGAATTTTCCACAGACCATCTGTGCAGATCATCGTAATCGTTGAAATTGATCGCGAGTTGTTCCGCAATCCTGGCGGAGAAAAGACCAAGATTAGAAGCATTCTTTTCTGTCTCGGGCAATTGCCATAGTTCAACCGTCATTGATAGTTCCAATGCTGAATAAATCTTTGCTCGCTTTGAATTCACCAACACGCTAAGAGTCCAGTTGGGTAACACATGCCTATCGCGTCAAGATCAGTGAAGAAGCAACGCAGTCTTTTCTGTCCGCGCGGAACCGGCGTTTGCTCAATTCCTCAATTCGGGGGCCTTCCGGCGAACGGGATGTCGCAACGGTTGCGCCTCGAAGTGACGGACGAATATGTACGTGCTGCTGTGGGGAACAGCTCGATATGAGAGTCAATCGGCGAAAAACGCATCTGACGACAGTCATTTGCGGCTTGCTGATCTGGCTTGTGGCTGGAATCGGGCTGCCGTTCCTGCTCGGCACCATCACCGACGGCCTTTCGATCGACAACAGCTCCGTCATCGCGTCTCCAGGTAATTCGTTCCAGATCACCGATCCGGTGGTTCTCTCCTACAAACCGTTGGTCGTGGTCGAGCGGGGGACGATCGTACTCGTGGACGGCGCCGGCAAGCAGGCGACGGGGCCGGGTGCCCTCGGTGTGCTCAAGAGCGGGCGTGGTTCGCTACTGCTCAGCGGTGGTGCAGTGCGGATCGCCGGTAGTCACAGGGAAGCGACGACTGAAGTCGAGGGGGCGGGCGACAGCGAAGTCGACCCGATCGTTTCGGCGCTGGCTGGCATCAATTTCCAGAGTCTGCGACTTGTCAATACAGCCATCGCGATGACGCTTTCCGATCGCGCTGAACTGGTTGCGAAGAATGCTGACGCGAAACTCGACATTGGCCGTGGAGGAGTGTTGACCGGCGGGGGGAAGGGCCTGATACGCGGTGTGCCGGTAACTTTCGATCTCAGGTCGGCGCCACAGGCAAAGCTGGAGCCGGACAAGACCAATGGCTTCACGCTCTCTTTCCGGTTGAAGAGCGGTATCATCAACGTTGAGTTCGACGGGCAGCTGCGCGGCGTGGCAGGGATCGAAATGCGCGGTCGTGGGCGGGTTCAATCCACCGACCTGAGGGGCACCGTAGCCTGGCTGACCGGGGGCTCGAGCGAGGGTACAGGCCTCAAGCGCTTTGAAATTGCAGGGGACCTGGATTGGTCGCAACAGGCGGTCGCCTTCGATAAGGCAGCGATTAAGCTCGATGACAACGAGGCGACGGGGGCGCTCGTCCTCAACCTTGCGGGTGGGCGTCCTGCGATCACCGGGACCTTGGCGCTCAATACGCTCAACCTGACGCAGTACCTTGCCGGAGACCTGGGGGACCAGAGGCGCGGCTTCGACCTTTCATCGCTCTATGCAATGCCGTTCCAGATGCCGCTCGGCAAGCAGATCGATGCGGACGTCAGGCTGTCGGCGTCGAAGGTGGTGGCGGCCGATCTAAAGTTCGAGCGATCGGCAGCTACCGTCGCACTCAAGAGTGGGCGCCTGCTGGCGGACATTGCGCAATTCGAGTTGGCGGGTGGGCAAGGTTCCGGGCAACTTGGGGCTGATTTCCGTGGCTTCTGGCCGTCTTTCACTTTCCGCGGGAAAATCGCGAACGTGGATTTTGCCAAGACGTCGCTGGCACCGGTTGCCCAGAAGCTGCAGGGTGAGACGGGCATTACGGCGAACCTCACCGGCCACGGCGGCAGCCTAACGGAGGTCGTGCGCTCGATCAGCGGTACGGTCGGCGTCAAGTCCGAAAAGGGCGGGAGGCTGGGGCTCGATTTCAAGGCGTTGATGAGCGCTGCGCGGCAAGAGCCGCTCAAAGGGTGGTCGCACGCAAAGGGCGGGACCACTGCATTCGACACGCTCAATGCTGAACTCGTCGCAAAGAACGGCACCATCTTCGCGAAGCAGCTTGAAGCGGTCGCAGGGCGCACAATGTGGAGCGGCAAGGGCAGTCTCAGCTTCGTAACCGGCGATGTCGACATCCTGGTCGAGCAAGGTGTCGCGCCTGTTGCTACACCGTCAGGCACCAGCAGTGCTGGAAAACCAGTGGATGGGCAGGACCTACTCAAACTGGAGATCAAAGGGCCGATGGAGGCTCCGAGCATAACCTCCGTCATGACGAAGCCCGGTCGAGCCATTCCAGAACCGGCAAAACAGGACCGAACCGAGCTCACTCCCAGGCAGAATGGCTCTCAACCTGGCAAGGGTTGAGACAGTCATCATCCTGTCGTGCCGTTGCCGAAGCGACGGCACGACAGGATGCGCTCAGAACCGGCGGCGTGGGCCGGTATCTATGTGGAAGCGGCCGCCGCCATAGTGCTTGTAGCCGCCGACCGCGCTGCGAAGATAAACCGCCGCACGGCGCCAATTGCCAAATATCCGGATGTCGGCTGCATCACCCGTGAGATGATAGGATCGCCGAGCACCGCCGACACGCCGGTTGTGGCGTTTGCTGCGACACGTCGAATTGACACGGACGCGACCGTAGTTCGCTGCAACGGCCGCTATCACGTTCCGGAGGCTGCCATTGAGACACTTGCTGGGTGCCTGCCAGACGATCTTGCCGCCGCCACCGCCGCTTAGGCTTTGCTGGGGGAGAGACACTGGTGTATCGCGGCCAAGGCTGGCTACGCGGGTTCTGTTGCTCTTGCTTTTGGGCTTGCGCGGGCTCGGTACTCTGGCCTTCCGGTTCGTCGACTTCTGTTTGATCGCCCGCCTTGCAGGTGCGGAAGATGGTGGTTGAGAAGCTGCCGCTGCCGGTTCCTCGTAATCTTCGGCCACTGCGGCGCTACGGGTCGAGTTATGACGCATCGTGCGCGTATAGATGCCTGAAGGATCCCACTCGTAGTCCGATTGCTCGGCAGCCATGGCAGAGGATGGTGCTACCGAAGTAATAACCAGCAGACCAGACGTTGCAAACAATAGTGTGGTGATTGCCGACAGCATGAAGCCGGCTCGAATCGGCTTGCCTGCCGTGGCAGGCTTTACACGGGTACTCATGAGGTTGCTCCCACCGTTATTGGACTGGTGTGTCGTTGCACTGCACCCAGAGGCTCCCCCCTCTCACGTGCGTGTCAGAAGCCAGACCCTGGCGGGAGTGAGACCTAGCCAAAATTGCAAGGTTGTAAGGGGGTAATTAACCAGTATCGTTAACGCATTGCGTGATTACTTGGCTTCATCTTGTTCGTTGTCCCGATGATCTTCGGAGAAGTTGTTGCCGATTAAGAATGCGCATCGGTTCCGGTTGGGCCGAGAGTATCCAACAAGTCGAGATGGTGGAGTGTATGCCAGATCTACTTCTGCAACCTGCGTCAACTCTGAAGTGCACGGCTGGATGAACAGAAGATGTGGTCCGTTGCCAATTGTCGGCGTAGCCAGTGCCTAGCCTCGGGGATTGCTTCGCGCTACGATGATAGCATTCAGGCACGAGGATAAGATACATGGCCGACACTCAGGGCTTTCCGGATTTCGTCGAGGCTCATCTCAACTATTCCGTCGATAGTGGCGTCATGCCCGTGACAGAGACGCGGGACGTCAGCCAATTCGAGACGGTGACCGAGCGCATCAACCACAGCTACGTGCCGCAGCGGATGCGCATCAACAATGGGCGGCTTCGGTTCGACGATTTCGATCTCGACCGGAATGGGTTCGTGTTCGCCAAGCACGAGACACAAATGAAGGATTTCTACGACGAACAGGAACTGCGCGACGTCTATCATCCCGAGATGGTTGAGTTGATAAAGGCAAAGTCCGGAGCGTCGCGGGTCTACGTGTTCGACCACACGGTTCGCTCCTATGAGAAAGACAAGAAGATGCGGCTCCGGACGCCCGTCCACTCGGTCCACAACGACTACACGGAATGGTCGGCCAGGAAGCGGGTTGCCGATTTCATGGGCGAGGAAGCCGGGGCGCTGCTCGCCAAGAGGTTCGCTGTGATCCAGACCTGGAGGCCGATCAACAAGGCGATCGAGGAGGACCCACTCGCAATCTCGGACGGGGCGACGCTCGACGAGGACAAAGACCTCCTATTGGCGGAGCGACGGTATCCGGACCGTGTCGGCCAGACCTACAGAGTGGCGCATAATCCAAAGCATCAATGGTATTATCTGCCGAGGATGGCACGGGACGAGATCATCGTATTCAAGGTCTACGATTCGGCTCGGGACGGCAGAGCACGCTATACGGCTCACACTGCCTTCAAGGATCCGATGATGCCGGAGAACCCCAACAGGCGCGAAAGCATAGAGATCCGTACGTTTGCGTTTTTCGACTGAGCGGCTGGCGTGCAGCGGTTCGGGCAGCCCGAAGGCCTTTCGACCCTATTCTTCGTCGAGCTCTGGGAGCGTTTCTCCTACTATGGGATGCGGGCGCTGCTCGTGCTGTTCATGGTGGCGCCGCTGGCTTCGGGCGGGCTTGGCTTCGACACCAAGCAGGCGGCGCTGATCTATGGCAATTACGCCATGGCGGTGTATATGCTGGCCATTCCCGGCGGGTTCATTGCCGACAAGATGCTGGGCGCGCGACGCTCCGTGCTATTGGGTGGTAGCGTCATCGCGCTCGGGCATTTCTCCATGGCAGTGCCGACGCTCATGAATTTCTATCTGGGCCTTGTGCTGATCGCTCTCGGTACCGGCCTCTTCAAGCCCAACATTTCGGTGCTTGTCGGCGGGCTATACGGGCAAGACGATCCGCGCAGAGATTCCGGGTTCTCCATCTTCTACATGGGTATCAACATTGGAGCGTTCATTGCACCACTGATTACCGGGTTCCTGGCACAGAGTGCGGCATTCAAGTGGATGCTGGCGGAGGCTGGGCTCGATCCGGCCCACAGTTGGCACTGGGGCTTCGGAGCGGCTGGAGTGGGGATGGCGCTCGGGCTCATCGTGCTATGGCGCAACCAGAACCTATTGCCGGCGGTTGAGCCAGAGAAACCGGCCGACAGGGAGACGCTTGCATTGGCGGCCGCAGTAGTGGCGGGAACGTTCGCCCTGATCGGCACGGTGGTGCTTTCCGATCAGCCGGGCTTCGAATGGATTCGCATGCTGTTCCTTGCTGTGCCGGTTGCGCTCATCGCATGGTTTGCACGCGGGGAGGACCTGGAGGCGAACCGGCTGGCTGCAATGCTGGTGATGTTCATTGCGTCGATCGTCTTCTGGGCAATTTTCGAGCAAGCAGGTGTGTCGATCGCGCTATTTGCCGATCAACTGACCGACAACAGGGTGGCAGGGTTCGCCTTCCCGTCCTCCTGGTATCAATCACTCAATCCGCTGTTCGTGATGCTTCTGGCCCCGATCTTCGCATGGATCTGGATTCGGCTGGGGGACCGCCAGCCTTCGAGCCCGGTCAAGTTCTCTCTGGGGCTCTTTTTCCTTGCGACTTCATTCCTGCTGATGGTTCCGGCGGCGCAGTTGACGCTGGCGGGTAAGGTCAGCCCGTTATGGCTGGTTGGCCTGTTTCTCCTGCAGACGATCGGTGAACTGTTACTTAGCCCGGTCGGCCTGTCGATGATGACGAAACTTGCGCCAACGCGCATGGTCGGGCTGATGATGGGGATCTGGTTTCTCGGCGATGCATTCGGGAACAAGCTGGCCGGGGTGCTCGCAAGCTCATTCGATGCCGCGAATCCCGAAACGTTGGCCGGATTCTTTGCCTGGCAAGCCGCGCTCGTCCTCGTTGCGACGGTAGTGCTCGTTACGTTGACGCCCTGGGTCAAAGGACTGATGCGCGGCGTGAAATAACGGGGGGCGTCAGAATCCGGTTGCACTTGGCATAGCGAAAGTTGCAGATATTCCAAAACTACTGCACTTTTTTTGGCGCCCAACAATACCGAGGCTTGTGAGCCATGAATGTCGTCAATCTGCCTTCAAAATCCACGGTTCGCCGCAACGTCAGCGAAGCGGAGTGGCAGGCGCGGGTCGAGCTGGCTGCCTGCTACAGGCTGCTGGCCCACTTCGGTATCACTGACCTGACCCACAATCACTGCTGTCTGCGTGTGCCAGGCGAACCCGATGCCTTCCTGATCAAGCAGCCGGATGCATTCTTCGAGGAAGTGACGGCTTCATCGCTCGTGAAGTACGACTTCGAGGGAAATCCGCGCCAGGAGGGTTTCCCGAAACTGAGGGGCGGCGGGCTCATCATTCACGCAGGCCTGCTGGCGGTTCGACCGGACATCAACGCGACAATCCATTCGCATACCGCCGCGATCATCGGGGTCGCTTCGCAGAAGGACGGGCTGCTGCCGATCAATCAACACGCAATGCATTTCATGGGCAAGATCGCTTACCACGAGTTCGGCGGCTTCGAGTTCGACATCAACCAGAGGGCGCCACTGATCCGGGACATGGAAGGCAAGAAAATTGCGCTCCTCAGGAACCACGGCTCGTTGGTGTGCGACTCCACGATCGGCGCCGCGTTCGTTACCCACCATAAACTCGAAATCGCCTGCCAGGCGCAGATCGCAGCGCTTTCGGGCGGGCGCGATGTGGTGCTGATCTCGAAGGAGTCGCAAGCCTATGCCGCAGGTCAGATCGCAAAGAGCGAAGGGCGGCACTCAGACGGCGGCAAGGACTGGAAGGGTTTGAAGCGGATGGCCAACCGGCTGTTCGCCGACTACGCGACTTGATTGTGGTCCGTGGCTCTTGCGGCCTGAGGTTAGGGGGTGCTTGACGATTGCTGTCAGCTCGGTCGGTTGCAAGACTGGGTCAATTTAATCCGCTGCACTGGTCGCGGGCGTGACGATGCGGCCGTCGACGATCTCAATCTTCCGATCCATCTGGGCGGCCAGCCCCATGTCATGGGTGACTATCAGGATGGTGCGGCCGGTTCTGGTCGCCAACTCCCGGAATATTGCGATTACCTGGTTTCCTGAGGCGGTATCGAGGTTGCCCGTGGGCTCGTCGGCCAGGATGATGAGGGGATCGTTGGCGAGCGCGCGGGCTATGGCGACGCGCTGGCGCTGACCGCCCGATAGCTGGCCTGGGAGCTTGTGGCCGTGGTCCTGCAGGCCCAAAGAGGCGAGGAGTTCGGACGCGCGCGTTCTGGATTGTGCTTCGGTCCGCTTGCCGAGCGCCCGCATCGGCAGCATGACATTGGACAAGGCTGAAAACTCCGGCAGCAGGAAGTGAAACTGGAAGACAAAGCCGATATCGGAGAGCCGCATGCAGGCTCGCGCGGCGGCGCTCAGCTTGCTGGTGGCGCGGCCGTTGATGAAGACCTCGCCGGAGGTCGGCAGGTCGAGCAGCCCCAACAGATACAGAAGTGAACTCTTGCCAGAGCCCGATGGGCCGACGATGGCGACGAGTTCCCCCTTGTCTATGCGCAGATCTATGTCGCGCACGAGCGTGGTCTTCACCTCGCCTTCGATGACGCGTGTGAGACCGCGGGTCTCGATTAGCGGTCCGTCGGCGATTTCGTCATCGTCGGTCACGACGCCCCCCTGATGATCTCGACGGGTTCGACGCGGGCCGCCTTGCGGGCGGGAAGATAGCCGGCGATAGCGGATGCGGTGAGTGCGACGGCACCGGCGAGAAGATAATGGGTCGGCGTGTAGTAGAGCGGTAGCCGGGTGGCATCCATGAACGGCGACTTGAATTCGACGGTGCCGAGGGCGAGGCAAAGGACATAGCCGAGCACCCAGCCCAGCACCATGCCAGCTACACCGATTATCAGAGCCTCGATGAGGAAAATCGTGCGCATGCGCCGCTCCGTGAAGCCCAATGATTTCAGGATGGCTATGTCGCGAGTCTTCTCGTGGGTGATTGTCGAGATGATGTTGTAGGTGCCGAAGGAGGCGACGAGCAGGATTGCGCCGACAACCGCGTACATGATGAAGTTGCGGATCTGGAATGCGGATAGAAGGTCTTCGTTGGCCTCCTGCCACGAGACGGCCTTGTAGCCGGTCTGGGTCTCGATGGTGGTTGCGATCGTGCGGGCCTGCAAGATGTCCTTCACGCGGATGCGGATGGCGTTCACAAGTCCAGTCTGGCCCTCGAGAATCTGGGCAGTCTTCAGCAATACGTATGACTGGCTTTCGTCAGCCTGAGCAATTCCCGAATGGAATAGCCCGACTACGGTGCAGGAGAGCAGCCGCCCCGTGCCGGATGCGAGAACGATGTTGTTGCCGACCCGGGCGCCGATCTTGTCGGCCAGCTTGTCGCCAATGATTATCGCGTTCGAGGCCTTGTAGAGGTCGTCGAGGCGACCCTGCCGGATCTGTTCGGGCAGTTTGGACACCCTGGGCTCGCGACGTGGATCGACGCCGATGACGCTGGCGGCGGTGTCGCGGCCGGCATAGCGGATGACGGCCTTCGATTGCACGGATGGTGCGGCGGCGCCGGGCAGCCAACCTTCCAGAGAGGCGAGAATGGCATAGGGGTTCTTGATGCCGGGACGAATGACGGGGGTCGTCAAGCCGCTGATCTCTACTGCGTCGTATGCTTTCTGAGCCGGCTGAACCGGCGGCTTGCGACGCTCGTCGCTGACCGTGATATGCGGCAGGCTGTCGACAAGCTGGCGGACGAAATCGCGCTGAGAGCCTTCCATGAGGCTTGCCATCATCACCGAGAATCCGACGCCCATGGCGACGCCGAGCATGCCGACGAGGGTCTGGCGTACACGCGATGTCACGTGCGTGAGCGCGATATCGAGCGTCAGGTTCATGGCTTCTTCTGGGGGTTCGGCGAGAGCTTCGTCTTTACGCTGGTCCCGTGGGCAAGGTCGGTGGGGGCGGGTGAGACCACCGGTTCGTTCTCGGCAAGGCCGGACGTGATCTCGACCATGCGCGTGCCCCTGATGCCAACGTCCACCTTGCGGCGATCCAGCTGGCCGTCCTTGACGACCGTGACGGTGCCTTCGCTCAGCGCTTCGGCCGGTACGAGAATTGCCTGCTTCGTTTCCCTGATGATGATGTTGGCCTCCACGCTCATGCCGATCTGGAGCGGGGTGTCGTCGGGAAGTGCGAAATAGACGCGGAACGTCTTGGTGGCTGGGTCGCCCTTCGGAGTGATCTCATCGACAGTCGCCGTCAGTGTCGCATTCGGCAAACCGTCATGGCGCAGAAGCACGCGCAGCCCTTTGCGGACGCGGGGGATGTCGTCCTCGTTGACCTCGGCGACGACGCGGAGCGGGCGTGGCTGGCCGACCCAGAAGAGTACGTCGCTCGAGCCGATGCCGGCGACCTCGCCGACCTCGCCATCACGGCGCAATACGGTCCCGTCCATCGGCGCGCGCAACTGAAGGTCGTTTATGCGATCCTTCTGGGCGGCGATGCGCGCCTCATACTCGCTGATCTGGGTCAGTTTCTCATCATAAGTGACGCGGGAGGAAACGTTCCGTTCGACCAAGCGGCGGAGGCGTTCAGCATCTTCGTTGAGCCGTTTCAGCCGGGCCTCGAGTTCGCGCAACAGCGCACGCTCCTCGAGATCGTCGAGATTGGCGAGAATGTCGCCTTTCTTGACGGGTTGGCCTTCGCAGTGGCAGATCTCGATGATGCGTTTGCGTTGCAGGGCGACAACCTTGGCCCAGTAGACTGGTTCAACAACGCCAGTTGCATAAACGACCTCGGCCGCGACGCCGCGCTGGGGCAAGACCGTAGCGACCGTCGGGCGTAGCCACCAGTTCACACCCCAGAACAGGAGAGCAACTGCCACGAACGCTGCCACGCCCACTGCGGGGTGGGCAAAGCGGACCTTATCTAACTCAGGCACTTGTTCACGATCTCCAGGCGGCCGGCCAAAGGAATGGCGAAATTAGTGTGCGAGCGCGGCCGCAAAAGCAAGACGGTGCGGCAGCTAGGTGGAAGGGACGTCGAACGTAGCGACTAACGGGGCGTGGTGCGAGCCTGTTGGGTGTTGCACGCGCGTATAACTGACGAGTTCGTCGGTCAACGTCTCGTTGTGGACCTCTATCGTGCGAAAGCGCGACAGCAGCGTGCGGCTGACGACGATGTGGTCGAGCATCTGCTTGCGGCCGTGGTGCAGGACACTGAAGCGGCGATCTGCCGGAATATTGCGGTCGAGGATTGCCATCGACCGTGTGCTGAGGCGGCCGCTGCCGGTGTCCTCCTCTCCGGCGACGACTATCTTCAGGGGCGTTTCATGATCCTCGGCGTTGAAGTCGCCGCATATCGCAATATCGCCGTGTGGGGCGGCATCCAGCAGGTCCTCGACAAGAAGACGCAGCTCCAGTGCCTGGCCGCTGCGTTTCAGGGCTGAGAGGAAGTAGCCCTCGGCCCAGCCGCGAACGGATCGCCAGGCAAAGGCACCGTCCTTTTGCCCGGGTACCGGGGCCGCCAGGGGCGCCCTCAGATGAACATTGATCACGTGCAGGTGCTGCCCGCTGCCGAGATCCAGGGTAACCGCGAGGATCGGTCGGTCGAACTCGACGGGGGCTGGGGCAGATGCTGCGGGGGCGGCATGCAAATGCTGCCACTGGACGGCAGGAACGTGGTCATTGCGGACCTGGCGCGTTCCGAGGACCGGAAAGCGCGTGACGACGACGAGGTTATGCACGTCGGCAATCGTACCGGACTTGTGGCCATGGGAAGACGTCAACTCATAGCCTGCATATCGGGTTCCATCGAGCAACTGGCGCAGGGCGGAGAGTTCACGCGGCGCACCGGCTTGGCCCGGTTGCCCATTCACCTCCTGCAGGCAGAGGACATCGGCGGCCAGCCGCTCGAGTTGCGGTCGCAGGATCTCTGCCCGTTCAGCAAGAGTGACACCGTCCCGTGAAACAGGATCAAGGCTCTCGAGGTTGAAAGTCGCCAAGCGCATGGGTGACCTCGGGAAGAATGGTCGTCCTTTCGACATATGCACCGCATGGCCGGCGCGCCAGCGTTGATTCCCGTCAATTGAGGTGACTAAAACGGAATGGCTTCATAGAGTTCCGGGTCCGATGCCTAGTATCCAAGCATCGGACCGGGCGGTCCAGCATGGAATTTCGATTGCGATCCGGGGCCGCTAGTGCCTGGCCCGGTCGAAGAATGTCGAGGCGAGAAGCCCGGCGGCGACCGATAAAATGACGGTGAATACGCCGTAGATGAAGGGATAGGAGAAGGCAAACGTGTGCAAGAACGCCTCGAGTCCCTCCCGCTGCAGGTTGACCCGCGTCTGGAACCGGCTGAGCATCTTGCCGTCCCGGAAGAGAAATACCCGGGCATCCATTGGGCCAACGGGGACATTGGCCGGAAGCTCGATCGTCGTGCGGAACAGACTGCTGCCGACGAAGACGACGCCGAACTCATCCTCGCGGTAGAGGCCTTCCCGACGCTTGAGTCTGATGACCGACTGCCTGAATCTGTCGAGTTCCTTGCTGTCCAAGCTGGCTCTTGCTGCTTCGGAGGGCTTCATCTTGACGTGGCTGAACCCGATCTGAAACCTCTTCAGTACCGATGGATCGCTGATTTCGTCGACAGGGCGGGTCGATGCGATGGCGTAGTAGCTCGGCACCTGCTCGAAGGGTACAGAGCTCGCATTCAACCAAAGTCCGGCGACATTTTCCTTGCGTCTTGCGACGAGACTCGCCGGCCCGCCCTCAACGATGATCACGACGTCATAAATCGTGTTCTCGGGGGATGTTCCGCGGGAATTGTCGATGGCGCCGAAGATCACGATCTCGGTACCCGTGAAGCTTGATGTTACGGAGACACTGCGGGTCGAGACGTCGGCCTGGACGGTCTCCGGGCGGTCGAGTGACGCCTCCTGACGTGCGGCTGTTGCCATGGTTGACGGCTCGCCAACCGATCCGCGCAAGCCCTGATCCTGGGCGCTGGCAATGGCTCCCATGCCGGTCAGTACCAGCAGGGCGAGCAGGCAGCGGATGACCGGACGGCGAAATTGCCCCATCAGTGGCTTCCTCCCAGAGCCGGCGCGATCGAGTACAGTTCGACCGGCATGGAAAACAGACTCCATGCCATTCTCGCGCAGACCAGCAATACCAGGGCGGCCAGCAGAAAACGCAACTGTTCGCCCCGCAGCTTTTCACCCAGGATGACGCCGAACTGGGCACCGATCACACCGCCAATCATGAGGATGAGCGCGAGCACGAAATCGACAGTCTGGTTCTGTGTCGCGTGGAGAATTGTCGTGAAACCGGTCACGAAGACGATCTGGAAGAGCGAGGTGCCAACGACAACGTTGGTCGGCATCTTGAGAAGGTAGATCATCGCCGGTACCAGGACGAAACCGCCGCCAACGCCCATGATGGCAGCCAGAAAGCCGACGAAAGAGCCAATTATGAGCGGCGGTATGGCGCTGATGTAGAGCTTGGAGCGACGGAAGCGCATCTTGAGCGGAAGGCGGTGGATCCAGCTGTGCTGGCCGGGTCGGCGACTCGAGCGAACCTGCCCGCCTCTGGCCTGGCGGATGGCATTGAGACTTTCGATCAGCATCAGCGCGCCGATGATGCCGAGAAAAGTCACGTAGCTCACGGTGACGAAGAAATCGAACTGACCGGCCTGCCTCAGAATCCTTACGACCTGGACGCCAATCAATGAGCCTACGATACCGCCGGTCAGGAGGACGGTTCCCATAGTCAGATCGACATTCCTTCGTCGCCATTGGGCGACGGCGCCGGATACCGAGGATGCCACGATCTGGGCGGCTTCCGTGCCGACGGCAACCGCGGGAGGAATGCCGGAAAAAATGAGCATCGGCGTCATAAGGAAGCCGCCGCCAACTCCAAACATGCCTGAGAGAAGGCCGACCGACGCGCCCATGGACAAGAACACAAAGACATTGGCCGACATCTCTGCGATGGGCAGATAGAAGTTCATGGTCTTCCCAGCAGTGGGACCCGACAGCGCCGGGGGTTTTCGCAACCTCCAAATGATGGAGAACAATCGACGTTCTCCATGTGCGTGTGGGCCTTAATGCGCGCGCCATCAGGCGCGGTCAATCCCAAATCTGGAAGCATTCCCAACCTCAAAGCGCAGTGTTGCGGGGAAAGACTATCTGGTGGAAGTTCGCATAAGGCATACATCGACAACGGCCGCCCCGAAATCCGGAGCGGCCGCTTCCTTCAACTGCGCGATGTGGTTCAGTTGCTGGCGTGCGAGGCGGACCTGCGCTGCCATAGCTGGCCGGCGGCGCGGGCGTCATTGACGAGTTGGTCCTTGGGGCGGGGCATCCAGCTGTCGATCTCGGACTGGACCGCCGCCAGCTCGTGCTGGGTCAGTTTGGACTGTGCCTTCAGCATCCGCTTCTTGGCGTCGTCATCGCCTCCCCTTGCCGCTATTGCAAACCACTTATAGGCCATCTGCGGATTGCGATTCACGCCGAGACCGGAATCGTAGAGTATTGCCAAGTTGAACTGGCTGTCCTTCAGTCCGAATTCCGCGGCCTCGCCGAACCAATGTGCAGCCGCGCTGTAGTCGGGGTTGGTCTTGCCATCGCCGGCGGCCAGGACGCCGAGATTGTGCATGGCCTTGACGTGGCCCTGCTCGGCGGCGCGCTGGTACCAGGTGCGGGAGCGGGCGAGATCGCGCTCGACCCCAATGCCGCGCTCGTAGAGCGTCGCCAGGCGGTACTGGGCGGCGCCGAAGCCGCGAGAGGCCGAGCGCTTGTACCATGACAAGGCCGCTTTCAGGTCGTGGTCGATGCCCTTGCCCTCAGCGAAGCGCGATGCCACTTCGAACTCGGCAGACGGATCACCCTTTGCAGCCGCAAGGCGGAGTGAGAGCGGTCCGATCCGTGAAGGCGGCAGTTCCAGCTTTGAATTGCCGGCTGGCGGCTGGAAACTCGCAGTCGCCGTTTCGGGGGGCGCAGGCGCGTCGGCATCAGCGGTGTGCACGGCCTTTTGGGCTGGAAGCGTCAGTGACGTGTCGCTGACGGTTGCCTGGTCGGCGGCCTGTCCGCCAGACGGGTTTTCAAGTTCCGGCGCGGATGCGGAGGTCGTGCTCTTGGCGCTCGTTTCCGTGTCGGCGGATTGGCTGGCTGCCTCGCTTCCATCAGCCATGGCGCCCTTCTGCGACTTCGGTCCTGCAATCACGCTTGCATTGGTCGCGGCTCCAGGGATCAGCGCCGATTTGGCGATCATGGCGTAGGTTTGATAGCCGATGCCGAGCCCAAGAAGAATAACGGCTCCGACTGCAATTCTGGAACGAGCAAGGCCTGGCTTGGCGGACGCGGCGGTGCGGGGCTGTGCCTGTTTACCCCGAGCCTTCTGGGCGGCAGCTTCCGCTTCCTCCTTGGCGCGCTGCTCGGTTGCCTGCTGGGCTGCTCGCCGCGCGGAAGCCACCATGGCTGCGCGGTCGCTCAAGGCCGGCTTCTGCGGCTCGACAGTGGGCTCGAGCGTGGCAGCGAGGGCGGGCTCGGTGTCGGTGGAGCCAGCTTCTCCGGGTTCAGCGGCGGTGGTCGCTTCGACGTCGACTTTCGTCGCCGGAATTGTGTAGGCGACTGCTGCGACGTTGGAGTTGTCAGAATGCTCTTCCGGCTTCTCGGTAGCTGCCGGACTTGCTTCTGGCGTACGTGCGGGGGTCGGTGCTGCTGGGGTGCGGGCGTGGCTGTCGTCGAAGCCGCCGAATCCAGACCGCCCCGTTCTATCCATCTCGAGGTCGTCGACACGGTCGAGGAGGCGAATCAGGGCTTGCTGCATGGTGTCGAGCATCATGACAGTGTTCTCGTCACCTTCGCGGCGCTCGGCAATGTAGCGCTGCAACAGCTCCTTGAGTTCGCCGCTGCTCTCACCGTCGGAAAATGCGGGCAATCTGGAAACAGCGCCGGCGACCTGGCCGGCAATTCGCTCGGAGATCTCGTGCAGGAGCGTATCAGGTAGCGCGTTGCTGTTGCCCGCGGCCGGCGCCAGGGTGGCCAAGCGTTCATCGCTCAGTCGTTCGGCAAGTTGACGCAACTCGGTCTCGACGCTGTCGATACGGCCGAATTGCCGTTCGGTGGCCACGAGGTGTTCCGCGATCTCAGCAATCCGGTCTTGTACTTCGGTAATGGCTGCCGAGCCGCGGGATGCGCCAGCGATCTCCTGCTCGATCTGGAGCAACCTCGATTCGAGCACTTCGAAAGTGGCGTCGGTCGGCATCGTGGCGACCAGATTGTCGAGCTTGTCGGCAAGTTCGAGGAAAAGAAGCCCGAACTCGTTATGATCGATGGATGGCGATCGGGCGGACTCGCCGGCAACCGGCGGGACTTCGGTGGGGGCCGTTATGACAGCGTCCGAGGAGACGTGATCGACCGATGGGGCGGACGAGTATGATGACGTGGCGGCAAGGTCGCCAGTTTCCTCGTAGACGCGTGCCAGCGCCTCGGCCTGCTCGGCATCCCAGAATTCGTCATTCGCAAGGTGCTCAGTTGGTGCGATCGCCGACTTCAACGGTACCGGTTGCCGCTCCGAGACTGCGGTTGCGTGTGAATCGGGCTCAGTTTCCGGTCTGACCTCGGCAGGTGGCGGCGTTGCAGCGTCCGACGGGCCCAGGTGGCCGGTTGCAGCTGCTTCGGCGGTTTGCCCGGACAGTGCTTCGAGGCGCTCGTGCATACCTGCGAGCATCGTGGTGCGGTGTTCGTCCTCCTCGCAGAGGCGATCTGCAATGGCAAGCAGGATGCCCTTCAGATCCTGCGAGTCGAGCCCGACCGACCCGGCTTCCCGTAGATTTTGACCAATCCTATCGTCTTGCGCAGACATATCGTTCCCCTTGGCACCCGCCGGATTTGACTTCCAAAACGGCTCGCAGCGGCTGGGAACTCATGGGGCTCGCGCGCAAGTTGCATCCGCCTGAAGAGATCCCGGCACGGACGCAATACGAGCCGCTAGTGATTTGCGTCGAGCCTGCCAGGGGAGGGTAAATCTAAGGTTAAACAGTGCTTTGCGTGGGGACGTTATCGTTCTTGCTAAAAAAAACCTAGAACGATTTGAAAAAAATTGGATTCATCTCGCAATTAGAACGCGAGTGGAGGAATCTTTTTCCATCCCCGTTCTCGCGCGCCAGGGTAACGCCCTATCTAAAGGTTCGATTTGATGCCATCAGTCAGAAGATTGATGGGGGTAAAGGACGGCATGATTCGGAGACCTTTGGAGTTGAAAGGCATGCGCAAGCTCTTGATGACCGGCTTGATTTCGGTTGTGACCGTGGCCGGTGGCGATGCGTTCGCCGCGGGGCGATACACGATGATGCCATCGGAGGACGGTGGGTTCATCCGGCTCGACACTGAAACAGGCGACATGGCGCTGTGTCGCAAGATCGACGCCAGCTGGTCGTGCCGCCCGCTTGCCGAGCAGCGTTCGAGCGTCGCAGAGGAAAACAACCGGCTGCGAAAGGAGAACGAGAAACTGAGGGCCGAACTCAAGCAGCTCGAAGGATTCGTATTTCCCAGAGAGGGTGGCGGCGGCAAACCCGGTGAGCCTGGGCGGACGCTGCAGCTGCCCAGTGAGGAAGACGTGGACAAGGCACTGACGTATATGCAACGTCTCATTCGCAAGTTCAAAGAGAAGATGGAGGAACTCGAGAAGGAATCGACAAGCAAGCCTTCCGGGCCCCCAACGCCGCTTTAGCCGATGGAATTACCTAGGTAGTCGACCGCATTTGTGAACGCTGCTTGCCACAGGAACGCGATCCAGCTCAGGTATCGAGTAAGTGCCGGGACGATTACAGGTAGCCAGGGGGAATATGCGTGGGCACAGCCAAGAAAATGCCACACTCAAGACAAGAATGATTTACTGAAACGTGACTGGCTGGGTGTGCAGTTTTGGGGCTGATTGCACTGTCGCCAATCGGCCAGTCCGCCATCATTTATCGGAGAATTTCGGGGCGGGTGCACCTTAACACTGATCTTGCATAAGCCAGCTTTGTGCGGCACGTAATGCTGGTATCGACTGCGGGGATGACTTGGTGCCTGGGGCCAGAGCTTGAAGAGGATCTTCCGAGACATGTGCGTCCGTTCGAATGCCGCTTCCCGCGTCGAGAGTCGACCGCCGAAAGGCCGTTGACATGGTGCCAGGGACGCATTTCGCAAATGCACTCGGCGAGTTCATCGATCCCGGGAGCTTCACCGCTGCAATTGACGCGACCGACGTCGATGGTGAGCGCGGCCGGCGTCTTCTGCGCGACCTCCTACTCATTCGATTCGGCGAGGAGTGCATTGCAGATCTTGTCGTGAACCGGGAAGCCAAGTGTCCGTGTCACCTTGGGATCGGGCAGGAGGCCATAGCCGTCGGTATCTCCGAACACCTGCGTGCAAGTGACCGCGTGTTCTCGGGGCATCGCAGTCATGCCCACTTTCTCGCTCTTGGCGGCAGTCTCGATGGCCTGATTGCAGAGATCCTGGGGCGGGCCGTGGGCGTGTCCGGCGGGATGGGCGGTTCGATGCACCTCTATGCTCCGGAGGTCGGATTCCATGGCTCGGTTCCGATCGTAGCGGGTACGATACCAATTGCGCTTGGGGCGGCACTCGCTGCCAAGCTGGACGGCTCTGATGTGATCGCAGTGAGCTATTTCGGGGATGGGGCCAGCGAGGAAGGCGTCCTGCACGAGACGATGAACCTTGCATCGACGATGCAGCTTCCAGTGCTGTTCGTTTGTGAGAACAATCTGTTCTCCAGCCATCTGGACATACATTTGAGGCAGCCGTCGAATCGGGTGGCGCGCTTTGCCGAAGTGCACGACATCGAAGCAGTGACGATCGACGGCAACGATGTGCTTGCGGTCTCGGAAGTCGCCAAGCAGCTCATCGAGCGCATGCGCGCGACACGGTCTCCGGCGTTCATCGAAGCCATAACCTACAGGCATCGTGGGCATGTGGGCCCGAATGAGGACGTGGACGTCGGCGTACTGCGCCGTCTCGACGTCCTCGATGCCTGGAAGCAGCGCGATCCGATCGAGCGCTTCAAGAAGGGTTTATTCACTGCAGGGGTACTCAAGCAGAAGGACGTGAACGAACTCGAAAACGAAATCCGGCAGGCCTGCAACCTCGCGGTCGAGAAAGCGAGGGAGGCGCCCTATCCGCCTCAATCGGACCTGTTCAAGTTCGTGTACGGGGGTAACGATCGTTGAGTACCTCGCTGACATATGCGGAAGCGATCCGGTCGGCCTATCGCTACCTCCTTGCGAATTACCCTAGTGTTTTCACCATAGGGCAAGGTCTTTGGAGCCCCTGGTACGTCGGCTCATCGATGACCGACCTCGACAAGGAGTTCGGACGCGAAAGGGTTATCGATTGTCCGGTCAGCGAGGCCGCCACGACCGGCATGAGCGTCGGCGTCTCGCTGTTCGGATATCGACCGATCATCGTCCACCCGCGGATGGACTTCATGTTGCTTGCCACCGATCAAATCGTGAACCAGGCGGCGAAGTGGCGGCACATGCTTGGAGGACGGCCCGGGCCAGCGGTGGTTATTCGCGCAATCATCAATCGCGGTGGAGAGCAAGGGGCTCAGCACAGCCAGGCATTACACGCCTGGTACTCCCACATTCCAGGCCTCCGTGTCGTCATGCCGGCTTCGGCTCTCGACGCCCGTGATCTGCTGGTGGCTTCCACGCTCTGTGACGACCCTGTCATCTACATCGACGATCGCTGGCTCTACGAACTTTCCGAAGAGGACAAACCGCTCGCCGAAATCGACCTGCGAACGCAAGGACCGCGCGTCGTTCGCGATGGCAGCGACATCACCATCGCCGGTGCGGGATACTCGGTGCACCTGGCGCTCGAGGCTGCCAAAGCGCTTGCTGCGAAAAAGATCTCCGCGGAAGTCGTCGATGTTCGCATTCTCAATCCGTTCGATCCAGCACCGATCGTTTCGTCGGTGAAAAAGACGGGGCGGTTGCTTGCCGTGGACGGCGGATGGTCGACGTGCGGGTTTGCTGCCGAGATCCTGGCGAGCACGGCGGAGCGACTCAATCCCGACGACTGGCGTGCCTCTGCGCGACGGATAACAATCGCGGATGCGCCTGCCCCGTCTACACGTTCTCTCGAGGCAATTTACTATCCGACGGTGGATACACTCGTGAAGACGGCCGTTGATATGGCAGGCGCCCGCTGATGCGCCCGCAACCGGTCAAGCGTGCCATCGATGTCGTCGTGTCGTCGCTGTTGCTTGTCGCAGCTTGTCCGCTGATGGTACTTGCGATGGCCTCAATCTGGCTACAGGACATGCGGTCGCCGATCTACGCAGCGCGTCGTAGCGGGCGTAGCAATACTCCGTTCACAATGTATAAGTTGCGGTCGATGGTCGTCGGGGCGGACAGGACGGGTGTCAGTTCGACGGCGAGGGATGACAGACGCATAACGCCGGTCGGTCGCTTCGTGAGGGCGACAAAGCTGGATGAGGTGCCGCAGCTCTGGAACGTTCTCAAGGGCGACATGAGCCTGGTCGGCCCGAGGCCAAATGTGCCGAGCGAAACGGCATGCTATACGGCAGCGGAAGCGCGGCTGCTGGACGTGCGGCCGGGAATTACCGATTTCGCCTCGATCGTGTTTGCGGATGAAGGTGACATCCTCGCTGGAGCCAGCGATCCGGATCTCGCCTACAATCAGCTGATCAGGCCGGGCAAGTCCCGGCTGGGGCTGTTCTATGTCGAGCGTGCCGGCGTGTTTACGGATCTCCAGTTGATATTCCTCACTGGGGTTGCGATCTTCTCGAAGTCACGAGCGCGTAGCGGCGTCGCGCGTCTCCTCGCCCGGCTCGGTGCGCCCGGTGATCTCATCGCCCTGGCGCGTCGGGAAACGCCCCTCACACCGCAGCCGCCTCCAGGTGCTGTCGAAGTCGTAACGATGCCGACAGGGAGCCAGGGTTCGACAGCAAGTAGCGGAGCAAGCTCGTAACGTGCAAAGCGATGGTCCCGATTTCCGGCCATGCCTGGCGCCCGGCGTTGCGACGCGCGTGTTGTCGACAGGTGTCGTTGCCGGTGTGATTGCCGTGCTCTTTGACGGCAGAACAATGCCGTTCGTGCTGGCAGTGCTCGTGGCGATGACCGCTCTTGTTGCGGCATGCGAGGGGCAGCTACGCCGGAGCATTATCTATCTCAGTCCTGTGACGATCGCATTCTCCCTGTTAGCCGCGTGGATGGCGGTGACAGGCTTCTGGGCGCCTGACGGACTGGACGCGGCGACCAAGGCGACGGTGGCCATGTTGTTCGTCCTCGGTGTACATTTCGTCGCGGGCTGGCTTTCTTTGCAGCGTGACGAGCGCGTTGCGCTGCTGTCGTTCTGGCTGCTTGCGGGGTTCGCGTTCGGGGCGGTGTATCTGCTTGCCGAGGTTGTGACCGGGCTTGAAATCAAGCGGCAGATCATGAACGCCATTGGATCATCGCCGCAGCACGCCTACTTCACATATGAAAATGGGCGGATCGTTGCGATTTCGCCAAATGCGTTGGCGCGCAGCATGACCGTTCTCGCGCTGCTGTTGTGGCCGATGCTGTGCCTCTGCCGATTGTTATTCGGGAGCAAGAACGGCTGGGTTTTCCCGATGCTGTTGTATGCTGTTGTCGTGAGCGCGATCCTGCTTTCGCGGAGCGACAGCAACAAACTTGCGGTTATTGTGAGCAGTGGCGCATTCCTGCTTCTCATGGTGCAGGTGTCGGCAGTCCGGAAGCTGGTTGGCTTGGGCTGGTTCGTGGCGGTCGTCGCCATGCTGCCGCTCGCACTGTTTGCATTCGACAACCGTCTTTATCATGCCGAATGGCTGCCAAAGTCTGCGCAGGATCGGGTGGTGATCTGGGGGCATACCGCTCGGCAGACCTTCAAGTCGCCGATAATCGGTGCCGGCGCGCATGCAGCCTATTGGCGCGGGCGCGAAGAGCGTACGACCGCCGAGCCACCGCCGGGCGGACATCGACAAGTGATGACGCTCAGCACGCATGCACATAATGTCTATCTGCAGGTATGGTTCGAGCTTGGCGCGATAGGCGTCATCCTGCTGCTTGTTTCGGGAATGCTGGCGTTGCAACAGTCCACCAAACTCGCTCCTGTTGCCGGGGCCCATGCGACCACTACGTTCGTCGCGTTGATGGTCGTGATCTTCTCGACGTGGGGGGCTTTTCAGTATTGGTTCATGGCGTCGTTCGCGATGGTTGCAATATGCCTTGCTCTGGGGCAGCGGTTTGCAGTCGCCTCGGATGCATGTAACTGGACCTCTCTCGTGAGCCGAACACTACGCGGCCAAACGTCTGCCGTGGCTGGAACTCGTCGCCATTAAGTCGAGGAGCACGTGAGAATCTGGCTTGTTACCGTTGGCGAGGAAATTCCGGAGGATCCAGGCACGCCGCGCCTGTTGCGGACGGGCATTCTTGCCAGGCACTTGGCGGATCGCGGGCATGACGTTACGTGGTGGAATTCCACCTTCAATCATCAGCAAAAGATCCAGCGGAGCGACGCGACGGTAATCCGTGACACAGCGGAGCGGTATCGCCTCGTGCTGCTTCATGGCCGTTCATATGGGCGCAACGTTTCGCTGGCTCGTATCCTGAACCATCGCGACATCGCACGATCGTTCGAAGCGGAGGTGCGATCGCAGGCGCGGCCGGATGTGATCGTCTGCAGCTATCCCACGATCGAGCTTGCCGATGCGGTTGTCGGATATGCATGCAAGTACTCGGTTCCAATTGCTGTCGATTTCCGAGACATGTGGCCCGATGCCCTAGCCGAAGTGATGCCATTGCCCGTGCGGATCTTGGCTGCGCCACTGTTGGCCCACTGGCGAGCGAGCCAGCGACGCATCGTCGAGCGGGCCACAGCAATTCTAGGCATAACGGATGCCTTTGTTGCGTGGGCGCTTGGTAGTACCGGGCGGGGCAGATCGGATC
Source organism: Pseudomonadota bacterium (assembly GCA_046048295.1). Classification (GTDB taxonomy): domain Bacteria; phylum Pseudomonadota; class Alphaproteobacteria; order Rhizobiales; family Hyphomicrobiaceae; genus CBDCWA01. The sequence goes on along the minus strand of JBJOGJ010000006.1, from coordinate 10,858 downwards.
TCGACCGGGCGTTTCATCTTACTGTCGATACGCAATCGCCACCCGCTGACGCGCTCGCCAAGGCGAATGCGTTCTGGGGCGAGCAGGGTGTCCATGGGGCAGACGATCAGGTGATCGGCTGCTTCATGGGCTCGATTGCACGGCGCGAGGATTTGCTTGCTGTCGTGCGGGCAGCCGCAAAGTTGGAGGCGGGCGAACGGGCGCGGCTGCGGCTCGTGTTCTGCGGTTCGGACGACTTGATGCGAGATATTGCTGCCGTATCGGTAGGGGATCCCGTCGTGCTCACTGCGGGGTGGCGCAATGCGGCCGAAATTCGGTCTCTTCTGCAGCGTTCGAATTTTGGAATGTTGCCCTATCCATCGACGGCGGACTTCCGGATGAGTCTTCCGAACAAGGTCGGCGAATATCTTTCTGCCGGGCTGCCGATCATGACCGGCCTGCAAGGCGAGACGCATGCATTTCTGAAGCGGGAGGGGCTCGGGCTGTTCTACGCGGAGGGCGATTGCATCTGCATTCGCGATTGCCTGAGCGAAATCGTGGCTGATACAGGGCGAATCTCGGCACTCAGGCCAAGGGCGCTTGCTGCCTACAAGGCCGGATTCGACGCGGCGACAATCTATCGTTCCTTTTGCGACCACATTGAATTCCTGGCAACCGCGGGGCGGGGCAGGTAGATGGCGCGAACCGGCTTCTTGCGAAACGTTGTCACGATGTCTGGGGGCGCCGTCTTCAGCCAGCTTATACCGATAGCGGCTTCCCCGATTCTCACCCGCCTTTATGGGCCGGCGGACTACGGGCTGCTGGCCACTCTGGTGGCGCTCGCGGCAATTCTCTCGTTCGCATGTACGGGGCGCTACGAGCTCGCCATCGTGATCGCCGACGAGGATAAGGAGGCCAGGGCACTCGGAGGCCTCTGTCTTGCGGGAACGGCGGTCGTGTGTGTAGCCGGTGTCGCGGCTGTGGCCGGAATTCTTTACGGATGGATCCCCGGTTCCGATGCGCTGCGTCAGCACGGCCAACTGCTCTACGCCGTGCCATTGTTCGCCGCCTTGCTCGCGATCGGGCAGATCGGAAATGCGTTCGCGCACCGGGAAAACAACTATGTCCGTATGGCTGCTGGTAACATCTGGCAGCAGGTGGCGGGCGTTTCGGTTTCGGTGGCGATGGGGTTGCTCAGGTTCTCCTCGGTTGGCCTGATTGTCGGGCGGCTGTTCGGAATCTCAGCGTTCGCACTGACTTTCCTGTCGAACTTGCGCTCACTTTCGCCGGCAAACCTGCGAAGTATAACCGGAGCGGAATATTCGAAGGCTGCGGGGCGCCACAGGCAGTTTCCGCTTTACAATCTGCCCTACTGTATCGTGAGTAACTTCTCCCGTGACCTGTTAATATTCGCCTTCACCCTGGCGAACATGCTGCCGGCCGCAGGGTTCTACGGTCTCTGCCGAATGGTGCTGCAGGCGCCGATTTATCTGCTTACCGGCTCAATGAGCCAAGTCTACTACAAGGAAGCGGCTGACCAGGGCGATACGCCGGCGTTCCGGCAGCTGACCTGGCGGCTGATGATCGCAGTCGCAGTTGCCAGCGTGCCCGCTTTCGGATTGCTTGCCTGGTGGGCGCCGGATGCTTTTGCCGTCGTATTCGGAGAACGGTGGCGGGAGGCTGGACATTATGCTGCGTGGCTTGCAATTCCAGTAGCCCTACATGCGATAACCTGCTGGCCCGGCCGTCTCTTCGAAGCGCGTGGTGCACAAGACCAGATGCTCTCTGTGCAGATGAAATTCGATGCATTGACAGTGTCAGCGGTAGCGGGGGCAATTTTCTGGATCAACAACCCGGTCGATGTCGTTGCAGTTTACGCATTCGTACAGGTTGTATTTCAGCTCTGCTATCTCTGGATGATCTTCAGGTTGTGCCAGCTTTCCGCCTGGCAATTCGGAATGCTCACTGGTGTCATCCTGGTGCTCGGTTGCGGGATCGTCGCTGTCGGTTGGCTTTCGGAGTGGATCAGCATGGGCAAGGCGGCTGCATTCGGCGTGCATGCGCTTGCAAGCGGTATCGTATCGGCAGTAGGCGTGCTGGCAGTGGCATGGTCGTGGCGGCAGCAGGGCAGCATTGGCTGAAGCGGGGAGGCAGAATGACCGGACAAGGCAGCAGACCAGATGCGGAGCAGCTTCCCGACTTCACCACCGTCACGGAGGTTGCCGGCGAGGCGATCAGCCGCGAGCAGTTGCAGCGCATGTGCCATCGCTACAGGTGGGCTGGCGAATATTGCCGCGGGCGCGATGTTCTGGAGGCGGGATGCGGAAGCGGACAGGGCCTCGGCTATCTGCTCCCGCTTGCTCGCAGCCTTAGAGCCGGCGATATTCTGCCGGCGCTCGTCGATCAGGCACGTGCCCATTATGAGGGCCGCGTGCAGATCGACGTCATGGATGCGGCCGACCTGCCGTTCGACGACGACAGTCTCGATGTCGTCATCCTGTTCGAGGCCCTTTACTACCTTCCGGATGCAGAGGCGTTTGTGCGGGAGGCAAAACGTGTCCTCAGGCATGGCGGCCACCTTTTGATCGCGACCGCAAACAAGGACATGGCGGACTTCAATCCGAGCCCGCACTCCAACGTCTACCATGGTGCCGTCGAACTGGTGCGCCTCATGGCCGGCAACGGACTGACGTGCGAACTATTTGGTGCCTGGACCTATGCCGCAGCCTCGCCGCTGCAGCGCATCCTGGTACCGGTCAAACAGTTTGCGGTTTCTGCCGGACTGATTCCGAAGACGATGGCGGGCAAGAAGCTGCTGAAGCGCATGGTGTTCGGTCGACTCGAGGCGATGCCGGCGGAGCTCATGCCGGAGGCGGAGGCGTACAATCCGCCCGTGCCGGTCGAGCAAGGATCGGCCGACCGCGTGCATCGCGTGCTCTACTGCGCTGCGCGCAAGCCATGACGAAGCAGTATTGTCAGGCACGGTAGAAGGCGCGGACCAGTTCGCACACATGGTCGACGTCGTCGTCATCCATGAGGTGCTGCATCGGCAGGAGCAGACAGCGTGCGAAGAAGGCATCGGTGCCCGGAAGTTTCTGCTTGAAACCGAGCCCGTGCATGTGGTGGAGGGCGAGGCCCCCCCATTGGATTATCGTGCCAACGCCGTTCTGCCGCAGGTGTTCGCGAAGGTCGTCGCGGCGATCGGCCATGAGTTCGTAATTCTGGTAGACGTCAAACCAATCGGGGTCGTCGTCGGGGGCGGGCGGGAGCACGAGCTGTGGGATGTCGCGGAAAGCCGCATGATATTGCGCCGCAATTGCGCGGCGGCGGGCGATGGCGTCGGGGTATTGGCCGAGCTTGAACTTCAAGATCGCCGCGTGGAGGTTATCCATGCGGCAGTTGGTACCCCAGATCGTATTGTCTGCCTCGATCGTCTTCTCGGCGTTCGCGCCGTGATTGCGCATGCGCCGGACAGTCTCCGCGATACGATCGTCATTGGTAACGAGCGCACCGGCATCGCCAAATGTACCGAGTGTCTTGCTTGGGTAGAAACTGTAACAGCCCCAGGCGCCGATGGTGCCCGTGGCCCGGCCCTTGTAGCGGGCGCCGAGGGCCTGGGCACTGTCTTCCACAACGATCAGCCCGTGCCGCGCAGCGATGTCGAGAATTGCGTCCATGTCGGCGGTGCGGCCGTTTACCTGGACCGGCATGAGTACCTTCGTGCGCGGGGTGATGGCGGCCTCCATGGCAGAGGCGTCGACCATCCAGTCGTCGCCGAGTTCCACGGGGACGGGGACGCCGCCGGAAAAGTGGATCGATTGGGCTGCGGCGACGAAGCAGTGGGAGGGAAGGATCGCCTCGTACCCGGGCTCGAGGTCGAGTGCGCGCAGGCCCAGGAGCATGGCGTTGGTCGCATCGGAGACGGCAATGGCGTGCTTGACGCCAAGGTAGGATTCGAGGGCGCGCTCGAATTCGTCGATGTCACGCTGGAGAATGAACGCCCCGCGGGTGAGGCACTCGCGGACGATGGCGACGTATTCCTCGCCATGTTCATCGAACAGTCCGGCCCAGGGGAAGAAGGGAATCTGGCGCATATTGTCCACCGTCTGGCGCAAATAGTCTGTTGTGGCCAAGGCGGGCAGATGGCACCGAAGGTCTCTTTCAGTCAAGCGTGGTGGGCTGCCTCAGTGGCGCAGGCTGCGTTGGTATACTGGGACGGTTGTGGTAACCGCAGCGCTGGACTTCGGACCGAGGCTCGCGAGGCGGTCCACGGAGAGTAATACGCCAATGAAGATCCTGGTCACCGGTGCAAATGGTTTCGTTGGACGCGTGTTGTGCAGGCGTCTGGCTGGCGAAGGGAGGGAGGTGGTCGCCGCAGTTCGGGATGGCTCCTCTCTCGCATCCGGCGAACGGGTGGCGGTGCGGGAAATCGGGAGCATCGGGGCCGGCACTGACTGGCGTGGTGTCCTTGAAGAATGTGATGCGGTCATCCATCTCGCTGCCCGTGTGCACTTGCCAGGCAAGTCTGGCGCAGACCTTGCCCTGGCGCGGGCCGTCAACCGGGACGGCACAGCGAAACTTGCGTTCCAGGCGGCGGCGGCAGGGGTCCGTCGTTTTGTACTGTGCAGCACGGTCAAGGTTCTGGGTGAGGGGAAGGCGGAAGCCTATACGGAAGAAGACGCGCCTGCTCCTGGCGATGCCTATGCGATTTCCAAGCTCGAAGGTGAGTTGGCGCTCACCGAGATCACTGGCAGGCATGGCATGAGCTTCACGATCATCCGCCCGCCACTCGTCTACGGTCCCGGCGTCGGGGCGAATTTCTTGCATCTGATGCGCGCCGTAGAGAAGGGCATACCGCTGCCTTTGGGGCTGATTCGCAACAGGCGCAGCATGATCTATGTCGAAAACCTCGCCGATGTGCTGGCGTTGGCGGCGGTTCATCCGGTTGCGGCCGATCAAATGTTCCTGGTCGCGGACGCAGAACCGCTGTCGACGCCGGATCTGGTCGCAGCAATCGCGGACGCCGGCAATTGGCCGATACGGCTTGTGCCGGTGCCGACTTGCGTATTGCAGGCCGGTGCGCGTGCCGCGCGGCAGGGTCGGAGGTTCGACAGCATTGCAGGATCACTATGGGTCGATCAGTCCCGAATAGCCGAAATGCTCGGTTGGCGCCCCAATATCCCCACAATGGAGGGCATTATCGAGACCGTGCGTTGGGAGCAGGGCAAACTGCGTGCGGGATCGCGGGGCAAGACGAAATAACTTTTCAATATCAATTGTTTTTAATGTTCAGAAATGATGCGGTGCTGGACATCTGGCTTCTGCTCAGCTAGCGTAAACGACTTGTAACAATCTTGGGACAACCTGAGGTAAGTAATGCGTAACTCGTTCTGGATCAGGCTTCTGGATTGGCTCGAAGTCCGTTCCTCCAAGCCGCGGTGCATATCCCGATACATGTTCATCGATGGGGAAAATAATAGAGCCGATCGCTGAAAACCGACCAAGCGGCTGGCTTGCCCTGGTCAGGCCGTTTCGAGCGACTTGAACCCTAACTTCAGATCGGCAATGAGGTCTTCCGGGTCTTCCAGGCCAATGTGAAGGCGAACAAGACCGCCACCCTTCCAGCCGCCAATTTTCGACGGTGTATAGGTGAGGATCAGGCTTTCATATCCGCCCCAGGACGCCCCAATTCCGAACAGCTTCAGCGCGTCGACGAAGCGGATGACCTGGGATGCCGTGATGTGCGCCTTGAAGGCCACCGAGAAGAGCCCGTTCGCACCCGAGAAGTCACGTTTCCATATGCGGTAGCCCGGATCTGATTCCAGCGGTGGATAGAGCACGCGGTCTACCGATTCCTGCTGCTGGATCCATTCAATCACCTGGCGGGTGTGGGCTTCGTGCATGGCTAGTCGAGCGGCAGCCGTGCGAAGGCCGCGGAGGGCCATGTAGGCGTCGTCGGCGCTTACGGTCTGGCCCAAGAGACCTGCATCAGCCCAGAGGCGGTCCGCAATCTCGCCACGTGCCGTGACCGAGCCCAGCATGAGGTCGGAGTGGCCAGCCACGTACTTCGTCAACGCTACGATAGATACATCCGCGCCGAGCGCCAGCGGCTTATGGAGACCGGGAGCGCCCCAGGTATTGTCTACCGCGACCTTGATTCCGCGACCGGCCACCGCGCCAACGATGGCCGGGATATCGGCGACGTCGAATATGATCGACCCGGGATTGTCCAGGTAAACGAGGCGCGTCTCGTCGCGAAGCCGGCGGACCACTTCGTCCACCACCATGGGGCAGAATTCGCAGTCGATACCGCGTTCCGCCAAGTACTCAGTGGCGATACTGCGTGCTGGTCCGTAGATGGAGTTGCCGAAAATTGCATGGTCGCCGGGTTTCAGAAGGCTCAGAAAGACGTGTGCAATGGCCGCGAGGCCGGTCGGGAAGAGCATCGTCCGGTCGCCGCCCTCGATCTCGGTGATCGCGTCCTGCAGGGCGAATGTCGTCGGATTGCCTCGCGCTCCGTAGACGAAAAGTCGCTCTCCCCGGGCACGTCGCTGTCCCATGTCGCGCAGTGTCGCAATATCCGGATAGAGTACGGTCGATGCGCGCACGATCGGAGGGTTGACAGGATGCGTTGCATCGCTTCCATGATCCCGCGCCAAGTGAACCAGTCTCGTCTTGTCCCGGTGTACCACTTCGTTCTCCACTCTTCTTGCCGGACTGCCGGAACAGGCTGTCACAAAAGGGGCCGCTCGCCCGAACTTGCTGTAGAGGATAGGGTGCCGTGCCTTCTCGACAGCCATACACCAGGGAATTGGTTGCGGAAACTGCCGCGTCCGGTCCTCATTGGGTCATGCAAAATAACTGTTCAAGATCTTTAATGCCCCACAAAAAGTGTCGAGGAGGCGCACCTATAGAATGAGTGGATCGTGGTTCAGACGATTGACGATGCGGAAGGAACCAGCGGGCGATGCACACCAGCAGGTCGAAGGCGCACAACCGGCCGATTCCAAGTGCGGGGGTGATAGCGAAGAACCATCTTCCGGTGGGGTCGGTCCGGGCGCGGCAGTTTCCGAAAGCACAGAAACCCGATCGCCACTGCCAACAATCCCATTATCGAAAACGCCAGCAGCAAGAGTTGATATGCCCGACAACAGTGAAAAAATTGCCGCGCTGCGCTATCACGAGGCGGACCCTCCCGGCAAGGTCGCGATCATGCCGACCAAGCCGCTGGCGAACCAGCGCGATCTTTCCCTCGCATATTCGCCCGGCGTGGCTTACGCCTGCCGTGCCATTTACGAGGACGAGAGCACGGTCTCATCGCTTACAGCCCGCGGCAACCTCGTTGGGGTCATCACCAATGGCACCGCCGTGCTTGGACTGGGAGACATCGGTCCGCTCGCAGCCAAGCCGGTCATGGAGGGAAAGGCGGTCCTCTTCAAGCAATTCGCCGACATCAATGTGTACGATATCGAGGTTGCGGAGAAGGAGGTCGACGCTTTCGTCGAGGCCGTTGCGAGGCTGGAGCCAACATTCGGCGGCATAAACCTGGAGGACATCAAGGCACCGGAGTGCTTCGAGATCGAACGGCGCCTTCGCGAGCGCATGAAAATCCCGGTTTTCCATGATGACCAGCACGGCACCGCAATTGTCGTGGCGTCGGGCATTCTCAACGGCCTCAAGCTTGTCGGCAAGGAACTCAAGGACGTCAGGCTCACCTGCTCGGGCGCGGGCGCGGCGGCGCTTGCCTGCCTGAACCTGCTCGTCGCGCTGGGCCTGAAGCCGGCAAACGTCTTCGTCTCCGACGTCGAGGGGGTCGTCTACAAGGGCCGTGAAAAACTCATGGATCCCTACAAGGAGCCGTTTGCGCGGGAGACCAACGCGCGCACGCTCGGAGAGGTCATGAAGGGCGCCGATGTGTTCCTCGGGCTTTCGGCAGGCGGCATCGTCAGTCGCGAAATGATCGCAGACATGGCGGAAAAACCTCTCGTCTTCGCACTTGCCAATCCTACCCCCGAGATCATGCCGGAGGATGTAAAGGCCGTCCGCCCGGACGCCATCATTGCGTCGGGCCGAACCGATTATCCGAACCAGATCAATAACGTACTCTGCTTCCCGTTCATTTTTCGCGGCGCTCTGGATGTCGGCGCCACCACCATCAACGAGGAGATGAAAAAGGCGGCAGTCGTGGCGCTGGCCGGCATCGCGCAGTCCGTGGCATCCGATATCGTGCTTTCTGCCTATCGTACGGATACGCTCGTGTTCGGGCCGGAATACATCATCGCTAAACCTTTTGATCCGCGGCTGATCACCGAGATTGCGCCGGCGGTCGCGATGGCGGCCATGGAGTCCGGTGTTGCCACGCGGCCGATAGAGGATATGGCAGCCTACAAGGAGAAGCTGTCGAGATTTGTGTTCCAGTCCGGCTTCCTCATGAAGCCGGTTTTCGAGGCTGCAAAGCGCTCGCATTCGGAGCAGGCCAACTGCATTGCGATGGCTGAGGGAGAACATCCCTACGTGCTTCAGGCCGCGCAGCAAATGGTATCGGAGAGTATCGCGAGGCCGGTACTTTGCGGCAATACCGAAAATATCACGCGCATGCTGAAGCATCTCGGATTGCGCATGAAGCTTGGCGAGGACTTCGAGATCTTCGACACCGCAAAAGATCCGCGGATGCCGAAGCTTGTCGAGGAATACCACCATATCGTCGAACGCCGGGGCGTGTCGCCATCACATGCGGTGCGGGTCGTGAAGGCCGGCTCCACGGTCGCTGCGGGGCTGCTGCTCAAGCGGGGGGACGTGGATGCCATGATCTGCGGGACCGTAGGGCGATACAGGACACAGCTGAGGCACGTCTCGGAGGTGGTCGGTGTCCGGCCGGGCGCATTCGGATTTGCGGCGCTGTCGGGGTTGATCCTGCCGACCGGCCCCGTATTCATCGCCGACACATACGTCAATGCCGATCCATCGCCCGAGCAACTCGCAGAGGTTGCTATCATGGCGTCGGCAGAACTCCGTCATTTCGGAATAGAACCCAAGATCGCGCTTCTTTCGCAGTCGAGTTTCGGATCCGAAGACACCCTTTCGGCGCGAAAGATGAGGAAGGTTCTTGCCATCCTCGAGGAAAGGGCACCAGACCTCGAGGTCGAAGGTGAGATGCAGCCCGATGCAGCGCTCTCGCCCTTCATCCGCGAGGAAATCTTTCCGAATTCGCGGCTCAAGGGGGCGGCAAACCTGCTCATTATGCCGGATCTCGAGGCGGCCAATATCGCGTTCAACCTTGCCAAGGTGGTTTCGCGGGGGATCGTGGTCGGGCCAATTCTGCTCGGTGCGGCAAAGCCGGTCCACATCGTGACGCCGTCGATCACCGTGCGCGGCCTGCTCAACATGTCGGCGATCGCTGTGCGGGAGGCGAGCGAGATGCGGCAGGTTGCAGCGTCGGTGGCCGAGTAGCCGGTGTTATGATGTGAGATGCGTCGGCCGGTCGCTCAGGGCAGTGCTGACAGCGATGCTGAGGAGCGCGATGCCGATGGCGGCCAGAACGAAGGTGGAGGTTACGCCGAAATAGGACACCGTTCCTGCGTAAATTATGGGGCCGATTGCCTGGCCGCCGATGAAGGCGGTCGAGTGAACGGCAACCGCTGCACCGCGGTGGGCGGGGGAGACCTCCGAGACCACGGTCTGCACCGAGCCGTGAAACATGAAGAATCCGAAGCCTACGATGGCGAAGGCGAACATCTTCATGTACCAGGCCCAGAATAGCGCGGTCAGAACCAGGCCGGCTGCTGCAATAAATCCGCCCGCCGCCATCATCATCCCGACGCCGCCAGTCAGGGCCAACAGGCCGCGTACCCAGAAGGTATATGCGAAACCGCCTACCCCCATTCCTGCAATGATCAGCCCGGCTTCGCGAATGCTGCCGGCACCGGTCAATTCGAGAATGATCGCTATCCAGGGAAGGAGCCCGAAGACGATGAGCCCGTTGAGGGCGGACGCCGTGAAGCACCATCTCGCCTTGGGCAAGCTCAACAGATGCAGGTAGCCGTCGACGATCCGCCCGAAGCTCAATGAGTGGCGTTCGACGTTCTCGCGAGGTTTCAGGGTGGCGTAGGTGTACGCCATACCGGCGACCGCCGAGATGGCCAGGACCCAGACAACCGCCCTCCATCCGTAGGCATCCGCGATGATGCCGGCGGCGCTCATGCCGAATACCTGGGAAGTCAACATCGCCATCAGAAGCTTCGACAAGGCGACTTGACGCTCGGCGATGGGATAGCGGTCGCCGACGACGGCGAGCGCCAGCGGAATTATACTGCCGCCACTGATTCCACCGAGTACGCGGGCGGCGAAGAGCATTTCATACGACCACGCCATCGCCGCCAGGAACGTCGTTGCCAGCATGCCTGCAAAACAGATCTTGATCATGCGGACTTTGCCGAATGCATCCCCGAAACCGCCGATGAATGGCAACGCCACCGCATAGGGTAGCGTATAGGCGGTGGACAGCAGCGCAGCCATGGCAGGCGTGGTGGAGAATTCACGCGCGATCTGGGGGACGAGCGGATCGATCAGTCGGAAGGCGACGCCAGCCAGGAAGCAGGCGACGAAAAGCGGCAGGAGAACGGGCAAGACATCGGTCCGTGCTGGAGGGAAATTCCGTTATGGGGTGCGAAGGTGCAGGAAGCTACCTGCGACTATACCGTCTTCAGCCTCTATAGTGCGAAAACTGGCCGCGGTTCCGGAAGCGCTCCAGGTGTTCGGGAACTATCGTGCCAATGGCATGCGGTGAGGTCACACCAAGTGTCGCGAGCGTGCGCTGTTCGTCCATGGCTGCCTGGCTCACGATGTTGTCACGCTGAAGCAAGCGCACCTGGTCAACCGT
>JBJOGJ010000005.1:0-40486 GCA_046048295.1 Pseudomonadota bacterium | reverse complement strand
GTGCGGGCCAAGCCTGGTTTTGACTATGTGATCGTGGCGCGGGCGCCGGCGCTTTCGCTTGAATTTGCCGTTCTCTGCCACGATCTGGGGAGGGCAATCGAGCGCACTTCTCAATCCTCGGCTTTGCAGCGGCGACGCCGGCGGGAGGCCGGCTGACCGTGACGAGGTGCCCCTTTCCATCGAGGAAAAAAATGGGCAAACAGACCGACAAAGCCAAGTACATCATCATCCCAGAGGCGGAGCCAGAGGCCGATGCAATCGCAACAGCCGGATAATCAAAAGAACCTGCTGCTCGCCATCATTCTTTCAGTCTGCGTGTTGATGGCCTGGCATTTCCTCTATGCCGGTCCCAAGATGAAAGAGGAACAAGCGCGCCGGCAGGCGGAACTCAAGAAGCAGGAGCAAGTGGGCTTGCCGAGCGGCACAGTTCCGTCCGGTGTTGGGGCTGAAAAGTCCGTTGCCGGGTCGAAAGCGCCGTCGCCGGCAACAACTATCTCGAAAGACGGGGCTCCCCCTGCTCCTTCGCGCGACGGTAGCGCTCCGGTCGTTCCAGGTCAGATCGTTACAGCGGGTGCGGCACGTGAGCAGGCTTTGAAGAATTCTCCGCGCGTACCCATTGAGACACAGGCTTTGTCGGGTTCCATCGCGCTAAAGGGTGGCCGCATCGACGACCTCAAGCTTATCCGGTACCGGGAAACGCTTTCGGAAAACAGCCCATTCGTAACGTTGTTCTCCCCGGCCGATGCACCTGCTCCCTACTTTGCTGAATTCGGCTGGGGCGCGGGCCCAGAAACAACAACGGAGCTACCCGGCCGCGATACACTTTGGAAGAACGCCGGAGGCAATACACTCAAGCCCGGACAGCCCGTCATCCTCTCCTGGACAAATCCTTCCGGTGTGGAATTTCGCCGTACGATCTCGATCGATGCAGATTATATGTTCAAGATCGAGCAGCGGGTGATGAACAAATCCAGTCAAAGACTGTCGCTCTATCCCTACGGCAGGATCTATCGTTACGGCACGCCCAAGATTGAAGGCTTCTTCATTGCGCACGAAGGTCTTATCGGCTTCCTCGGCAAGCAGGGCTACCAGGAGATCACCTACTCCGACATCCAGAAGGATAAGGCTGACAAGACATACTCAACCGTGTCCGGAGGTTGGCTAGGTTTCACGGACAAGTATTGGGCGGCAACGCTCATACCGAGCCAGAGTATGACCTATAACGCCAACCTGAAGTCGCCTACCAAGAAATCGGCGACAACGAAAGAGTCGTTCCAGGCGGATTTCATTTCAAGCCATCCTCTCAGTCTGGCCCCCGGGGAATCCGGAGTCGTTACGAGCCAGATGTTTGCCGGTGCGAAACGCGTCGGTCTGGTGGAATCCTATGGTGAGCAGTCCAAAATCGAGCGCTTCGATTTGTTGATCGATTGGGGATGGTTTCATTTCATCACCCGGCCGATGTTCTATCTGCTCAACTGGCTCTACAACCTGATAGGCAACTTCGGCGTCGCTATTCTTGCGGTCACCGTCCTCGTCAAGCTGCTGTTCTTCCCGCTCGCCAACAAGTCCTACGAGTCGATGGCGAAGATGAAAAAGCTGCAGCCGGAAATGGAGAAGATCCGTGACCGCTTCAAGGAGGACAAGGCGCGCCAGCAACAGGCGATGATGGAGCTTTACCAGAAGGAGAAGGTCAACCCGCTGGCGGGCTGCCTGCCGATCCTCGTTCAGATTCCGGTGTTCTTTGCGCTCTACAAAGTGCTGTTCGTGACGATCGACATGCGCCATGCACCATTTTTCGGATGGATACAGGATCTTTCGGCGCCGGATCCGAGCTCGCTCTTCAATCTGTTCGGACTGATGCCGTGGCCATCACCGGAAGCGATGCTGCTCGGCCATACGATCGGCGCATGGCCACTGCTGATGGGCATCACCATGTGGTTCCAGATGCAGCTCAATCCGCAGCAGCCAGATCCCGTCCAACAGCAGATCTTCAACTGGATGCCGGTGATCTTCACGGTTCTGCTCGCTGGCTTCGCTGCAGGCCTCGTTATCTACTGGTTCTGGAACAACGTGCTTTCGATTGCGCAGCAATGGGTCATCATGAAGCGGCAGGGGGTCGATGTGCCACTGATCGAGAACTTGAAGAAGACTATTGATCCTGTTCGAAAGCTCGTCTCCCGAAAGAGCTGAGAATCGTGTGTCAGTCGTGATGCAGGGAGAGCCGGCGAACGAGGATGAGCTGAAGGCGGGAGCCGCACTTTTTGCCCGCTCCTGGCAGTTCGTCATGAGCGTACCCAGGCTCGATGTGCTGCCGCCTGCTGATCGATTGGAATTTGCTTTTGCCGGACGATCCAATGTCGGCAAGTCGAGCCTGATCAATGCACTCGTCAACCAGCATGGCCTGGCGCGTACATCCAACACGCCTGGGCGGACGCAGGAACTCATCTACTTCAACACGGAAGGTGTGGACGCCTATCTCGTAGACATGCCCGGCTATGGCTACGCCAAGGCGCCAAAGGGCGTCGTTGAGAACTGGACGGAGCTCGTCAGGGATTACCTGCGCGGCCGCACGACCTTGCGCCGGGTCTATCTGCTGATCGACAGCCGTCACGGCATCAAGCCTGTCGATCGCGAGGTCATGGCACTACTAAACACAGCTGCAGTCTCCTATCAGGTCGTTCTGACGAAGATCGACAAGATCTCGCTTGCCAAGCGCGCGATCGTGCTTGACGAGACCAGGACGGCAATCGCTTCGGAGGGGGCTGCCTTCCCCGTCGTCATTGCAACCTCCTCCGACAACGGCGAGGGAGTAGCGGAACTGCGTGCCGCGATCGCATCACTGCTTTCCGAATAGGGTTGGCGCGACGTGATCGGACTATGGAATGCAATGGACTATTCTGTCCAACCGGTTCATCGAGAACCGGCAGGCAAAGGAGCTCTTCATGCGCCTCGATGCAATTGCCATCGGCAACGATCCGCCTAAAGACGTCAACGTGGTGGTGGAGGTGCCGCTCGGTGGCGAGCCGATCAAGTATGAACTCGACAAGGCATCCGGTACGTTGTTCGTCGACCGGTTTCTCTACACGCCGATGCGATATCCAGGGAACTACGGTTTCGTTCCGCATACCCTGTCGTCCGACGGCGATCCTATCGATGTTCTCGTGTGCAATACCCGGGCAATCATACCTGGGGCAGTGCTGAACTGTCGTCCAATCGGTGTCCTCGTCATGGAGGATGACGGCGGCAAGGACGAGAAGATCCTGGCAGTGCCGAGCGCCAAGCTCAGTCGACGATACGAGAAAGTCGTCACGCGCACGGATCTGCCCGATATCACACTCATGCAGATCGAGCACTTCTTTGGTCACTACAAGGATCTGGAGCCGGGCAAGTGGGTCAGGATCGACCATTGGGGCGACCATGAAGAAGCCAAGCAGCTGATCGCCGATGCGATCGAGAAAGCAAAGAATCCTTAGCCGCTCAACCCGCGATTGACGTCCGCTGGGCCTAATGGTTCACTGCAATCGGGCGCGTGCCCCCAGTGTTGCGCAGGGCAGAACCGGCGCAGGCCATCTTCAGGTGCCAGGAGGAGACAATCGTGAAGTTCTATCGCCGTCCGCGTCTCATTGCGGCGAGTGCCGCCGTTGCGATCTCGCTGTCATCGGGTTTCGCGCTCGCCGCAGATTTCTACAAGGGCAAGACGATCAACATGGTGATCGGCGTGACCGTTGGAGGCGGATATGACCAGTACGCGCGAACGATCGCCCAATACATCGACAGCCATATTCCCGGCAAACCTACAATTGTCGTCAAGAATATGCCCGGTGCCAGCAGCTTCATCGCCGCCAATGCCGTTTATGGCAGCCTGCCGCAGGACGGAACGGTGATCGGCGGCTTCCAGCGCGAGCTTCCGCTTGTGCCCTTGCTTTATCCTGACACCATGAAGGCACGGTTCGAAGTCGACAAGTTCAACTGGCTTGGCAGTCCGCAAAAGGAGACTGGGCTTCTACTCATCCACAAGGAGTCGGGTGTGCGGACGCTCGACGATCTCAAGAAGATCGAGGTCGTAATGAGTTCGTCGACACCCGGCACATCCTCGTCACTCTATCCACGGGTGCTGAACGAAGTGCTGGGCATGAAATTCAAGGTTGTCGAAGGCTACAAGGGATCGACAGCTTCGCTCTTCGCGCTTGAGAAAAAGGAAGCTCTCGGCCATGCTTCCGGCGGATCTTCCGCCGCGTTGCGGTCGCGGATCAAGCCATGGCTTGATTCGGGCAACATCAAAGTCATGATGCTGCTCGGCTTCGACAAGGACAAGCAGTTCACTGATGTCCCGGTTGTCTTCGATCTCGTCAAGGCCCCCGACGACCTGAAGATGCTTCGGGTTGTGTTCACGCCGCAGCTCATGGGGCGTCCCCTTGCGCTTGGCCCCAAAGTGCCGCCCGACCGCGTGGCAATCCTGCGTGCCGCCTTCGATGCGACCATGAAGGATGCCGGCTTCCTCAAGACCGCTGCGGAGCGGAAGATGGAAATCGACCCGGTATCCGGCAAAGAGATCAATGATATATTGGCTGAGGTGAAATCCATGCCTCCGGCACTCCTCGCCCGACTCAGAAAGATCGCTCAGTAGCGGGACTGGATGGAGCCGCGCGAATTCCGAGTGTAGACAGGCATTTTCCAAAGGAGAATCTAGTGGCCAAGACGGCGCTCGACGGCATCACGGTGCTTGAGTTTGCATCCTATGTGTCAGGTCCCTATGCGGGCATGATGCTCGCCGACCTCGGTGCAGAGGTGATCAAGGTCGAGACCGTCAAAGGTGGGGATCCGTTCCGCTCCTGGGGGGCGGCCGACTACTCGGCAACCTTCGGCTCCGTCAACCGGAACAAGAAGAGCATTGTGCTCGACCTCAAGTCGGAGGCAGGAGTCGAGGCGGCACTGAAGCTTGCCGCCACGGCGGACGTGGTCATAGAGAACTTTCGGCCCGGGACGATGGAGCGGCTCGGACTTGGCTACGAAACGCTCAACGCGGCCAACCCGCGGCTCATCTACTGCTCGGTTACCGGTTTCGGGCAGACAGGACCGTATGCCAAGCGGCCAGGCTACGATACAGTTGGTCAGGCGATGGGCGCGCTTCTGTCGGTTCTCACGGATCTGGAGGATCCGAAGCCGATGGGCGTATCGCTCTCGGACCATCTCTCGGGCATCATGGCGGCCTATGGCATCCTCGGCGCCATCTGTGCGCGCGAGCGTACCGGCCGGGGACAGCGAGTCGACACCTCGCTGCTCTCATCGACACTGGCGTTTCTCGGAGAGAATGCAGCACGCTATTTCGAGGAAGGCAAGGTTCCCCGCCGTAAGACCAGGACGCAGACGGCAGCGGTGTTCGCATTCGTTGCCGGAGACGGCAAGCCGTTCGTCGTGCATCTCTCTTCGCCACCCAAGTTCTGGGAGGGGCTCTGCCGGGTGGTCGGGCACGAGGAATGGATTGCGGATGAGCGCTTCAAGACCAAGGCAGATCGGCGCAAGAACTATGACGAACTTTCCGGCAAGCTTTCCGCCATCTTCCAGACCAAACCAAGGGAACATTGGCTGGAGGCGCTGCGCGAGGCGGACGTGCCTTCAGCCCCCATCTATTCTCTTGATGAGGCGCTTGCGGACCCGCAGGTTCAGCATCTCGGCATGATCAAGGAGATTCCGCATCCGAAGCTTGGAACCGTCAAGCTCGTCGGGGGGGCGGTCACGTTGTCGGATACGCCGTGTGAGATCAGGTCGCCCGCGCCTCTTCACGGGGAGCATACGGCCGAAGTTCTGGCGCGGGTCGGACTGAAGGTTCCAGGAGAAAATGCATGACAATGCCACTCGAGCCATCCAAGCATCTGCGTAATCGCTGTGCCATCGTCGGTACGGGAAAGAGCCGACTTGGCAAGGTGCCGGGCGTCTCGTCGCTCGGATTGCTCGAGCAGGCGATGGCGGCCGCGCTCGACGACGCCGGCCTCAAGATGAAGGACATCGATGGCCTCATCTGCCGCGGCCCTGATGAGATCTACACGTTCCATCAGGTTGTGGGCGAGCGACTCGGGATCGACGCTCGCTTCTCGACGACGCTGACGAATGGCGGGGCAAGCCAGGCGTTGGCCGTGGGGTTGGCGGCAATGGTCATCGACGCCGGCCTCGCCACCAATGTGCTGGTCGGTTACGGCCGCAACAACTGGTCGCGTGTGCATGCCAGTACAGCCAGCCACATGCGCAGTTCCGGCCGTCCGCAGCAGATGGAAAGTTCCGAGTTCGGGCCTGAGCTCGGATTTTTCAGTGCGGTTGCTGCCCACGCGCTCGGTGCCCGCCGCCACATGCATGACTATGGCACGACGCGCGAGCACTTCGGGCATATCGCGGTGGCCTTCCGGGAGCATGCCCTTCGCAACCCCGAAGCGGTCATGAAGAAGCCTCTGACGATGGAGGACTATCTTGCAGGGCGCATGATCGTCGAGCCGTTCGGCCTTTACGACTGTTCGCTGCAGACGGATGCCGCGGGTGCCGTGGTCGTGACCTCGGCGGAGCGGGCGAAGGATCTCAGGCAGCGTCCGGTCTATATCAAGGGTTTCGGTACATTCAACAACCTGACCGGTTGGCAGAACAACGATAATGGCACCCACACAGGTGCGATCGAGGCCGGCAAGACCGCATACGCCATGGCGGGCGTCGGACCCAATGATATCGATTTCGCGCAAATCTACGATTGCTTCACCTACATGGTCCTCGCACAGCTCGAGGATTATGGCTTCTGCAAAAAGGGGGAGGGCGGAGAATTCGTGGCTTCCGGAGCGCTTCGGCTCGATGGAGCCATGCCGACGAACACTTCCGGAGGTCAGCTCTCGGAAGCCCACGTGGAAGGTATGCTGCAAGTTGTCGAAGGCGTTCGCCAGCTGCAGGGCATATACGGTCCGGACCGCCAGGTGAAGGATGCCGAGGTCGGCCTCGTCTCGGGCCATGGCGGCAATACGGTTTGCGAGACGGCACTGATTCTCGGGAGCAAAAAATGAGCGACTACAAGAAGCCGATCCCCCACATTTCGCCCGAGGCGGAGCCGTTCTGGGTGGCAGCCCGGGAGCACAAGCTTAAGATCCCGAAGTGCAACAATTGCAGCAAGTCCTGGTTCCCGCCGACCACGATCTGCCCGCACTGCGGCAGCATCGATTTCGGGTGGACCGAGGCATCGGGGGCAGGGAAGGTTCACACCTTCGTCACTTACCACCGCCTGTATCACAAGGGATGGGAGGGCGAGCTACCCTACGTCGTGGCTGTGGTTGAGCTAGCGGAGGGGCCGCGGATGATGGCCAACATTGTCGGGATCGAACCCGGCAAGGTTGTTTGCGACATGCCGGTGAAGGTTGTGTTCGATGACGTCACGCCAGAGCTGACAATTCCGAAGTTCGAGCCGGCATAGCAAGGCGGCGCCTTTGCAGGCGCCGCCGTATCGAGCAGCTCTCGACGCCAAAAGCTCGTCAGAGCTTGTAGAATTTTGCGGCGTTGTCGCGGAGCACCTTCTGCTTCAGCGTATCCGACATTTCGTTGCGTTGCTCGATCTTCAGCATCGCATCTATCTCGCTCGATGTATCCGCATGGCCATAGTCCGTCGCCATCATGATCCAGTTCTCGCCAGCTACCTTGGCAAGATAGGGAATGTCCTCGTTGGCCTGTGCGGCGACGAAAAGGTTGTTGGCCTCGAGCGCTCCTTCCATGTCGAAGGACTTGCCGCGCATCCTGTATCGACGCCAGGTTTCGTGCAGGACGTAGGGAACCCACATGGCGCCCGTTTCGGCAAATGCCCAGCGGAGGCCAGGATAGCGCTTCGGAATTTCGTGCAGTAGGAGGGAGTTGAACGCGGCTATGACCGGCACCTTGAACTTCGGATAGCCGTCTGAATTGATGTGAAAGTCGTGGATTGTGAAGCTTTGGTTACCAGCGTGGAAACAGATCGGCATGTCGAGTTCCTCAGCCATCTTGAAGAATGGCTGGAAAAACGGGTCGGTCATCTCCTTGTCGCAGGAGTAGCCGCACATGTGAATCCCGACCGCGCCGTTCTGCTTGGCCCACACCAGCTCATCGCGGACGATCGAGCCGTTGTTCAGCGAAAGTAACGGCGGAATGACGACCCAACGCATGCGCCCGCCGCTCTTGCTGCTCACCTCTGCTGTCCAGCGATTGTAGCTGCGCGCCATCGCGAGCTCGAGCTTGGGATCGTGGGTGATCGGGCGGAGCCAGAGGCTCGGGAAAAGCACCTGGATATCGACATGCAATTCGTCCATATGCTTCAGGCGGGCCGGAATGTCCTCCATCTCACGCGTGGCCTTGTCGGTGTCGTCACCAACGTTGCGTTCGCGTGGCACAAGTCTTCCGTCCATCGCCCAGTACTGGCGCTGCTTCTCGTCGGCACCCTGGAGCCGCTGCTCGCTGCCTGCCAGCCTGACGACGACCGGCTGGTATTTCCGGTCCTCCGGCTCCATGTACTCCCATGTCTTCGGCGTCTCGATGACGTGTGCGTCGCAGTCAATGCTCATTACACCCATGGCGGTCTCCTGGCGTTGTTCCGTTTTTTCCCTTTACTGCGAAGGTAGGCGCAATTTCATCACCGGACAATGCGGCCGAAGCGTCACCTACCCTTCCACATTCAATACAGAAAGCGCCCGCTTCTTCTTCTCCGGCGAATCGATCTTGAGTACGCTTTCGACGTTCCTTTTCGTCGTTTCGCCATCGCTATAGACAATTTCGCGCCGCCGCTTTTCAGATTCTGCCACGACGGCGGGATCTGTTAATACAGCCTTTGTCATGTCCTGAAGGAGCTTGAGGCGGTCTGGCGGTGTCCCCTGAGTGACGATAAGGATGCGGCCCAGGGCCTGCATGTTCGAAAAAAAGTCGATGATCCACTCGTCATCCTTGGAGAGCTTGCGCATTTCGAAGATCGTCGCGGTGGCGGGAATGTAGCGCGAACGCTTGCGGCCGAAGACGACGATCGGGACCAAATCGCCATTGTTGACGTATTTCTCGGCCGAAGTATCTGAAACGTACATCGCGTCCATTTCGCCTTTCGCTACGGCCAGTGCCGCGGCCGCGCTGCCCTTGTAGCCGAGCACGATCTTGCACTTGTCCATGCCCAGTACGTCACATGCCATCTTGGGGCCGCTTGCGAGAGCGGCGGCGGGGCCCGTTGCGGCCCAGCTCAGGCCAGACTTGCCCTTCTTGATCAGGTCGTCGAGCGTCTTGATATCCAGTTTCGGGCTGGTCAGCACGAGCCACGGGGATTCTGCAACGGTCCCGAGGTGCCCGACCTTGAGGAGATCGTAGCGGACGCTGCTACGTTCCTGTAGTTGAGCGAGCGCTGCGCCGGCCCCCTCGGCGAGCATGATCGTAGTGCCATCCGGCTTGGCTGCTGCGAGTTGGCCAAGCGCAAGGAGGCCGCCGCCGCCCGGCATGTTCTTGATGATGAACTGGGCGTCGAGATACTTGCCGAAGTGCGGTGCAAGGAGGCGTGCGTAGGCGTCGTAACCGCCGCCTGGAGCGAACGGTATCAGGATCGTTATATGCTTGCCCTTGAAGAATGCGCGGGCGTCCTCTGCCCTGGCGTTGGTGACGAGCGCTGTCAGCCCGACCAAGGCGGCGAGCATTCTTGCCAGACTAGTCAGCCGAAATTGCTTGAGCATGGTTTCCTCCAGTGATGAAATATTGGTTCAGGCTCTTGCGGCCCATTCAATTTTATTGTCTCGACTGTGACGGAGGCGGCAGTTCCTAAGCGCCTCGTCAGGCGAAACGTTTCAGGTTTCTCAGTATTCCGGAACGGTCGATGTGTCGTTCGTTTCCGAAACGGTTACGCGTCGCAGGAGTCGCACCTCGTCCTCTGGGAAGTCGTTGCGCGCATGGTTGACGCAGCGGTTGTCCCAAATGATGAGGTCATCGACGGTCCACTTGTGCTCATAGACAAACTCAGGCTTTTCCGCATGTTCGAAAAGCTCAGCAAGAAGGTCTTCGCTCTCACCTGCGTCCATGTCGAGGATATGCGCGTCATCAGCCTGCTCATGTATAGAGACTTGCGTCCCGTCACCGGGTGCGTCGACACCAGGTTGTGAACTGCCTGGTTGACCAGTGGATTGCCCAAGTCTTTAATCTGATCACGCAGCGTCGCAGATGTTTCGTGTGCGTATAGCGCCTTGCGACCTTCGAGGCGTTCTTTTAGCGAGACGGGGAGGGCCTCATAGGCGGCGTACAGGTTGGCGAATTTCGTTTCGCCTCCGCGAGACGGCAGGCGCTGGGCATAGAGCGTCGTGCAGCGGTAGGGTATCTGTCTGTGGGCACCGTCGGCGTGGAAGTGCATTTCTCCATCCGGGAGGGAGCCGATCGGCACGCCGTTTTCCCGAATGTTGGTTACGTACATTATGCCCTTCTGGCGCTCGAGTTTGTCCTTGTCCGACTTGCGGGACTTGGCGTTTCCGTCGGCTTTGCCAAACATTGCTGCAAAGCGGATCTGGTCGTCCGGTCCGATCTCCTGGGCTGGAAAAAGCAGAACGGAATAGGCATGGAAAGCGTCTCGGATCTGGCTGATGGTTTCTTCCGGGAGAACCTTTGTAAGGTCCACCCCCGTCACGCGGCCGCCAATCTGCTTGCTGAGCGGCTCGACCCGGATCGCAGTGTCCGCCACGGTCATGGAATTCGTCTCCTCTGACGGCCTGATCTTCAGTTGGGAGAAGTCTAGATCCTGGCCTCATGGCGATCAAGCGCCTGAGATTGTCCTCAAGACTTTGCGGTTGCCGGCTGGGTGTCTTCTTCGACAAGATGGTCCCGTCGCCAGAGATCCTTGAATAGCACAGGCCACAATGCTGTGATGGCGAGTGCCGCGATGCCGCCGATGGCAACGGAGGCAACGGGGCCGAACAGGCCTGCGAGCAGTCCGGCGCGCGCCCGGCCGAGTTCGCTGGACGCACTGGTGAACAGTGAATTCACCGAAGACACCCGTCCGCGGAGTTCGTTCGGGGTGTCGGCCTGGATCAGCGTGTGGCGAATAACGACGCTGACCATGTCGGATGCGCCGACAATGGCCAAGGCCAGTAGTGAGAGGTAGAAGCTGTACGAAAACCCGAAGACCAGTGTTGCCACGCCGAACACGCCAACGGAAATCAGCATCTTGGCGCCGGATTGGCGTTTCACGAACTGGTTGTTGGCAAGCCACATCGCCATCAGGAGTGCACCGACAGCCGGTGCCGTGCGCAGGAAGCCGTGGCCGACGGGGCCGACGTGCAGTATGTCCTTCGCGTAGATTGGCAGGAGAATAACAACGTTCGACAGCAGGCCCACGAACGCGTCGAGTGAAATTGCGGCCAACACGACCGGTTTCGACCGCATGAAGGTGAAACCGGCAGCAAGCACCTTGAACGATACGGGTTCGGAGGCCTTCTGCGGAATGTCGCGGAAGCGAACGAGGAAGGCAGCTACCATGGCTGCCGCCAGCGTCACGGTTGCGGTGGTGAACGGGAACAATGATCCGAATAGATATAGTATGCCTCCCAATGCCGGGCCGGCAATGGTTGCAGCCTGCTCTGCGCCAGATGCGAATGCCACGCCATTCGCCAGCTGATCCTTCGGCACGAGGCTCGGGACTATTGCCCGGGACGCCGTGTTGAAGAACGATCGCGAACCGCTCACGAATATGACGACCAGATAAATCGGCCAGATGAGATTACTGCCGGAGGCTACGACGAGCAGCAATGCGAGCGCCGAAAGAGTGAAGACGAGGCTGGCGCCCATCATCAGAAGGCGCCGGTCGAAATGGTCAGCTATGTAGCCGGTGAAGAGGACGAGAAGTACTGCCGGTACGAATGCCGCAAGTCCCAAGTATGCCAGTGCGAATGCATCCCCAGTCACGTCGTAGACGTACCAGGCGATGGCAACCTGAATAATGTGATTGGCGAGGGTATTTGCGAACCGGGCACCGCAAACCAGAGAAAAGTCTCGATGGCGTAGGACGCCCCAGCCGCTACCGGTCATTTCATCCCCTAATTGTTCTGTTCGTTGTGAGATACATCTAGTCCCAATTCGTTCTCATGGAAAGGCGTGGGGAGCGGGTGCCGATTGTCAGCGCTTTGCATCCTTGCCGCCATCTTCCTCGACCAGCCATACCGATGTTTCTGCCTCTAGGCCGTCGCGTTGACGGGCCAATGTCTCGATGCCGTTGGCCTCCCATTCTCCGGCTACTGCACGCTGTGCGAACCGCTCCCAGTTCTCGTTCCAGTGGCCGAGCGTATAGCCGTGCCAGGGTGAGTTCAGGCGTAACGGAGGCAGGCCGAGTTCGGCCCAGATCTCCTGTGCCCGCTCCATATATTCCTTCCTCGGGAGGGCGAGCGGTGCCATGAGGCGCTTGCGTGTAGCATCGATAAGCAGGCTCGAGTCGGTCTTGCCACCGGAATATTGCGAACCTTGGGAACCTGCGCGGTACGGCACAATCAAGGCGTCTTCGCCCGGTTTCGACCGGTAGGCGATTGACCAAAGGACTGCATCGACCGATCGCGGGTCAATGTCGTCGCTCACCGCTACGACGAGTTTGCCGCAGTAGGCGAGCAGAGTTGACGCGCCATGGAGCCCGCGCCAGACCTCGGTTTGCGGCGTGCCGTAGTCGAACTGAAGGAAGATCACCGGGCGGAGATTGGTCAACGCCTCGTGCATGCAGACCTGACGGATGCCCTTTATGCCCAGTTCCTTCTTCAGGTGGCGCAGGAAGAGCGGCTCGTAGGCCACCTTCTTGATCATGCTCGATTCGCTTGGCGTGACCTGGCTTATTATCGCGTTGAATACCGGATTTCTCCGGTGCGTAATGGCGGTCACCTTCATCGGCATGTTGAAGCCTTCCAATGCGACGTAGCCGTTGCTTTCGCCGAAGGGCGCTTCGGGCTCGAGGACGCCAGCCTCGATCTCGCCTTCGATGACGATCTCCGCGTTGGCGGGTACCATCAGGTCGACAGTCTTGCATTTGACAGTCTCGATCGGCTCGCCCGCCAGCCCGCCGGATACGGCGAGTTCGTCGATGTCGATGGCGAGCTTCTGGGGGGATGTGAACGCCACGATGGGTGCCGCTCCGATGGCGATCGCGATGGGCATCCGTTCTCCACGTTCGCGGTATTTCAGCCAATGTACCCAGCCGCCGGCGCCACCCGGGCGCGCCACCATTCGAACGGCGAGGCGGTCTGTTGCCTTCAGTGCCGCGCGATACATGCCCATGTTCTGGATGCCGGTATCGGGATCCTTCGTGATGCAGAGCGTCGCGGTGAGGTAGGGTGCTGCATCGAAGCCCGGTGTCGAGACGGGTACCGGCAGCATGGCTACGCCGCCACCCTGTTTTCTGAGATCTTCGCCGGTGATGACGATTTCCTGGCAGGCGGCATCCTTGATTTCGACCGGTGCGATCGGGTTCGACATCGCATGGTTCCAAGCATCGCCGATCTCTTCCGGTTCGCAGCCCATGCCAAGCGCATAGATTTGCTGTGAGGACGACAATGCGCCAAGCAGCACCGGCATTTCGTACTTGCGGCCCTTAGCATCGACGACATTTGTAAACAGGAACGCTTTGCGCTCGTTTTCCGGAAGCCCGCCCAGGAATTGCAGCCTGACCAGGGGATGAAGCTCAGTGTCCTTGTTTATCGGCTTGTCGATCCTGACGAGAAGACCCGCCGCGTCGAGTGCTGCGATGTGCTCGGCGAGGGTTCTGGCGGGACGCCGCTTGCTGCCGCTGGTGATGGGTGACGCCATTTCGTTCGGCATTGGACCGGTCCTTTCTCAATCGGGCAAAGTCTCGAGGAAATCGCGCAGCGTGCGGGCGAATATTCGCGGCTGCTCCAGCGGGCTTAGATGGCCCGCGCCCTCTATTTGGTGATAGGTACAGTTCTTCAAGGCGGCAGCCATGGACTTAATGGCATCGGTGCCGACCGACTGGTCTTCGGTGCCCGCGATTGCAAGTGATGGCCTGTCGACGTTGATAAGCCTCTCAGCGTAATCGAGATCGCGGATTGCCCGCCATCCGTGCGCGTGCTGAACGGGGTCTGCGTCGAGCAGCCAATTGCGAGCACGGGAAACGGATTCCGGATCGAGTAGACGATAGCGCTCGTTGAACCAGCGTGCGAGCGTGTTCTCGATGACGCCGGGCATTCCGCCTTCCGCTGCCTTTGCTCGCGCTTCCAGCATTTCACGGGCCGCTTGATTGCGAGTATAGCCGGTGTTGGCGATGACGAAGCCTGCTACGATCTCGGTTGCCTCTACGGCGATTGCCTGAGCAACCATTCCCCCCATGGAGCATCCCGCGACGACTGCCGGCGGTGCACCTACAGCCTCAACCAGTTCAATTATATCGAAGGCGAGATCTCTCAGCGAATAGGCTTCGGCTGACCCGTCGCTTGCTCCGTGTCCACGGAAGTCCACAGCAATGGGCCGACAATAATTCTCCAATTCCTCGATCACGCCGTCCCAAATGCCAAGCTGACAGCCGATCGGGTGCAGAAGCACCACCGTGCGGCCGCGGCCCCGCGTCCGGTAGTTGAGCGTCAGGCCAGATTTCAGTCGGAACCGCATGGCTAGGCCCGCTCCGATTTGGGTACGCCAACAGCGCCAATCGCTATCAGTTCGTCGATTTCAGTTTCGCTCAATCGGAGTTCGTCGGCCAGAACCTGGCGCGTATCGCCACCATGTCGGGGAGGAAACCGTGGAGGGTGTTCACCCCATTCCGGCATTTTCACGGGATTGCCAGCGACTTCGACGTGCAACCCGGCGCTCTTCAGGTTGAGAACCATATCCCGGTGCTGGACCTGCGGGTGGGTAAGCGCATGGTCGAGCGTGTTGACTTCTCCAACGGGAACCTCTGCAATGCGAAGGATTTCGACCCATTCGGCCGCCGTCTTTTCACGAAACGCGGTTTCCAGTGCGTGCCAGATTTCATGGCGATGCTCATACCGCTGCGGTCTCGTCGCAAGTCGGGAGTCGCGCCCTAGATCCTCTCGGCCGACCGCCGTGCAAAGCGAGCGCCACATTCGATCCGTATTCGCGCAAATTACGAATTCGCGCCCGTCACCGGCCGTGAATGAGCGGTAGGTCGGTATGGAATCATGGCCGCGCCCTTGCGGCTTCGGGACATTGCCGGATGCGAGAAAATATGCCGCCTGATAGCTCAGCATGGCGATCTGGCAGTCCAACATGGCGATATCGATATACTGTCCCAGTCCAGTTCTGTGTCGCGCCTCGATTGCAGCAAGTATACCGATAACAGCGTGGAGGGCGGCACCAATGTCGCCGATGGGAATGCCTGAGCGCACCGGCCTGCCGTCCGGTTCGCCGGTAAGGCTCATGCCGCCCGATATGGCCTGGACGACCATGTCGTAGGCCGGCATGTCCCGGAAGGGGCCGTCCTGTCCGAAGCCGGAGATCGAGCAATAGACCAGTCGCGGGTTGATCCGCTTCAGGTCATCGTAGCCGAGCCCGTATTTGGCCATGCCCCCTGGGCGATTGTTTTCGATGAGTATGTCGGCCTGCTCTGCGAGACGCTGGACCAGCCGTTGCCCTTCGGCCTTTCGCAAGTCGACCGCTACGCTACGCTTGTTCCGGTTCAGGCTATGATAGTAGACGCTGTCTTCGCCGACGAAGTTGGGCGGCAGGTTGCGTGTCTGGTCGCCGTCCATCGGCTCGATCTTGATGACATCGGCGCCGAGATCGCCGAGCATCTGCGTCGCATAGGGCCCCGACAGGAATACGGTCAGATCGAGAACGCGGATGTGACCGAGGGCTCCGTGGCCGGCCGCCATGCAATTTCCTCCGGCACGCCTTCCGGAGGCGCGCATTCGATTGTTCTTGGAGCGCGCGGGTTGATCCACGCGCGATTGACGAGGGGAGAATAATCGTATCCACTTTCGACTGCAATTGCGGGCGGGAGGAGAAACGATGAACGAACAGGCTGCGGAGGCATGGGCCCTGCCGGGCTCCGTCGCCTATGTTGAGGATGTGCCCTTCATGTTTGGGGGCATATGTACCAATTGCCGCAGTGTCGTTTTCCCGAAGCCTGGGATTTGCCCATCGTGCTGGTCGACGAAGATCGAAAAGGTGCAACTCCCCCGCACCGGCACGCTCTATTCCTTCACGGTCGTTCATGTTGCCCGCAAAGGCTGGAGGGTGCCTTATGTCATCGCCTATATCGACCTTGAGGAAGGGGTGCGTGTCTCTGCGCCGATTGCCTGCGATCCGTCGTCGCCGCCGCCCATAGGTTGCACTGTCGAGCTGGACGTAAAGGAAATCTACCGTCAGGAGGACGGTACGCCTGTCCTCAGTCACTGCTTCCGGAAACAGGATTGAAACAGTCCATGCGTGACGTTGCGATTGCCGGCGCCGCGATGTGCCGTATCAAGAAGTACCCTGAGCTCTCGGTCCAGGACCTGGGCTGGCCGGTGGTCAAGGCGGCAATAGTGGATTCCGGTTTCGACCGCCGGGACATCGAGGCCGCCTATTTTGGTTCGGCCTATTCCGGCCGGCTCGTCGGGCAAAGGGTTCTGCGGCCTCTCGGCATGCTGGGGCTGCCAGTTGTCAATTGCGAAAATGCATGCTCGTCAGGTGGGACAGCCTTCCGAGAGGCCTACATGGCGATTGCGGATGGGCGATGGGATGTTGCCCTCGTCATCGGGGTCGACAAGTTGACGGCGCTCGGCGGTGGTGTTTTGCCAGGACAGCCGGACGACTGGGACGTTGCCATCGGTCTGACCATGCCGGCGCTCTATGCCATGCGGGCGAACCGCTACATGCACGAGCACGGCATCACGCGTGAGCAACTGGCCGGGGTCGCCGTAAAGGCCCATCGTCATGCGGCGCTCAATCCTTTTGCCCAGTATCAGAATGAGGTGACGGTTGATGAGGTAATGAGCACGCGGCCGATCTGCGATCCGTTCACGCTTCTCCACTGCTGTCCGACCGGCGATGGCGCAGCCGCCCTCGTTCTCTGCAGCGCCGAGAAGGTGAAGCAAGCCGCGAAGAAGCCCGTCTGGGTCAAGGGCTCGGTCCTCAATTCCGGGCTCTACAAGACCGGTTTTCGAGACATGACCACGCCTGAGATCACCATGCGCGCGGCAAGACAGATCTACGAGGAATCCGGGATCGGCCCCGATGACATCGACGTTGCCGAACTGCACGACGCCTTCACCATTGCCGAATTCCTTTATTATGAGGCTTTCGGCTTTTGCGGGCGCGGCGAGGCTGCGGCGCTACTTGAATCAGGCGCCACATCCCTTGGCGGCCGCATCCCGGTCAACCCGTCGGGTGGCCTTCTATGCAAAGGCCATCCAGTCGGAGCTACCGGGGCCGCCCAACTCGTCGAGCTTGTATGGCACTTGCGTGGGGAGGCTGGTGCCCGTCAGGTGGAGGGGGCCAGGGTCGCGCTTGCCCACTGTACCGGTGGCGGTATTGCCGGGCTGGACCACGGGGCTTGTTCGATCAACATCCTCTCGACATAGGAACGATCCTACTTCGGCGGAGGTTTTTTCCCGACATTGCCGTTGGCGTCGACATACGGCTGGCCCATGGTGAAGACGTCGTCGGGGCGCAAAATGCCATAGTCGCGGTATCCGAGGCGGGTTATGAGCCCGAGCGCGCCGGTGTCGATGATGCCGTCCTTGATTGCCCGCTCCTCGATGTGGATGCCGACTACCAGTCCGAAGACCACGGCATGTTGCTTGCCTTTGCCGTCGTGGTCTGGGAGTTCCACAGTCTTCCAATACCTGCATTCTAGGGCTGCAGGGCTTTCGGCGACCCGTGGCGGCTTCACGAAGTGGGAAGGTGCTGGCGTCAGTCCCGCAAGCTCGAATTCGCTTACTTCTGGTGGCACGACCGCCGCGGTCATGTTCATCCTGTCCCGCAATTCGTAGGTGGCCAGGGAGAATACGAACTCGCCGGTTGCCTCGGCGTTGCGCCAACTATCTTTCGAGCCGCTCGACGAGAAGAAGACGTAGGCAGGTTTCTCCGCGACCATGTTGAAGAAGCTGTAGGGGGCAAGATTTGCGACGCCCGTGCTGCTCAGCGTCGAAACCCAGCCGATCGGTCGCGGACAGACCAGTGCCTTGACTGGATCATACTTGAGACCGTGGTCGTTCTTCACTGCGTCATAGAACATGGAATCCCCCTGGCTTCGGCGCACACTAGCTGCCGGCTCATCCCAAGTAAATCGGTTGGCATGGTACTGGATCGCGGCTGTCAAATCGTGCAAGTTATTGCGGCAAAGAAGCAAACGTCGGGGTGAGGAAATGCAGTTTCGAAGGGTGGCCGATCAACCATTAGGCGGTCATAGCTCATACCATTGCCTCACCTGGAGGGTGGGCTCCGGCGAATTCCACGAACGCAAATGCCGGGAGGCCTATTGATGGGGGCTCGTTGGTTCGGCGCGAGTGTCCTGCGCAAGGAGGATCCGTCACTTCTCACCGGTAACGGCCGCTACGTCGACGACATCAAGCTGCCAGGCACACTGGCTGTTGCTTTTGTCCGAAGTCCGCACGCTCATGCCAAGCTCTTGTCCATTGACGTTGCCGCGGCAAGAGCGCTTCCAGGCGTGCACGACATTATCGTGTTCGCCGATTTACCGGAAGCCATGCGCAGCAATCCGCTTCCATTGTACGTCGCGCCCGCGGCCATCAAGCAGCTCCACGTTCCCTACGCACTGGCTCGCGACGAGGTTTGCTATGTGGGCGAGCCGGTTGCAGCGGTCATAGCGGATACGCGCCATATCGCAGAGGATGCCGTCGCTCTTGTCGATGTCGACTACGATGTCCTGCCCGCGGTCAGCGACTGCCTTTCCGGGCTGGACGTGCGTGCTCCCGTCGCCCACGCCGGCAATGGCGATAATATCGCGGCGCGCGTGCCGATAGCGGCGGGTGACATCGAAGCTGCCTTCCGCGACGCGCCTTACGTCTTCTCGGAACGGCTCTTCCAGCATCGTGGCGGACCTTTCTTCATCGAGTGCCGCGGTGTACTGGCGAATTATGATCGCAATATCGATCAGCTCACGGTCTACGCATCGACGCAGGGCTCGCACAGAATCAAGCGCGCCTACCTCGATGTTCTCGACCTCGCGGATCACCAGGTTCGAGTCATTACCCAGGACGTCGGTGGTGGCTTCGGGCCCAAGGGCGCGTTCTACCCTGAGTATGCCGTAGCCGCTGTTGCCAGCATGAAACTTGGCCGGCCGGTGAAATGGATCGAGGATCGGCGCGAGAACTTCCTGGCGACCCATCAGGAGCGCGACCAGTATTGGGACTTGGAGATTGCTGTCGAGGCTGATGGACGTCTCCGCGGTCTTCGTGGTCGCCTTGTCCACGATGCCGGCGCCTACCTCCCCTGGGGGCTCGTGCTGCCTTGGATCGCAGCGACGACCGTGCCGGGGCCCTATCTGTTGCCGGCCTACTCCATGGATCTCGTCGTCGTCTATACCAACAAGATCCAGTGTACCCCGGTACGCGGTGCCGGCCGGCCGCAGGCGGTGTTCGCCATGGAGCGCATGATGGACCTTGTTGCTTCGAAGCTCGGGATCGACCGAGCCGAAGTGCGTCGCCGCAACTTCGTCAAGCCCGAGCAGATGCCTTACAAAGTCGGGCTCGTTTTCCGTGACGGCCGCCCAGTGACATATGACAGCGGGGATTATCCGTCCTGCCAGGAAAAAGCTCTGGAAGCGGCAGGGTACAAAGAATTTTCTGTCCGCCAGGCTGAGGCGCTCAAGCGCGGCCGCTACATCGGTGTCGGGATCTCGAGTGCCGTCGAGGCTACGGGGCTTGGACCTTATGAAAGTGCGACCCTTCGCGTTTCCACGACCGGCAAGATCACGCTCTACACGGGGGCGACGCCCCAGGGTCAGTCGCACCACACGACCCTTGCCCAGATTGCCGCTGACCAACTCGGCGTCTCCTACGAAGACATAAATGTCGTAACGGGCGACAGCGCGGCGACCGGGCTCGGGATCGGCACGTTTGCCGCCCGCACGGCAGTCAATGCCGGGTCGTCGGTACATGTTGCCGCGATCGAGCTTGGCGAGAAGATCAGGAAGGTGGCCTCGGATCTCCTTGAGGCCGACGCGTCTGATCTCGAACTAGTCGATGGGAACGTCCAGGTGAAAGGTGCGCCCGGGCTGCGCAAGAGCCTGCGTGAAGTCGCCGTTCATTCGGTCGGGATGTACGGATATGCCATGCGTACGGACTATGAGCCGGGACTCGAGGCAACCGCTCACTTCCGTCCCGACCAGTCCACTTATTCCAACAGCGCGCATGTCGCCGAGGTTGAGGTGGACATCGAGACGGGGCACATCAAGATCTTGCGCTTCGTCGTCAACCACGACTGCGGTCGAGCCATCAATCCTAAGATTGTCGAGGGGCAGGTCGTTGGAGGTGTCGCGCATGGTGTCGGAAATGCTCTTTTCGAACGGCTCCGGCACAGCGACGATGGTCAGCCAGTTACCACGACTTTTGCCGAATATCTCCTGCCGATTGCGCCGGATGTGCCACGCGTCGAGCTCCATCACATGGAGACGCCTTCACCGTTGAATCCGCTGGGCGTGAAGGGGGCAGGTGAAGGCGGTACGATAGCCTCCATCGCAGCGATCGTCGGCGCGGTCGAGGATGCACTCAGTCCCTTCGGTGTCCGGATATCGG
This sequence comes from Pseudomonadota bacterium, assembly GCA_046048295.1. GTDB lineage: Bacteria > Pseudomonadota > Alphaproteobacteria > Rhizobiales > Hyphomicrobiaceae > CBDCWA01. Next base: position 19,793 of record JBJOGJ010000005.1, on the reverse strand, counting down.
AAACTCCGATTCTTCCCGATCGTGTTGTCGAGCTCATTGCCAAAGCCCGAAGTGAGAAATCCTGAAGTATCAAGGAACAAGTCCGATGGAAAACCACGAATACATCGTCAAGACGGATGGCAAGGTCGCGCGCATCGACATAAACCGCCCCGACGAAGGCAATATGATCAGTCGGCCGATGATGGTGAGCCTAACGGGCCTCATAGGCGATCTCGGCCGGAATGCCGACATCAACGTGATCGCCATCGAGGGCCGGGGGGAGTACTTCTGCAAGGGGCGGGACGGCAAAGGCGAGAGCCGCGAGGGGATGACGCCGCACGATGTGCGTGTGCAGCAAATGGGTGCGGTGCTGGGAGTCTACGATGCCATCAACGCCTGTCCAATTCCGGTTGTGGCGCTGGTCCATGGTCCTGCAATCGGCTTCGGCTCGGCCCTTGGCGGCGGTGCCGACATCACGCTCGCTTCTGATGCGGCTCGTTTCTCTTTTCCAGAAATCAAGCACAACATTCCGCCTACACTCGCGATGTCTGCGGTGCTGAAGAAAGTTCCCGCGAAAGCACTTTCCTACCTCATATATTCCGGGTCGGAGATTTCCGCGCAGGAGGCGGTCATGTTCGGGCTTGCGAGCCGCGTCCTGCCGGCAGCGGACTTCGCTCGAGAGGCTGATGCTTTCCTGAAGGAGTTGGCAGGCAGGCCGCGCGTCAACCTCGAGACCATAAAGCTCTACCAGCGACATGCTTCGGAAGTGCCGCTTGCGACGGCATCTGAATATGCCGGTACCCTGCTCGCCCTCGTGAGAGGACTTTAGGGCGGGCACGGAGATCAGCTTTCGCGCGGGCCCTGCATCTGCTTCAGCGCTGCTTCTACGCGGCGCCAGATCCGGGCCTGCTCGATGTTCCCGGCACTTTCGAAAGATGTCGCCTTCTGTGCGGCTTCTGCGATCGCCTTGTCTCCGTGGGCATTCCTGAGCTGTCGTGCAAAAACGTGAATTTCTGTTGCTTTCATGATTACGCTCCGGCCTGGCGCAGCCTCGAAATCTTCGGAGTTAATGAGTAGCGCGGCCTCCAGGTTCCACGCGTTGACATTCATCAAGTGGTGTTCGCCAAGATCTTGGCAAAGAACCGGTTCAGCTACATATCCAAGAGTGGTTTCGAACCAGGAGACTAATGGCGATGAGCGACGCATTCCGTTTCAATGACGACCTGGGGCCGGCGCGTATCCTTCACATCCATGAGCCAGGCATAGGTCTTAAAGCAATCGTCGTTGTCGACAATGTCGCCGCCGGGCCGGCGATCGGCGGCACACGTATGGCGCCCGACGTATCGCTCGAGGAATGTTTTCGACTTGCGAGGGCGATGACGCTCAAGAATGCCGCTGCAGGTCTTCCCCATGGAGGAGCCAAGTCGGTGATTTTTGCCGATCCCGGCATGCCGGTGGCCCAGAAGGAATTATTGGTACGGGCTTTTGCCACGTCAATCGAGACGCTTTCGGATTATATTCCTGGGCCGGACATGGGGACCAACGAGAGAGCCATGGCATGGGTCTGGGACGAAATCGGCCGTGCCGTCGGCCTTCCGCGTGAGTTCGGTGGGATTCCGCTCGATGAGATCGGCGCGACCGGTCTCGGGGTTGCCGTTGCCGCGGAGGTCGCGGGCGAATTCGTCAACATGCAACTGGCTGGGGCACGTGTTGCCGTGCAAGGTTTCGGAGCGGTTGGCTACCATGCTGCGCGTTTTCTGGCGGAGAAGGGCTGTCGCCTCGTGGCGGCCTCCGACAGTCGAGGTGCAATCCATTCCGCCGATGGCATAGATATTCCGACCCTACACGCCATCAAGGCTCGAGGCGGTCTGGTGACAGAGTACGAGCGGGCGCAGACGATTGAGAGCGAGGATCTCATCGGGGTCGATTGCGATATCTGGATTCCGGCTGCCCGACCTGATGTCATCAATGAAGCCAACGTCGGGAAGCTCAAGGCGAGACTGGTCATACAGGGAGCCAACATTCCGGCGACTGCCGCTGCGGAGCGCGCCATGCACGAGGCGGGGATAATCAACGTGCCGGATTTTATAGCCAATGCGGGAGGAGTTATAACTGCGTCAGTCGAATATCACGGAGGTACGGAGCAGCAGGCGTTGGCAACCGTGCGCGAGAAGGTTTCGAGCAATACGCGGGAAACTCTCGAACTTGCACGAAGAGAGGGGGGGGAGCCGCGTACTGCAGCAAGCCGGCTGGCGCGCGGTCGCGTAGAGGCAGCGATGGAGCTGCGCCGTTGGCACAGGTAGGCGCATTTCGCGCCCTACCTAACCGAACGCAGCGGTCCTATAGTCGGAGATTGCCTGCCTCACCAACTGGCGTCCGAACTGGACCCGGCCATGTGCCGGCGCAATGACCTCCGGCTGATAGGTTTCGAAAAGCTCTTCCCACCGCTGTTCGAGCACCTTTGTCTGTGCCCGTTCCAACCAGTCGAATTTCGCCAGGATGCATCTTCTGATGAAGTCGCGTGAGGGCAGGCCGCTGCCATCGCGGCGGATTGCCGTATCGTTCGAGGTGGACATCATGTCGGCACCGAAGAAATCAGAGGTAAACAGGGTTTTCGTCTCATGGTCGAAGACCCAACCGGTGTTGAGAATCCGGATGACCGGGGTGACGATCTCCAGGCGCTCGAAACCAGCGACCGATAGGTGCTCCTTGTGCTGGGGTCTGTAGGTCCTGATATCCTCGCGGTGCGCATTCTTGAGGTGAACGAGGCCGACAGGTGGCAAGCCGTTGGGACTGACGACGAAGACGTCCGGGAAGGTATCGATGATGGCTCCCAGGTTGCCTGAGCAAATGAGCTCGTTGCGGGTTGTCAGTACGACGACCTGGCGTCCCTGTGCGACTTCTCCGAGCGTCCGAAGGAAGCTTTCCTCGTGTGCGGCAACGCCGGTATCTATCACCAGAACCGCTTCCTTGGATTGGATGACATACTTGTTGTGCGGCTCGACGCCCTCGGCGTCGGCCGGTAGCCAGTTGACGCGACCGTCGACGGGAACGAGATCCGTTAGCACCAGCACGTCTTCTGAAATGTTTTCGATGCGGCTCATGATGTGACACTCACTCGCCGCAGACCGGACTTGAAGACATTCGTTAGAACCTCAGGCTCGATCGTGACAGCTCCATGGGCTGGGGCGATAATCCTCGTCGGGTATCGCTCGAGGTAGGCATCCAGCTCGCAGGCTATCACCTCAGGGTCTACGAACCTCGTCCAGTTGAGCGCGCCTTCAATCACCCGACTGGTGTCTTCTGCCACCGGCGTTCGAGGGAGTTCGCTCGAGATCATGGCACACTGTCCGGCCATGTGGTCGTGCGTGTAGGGATAGGCGTCGCTTACGAAAAGGATCTCGAGCTCGGGATCATATCCCCACAGTGTGTTTGGGAGGTCGTGCACGAGTGCGGGGACCATCTCGAGCCGCCGGCCGCCCAACTCGAGGATGTACCCTGTCTCGACGTGTCGAAAGCGGTGCTCCTCGCCGGGTAGATAAAGATGATAGGTTCTCAGGTCACCTACGAGCATGAGATCCGGATAGATGTCCATGAGAGGTTGAGCATTGCCCATGTGCGGGGCTTCGGGATGCGTGGGAAATATGTAGTCGAGCGGCCGGCCTGCAAGTACGGTTTCGATCTGTGGCTTGAGCACGTCCCAGCCAAGCGGCATTCCGGTATCGATCATGACCGTCGCGTCGGTGCCGGCAATCAGATAGCAGGAATTGTGATTGTGCACCTTGCGCCCGTGAACTGTGATCTCGAGGCAGGTGCTGAACCACCATGTATCGGGTGCAATCTGGCGCGGAAACTCGGGAATCTTAGGCTGTTCGAGATCGTCATCGAAGATCATCGGAGCCTCCCTCAAGCATTGTTGTTTTGACTTCTTCTATCGAAGCACCGCTTCGGCCAGGATGCAAATGCGAAACGCAGCGGCGGTGGCCGCTGCGTCCATTCTGTCAGACTATTTCAAGCCGAAATGAGAGACCCGATCAGTTCATCGACGTGAACTCGATCGCCTTCTTCACCACCGAGGGTGGTGTCGCATAGAAGCGCTGCATCAGCTCCTTCACCTTGTCCCCGGTCATAGGATCCCACTCTATGCCGATCTTCTTGCCGTCGGCGATGGTTCCCGGATCCTTCATCGTCGCCATCAATGCATCGGACAGGGCCTTGGCACGGTCTGCCGGAATGCCAGGCGGCGCCGCGATCGGCCGCGTGATCGCAGATGGCCCAAAGACCATTTCGGCGATCTGTTGCATTTCCTTGCCTTTGTCCTTTACGAGTTCGCCTACCTGAGCGGCATTGCCGAACAGCGGCACTTTGCGGTCGAGCCCGACCTGGAAGATGATCTTGAGGTCGCCGTTCTTGTAGTCATCGAAGTAGGCGCCGCGTACCGAGGACTCGAACATGCCGCAGCTCGCATCGAGCTCACCACGGCGCATTGCAAGGTTGATGTCTTTCGTACCCTTGAAGCCCTCGATAACCTTCACCGGGGCGCCGAGTGCCTTCTTCATGAAAGCGGGAAACTTGGTCGTCTCAGATTGCGGGCCGGTCGAGCCGAAGACGATTTCCTTTTTGCTCTTCAGCATGTCATCGAAGGAATTGATACCGACGCCTGCGCCCTTCCAGACACCACAGGAATTGATATCGGTGTGCATGCTGCCGATCCAGGTGAACTGATCCGCCTTGAACTTCGCCTTATCATTGCCGAACAGCGGTTCCATCGAAGCCTGCGCCGAAAAGATCGCAAGCATCGTGCCGTCCTTCGGCGCGGCATTGAACATGAAATTGGCAAGTCTCAAGCCGCCGGCTCCCGGCATGTTCTCGACCAGGACGTTCGGAGCGCCGGGAATGTGTTTTCCGTAGTAGCGTGCGACGAGCCTCGTGGTGGTGTCGTATCCGCCGCCGGCGCCGAAGCCGACACGTATGGTGACGTTCTTGCCCTTGAAGAATTCGGCGGGACTTTGGGCGTGAGCCGATGCCGGCATGAGAATACCCGCTGCGACGACCGCCTTGATCAAATACCCAAGGGATCCTCTCGCATCCTTGCGCATGCTCGCTCTCCTCTCCTTTGAAACCCGGTTGTAACTGCTCCTGACGGAATTACCGAACTCTATAGTCTTTTGGACGCCGTCACCATCCACGAGTTCATTCGAATTTTAAACAAATCCGCAGCCCGGCATTCAACCGGCTACAACATCCGGTTGCTATGCTGAATGGGTCTAGAGGAGACCCAGGTCATGCGATTGGCTTCCAATGGGGTAATTTGCGTAGATGGCAGGATCAACCAGCCACTTATCGGTAAGGGAATTGACTTATACCAGTCCCGGTTGATCGATTATTTTGCAATGCTTCGGTTGCGGCAGGACCTCGAACGTGGCGATGACCGCTTGGAAGCCCACTCCGAGTTCCAGGTCCAGGACAGCGTCGTTCGGCAGGACTCCTGATCACAACATGCGTTCTTGTGCATTGCGCCTCATCCGGGCTCAACGCCGTTTGACGGTGCTCCGGCGTTGCAGTCCGGCAACGACCAGCAGCCCGCTTCAGTAGGCGTCATCTGATCGCATCATCGACTCTTGCCCAGAAACCAGCGGCGGGAGTATTACCGTCTCTGGCTGCCAACGAACCGGCGGTGCGGCGAACGGGGACTGCGTGACATGCGTCATTTACCCTTGCGCCGTTGAAACGGAATTCCAGACCGGGCCCCTCTGGCAGCTCTTGCTGCGATGTCGGACTGGACACAACCACTCAGGAGTGTCCCCGGGTGTCCGGCAAAGTCGGGGGTCATTTCGGCTCTCCAACATTGGCGCAGGCAGCCATCACAGCCAACGTAGCGCCTTGTCCGCATTCCCGAAGCGTTGAATTCGGTTGAATCCATGATGATCAAATCCATGAAAGGGTGATCTTCGCCATGATAACTGTGCTTCAGTTCGCAGGCGGCTTCGTGCTGCTTCTCTTCGGTGCGGAGTATCTGGTGCGCGGCGCGGTGTCGCTCGCCCAGAAGCTCAATGTTTCCAAGATGATCATAGGTATGACAATCGTTGCCTGGGGTACGACTTCTCCGGAGCTCGTCGTCAGCCTGCAGGCCGCAGCCAACGATCTGCCGGGCATCTCCATCGGCAATGTCGTCGGCTCGAACATCGCTAACATTTTGCTAATTCTCGGTACCTCGGCGGTAATCTTTCCGATTGTCATACAGCGTTCGGCAATCACCCGCGACGCAGCGATGATGCTCGGTTCGGCATTGCTCTTCACCGGGCTCGCCCTGACCGGGGTCATTCGGCAGTGGCAAGGCGGTGTGATGGTTGCCGTCCTGGTGGCCTTTACGCTTTACGCCTTCCATTCCGAGCGAAAGAAGGGATTGGTCAACGATCCTGGTGATCTCGCCGAGGAGCTGGAAGAGGAATTCGAGGAGGGGCCAAAGTCCACCTGGCTAGCTGTGGTGGCGGTTCTGGGCGGTGTTGCAGCCGTTGTCGTCGGCGCAAGGCTCCTGGTCGATGCAGCTGTCGAAGCGGCAAAGTACTTCGGTGTCCGTGAGGAGGTGATCGGCCTTACGATCGTTGCGGTCGGTACCTCTCTACCGGAACTCGCCACCGCTGTCGTGGCTGCACTCAAGCGTCACTCCGAAATCGCTGTCGGCAATGTGATGGGCGCTGGCATCTACAACCTCCTGATGATCATCGGCCTCGTTGGTCTCGTGGTGCCGATTCCGATCCCTGAACAAATCCTGGTGTTCGACCTGTGGATGATGATCGCCTGCACCGTCATGCTTCTTGCTTTTCTGATCCTGGGTGGGGGGCTTAGTCGGCCGGTCGGTCTGTTTTTCGTGGCGCTATTCGTGGCCTACTCCGTCTTGCAGTACTACGGGGTCGATGACGCTATGAAGTTGCTGGCGGAGCAGATCCCTATGCTCAAGCCGGGCGCTGGGCAGTAGACTGCGACGCGTCAGGTCGTATCTGGCGGGCACCTGCAAATGGTGCCCGCCCTGTTTTTTTCGGGTGCCCAGCCCGGAACCGAGGGGGGTGACTTCTGGCTTGACGCCCCCTTGCCAATGGTCCAACTCTGGCTGATCTCCGAGTCACTGGATCATATTTGAGATGCCGAAATCGAAGAAGCCGACCAGCGTCATGGAAGAGGCACTGCGCTTGGATGGTGTCCGTATCACGCGCCAGCGGACCGCAATTCTCGAGGTTCTGGCGAGTTCGAGCGATCATCCGGACGCTACCGAGGTGCACCGGCGGGCCAAGGAACTCGATGAGACCGTCTCGTTGGCGACCGTCTACCGGATGCTTGGCGCTCTGCAGGAGAAGGGCCTTGTCAGGCGTCACTCCTTCGAGGGCGTGCCGGCCCGGTTCGAGCCTGCCACCGACGAAGAGCACCATGACCATATCATCGACGTGGACTCCGGGCAGATCATAGAATTCTATAATCAGGAAATTGAGCAGCTCCAGCGGAAGATCGCCGAGGAACTCGGCTACGAGATCATCGGCCACAAACTCGAGTTGTATTGCAGGAAGGGCCGGGGCCAGTCGCGCAGCTAATCCAAATCGATGCCAAACGTTTATTGGCCTCCGCCCATAGGCCGCAGCCAAAAGACTTCAATTCGCAGTGTTTTATTCATCAGGATTAAACTCCTCCAGGTTATGACGTGTGCATATTAATTTGCGTCACTTCGACGGATGCCAACCACGTGTCAAGCGAGTTCTGGAATGCTTATGCATACTATTGTGCCGAAATGGCGCCAGTTTTCGGACAGCAAGCCAAAGAGGATACTTGTCGTCGATGATGACGCCGTTTTGCGCGAGATCGCCAAGCCAATCCTCTCTGGTCTTGGGTATGAAGTGCTGTTGATGGCAGACGGTCTCCACGAAGACAGGTTCTTTGCGAAGTTGAAGGTTGATGCGGCGATCGTAGATTTCGGATTGCCTCATATCAGTGGACTTGAGATCATACAGAAAATTCGTGCGAGCGAGAACGGGCGTAAAATTCCGATATTCGTCATATCTGGTTCTGCAGATGCACATGAAGTCCGTGCTTGCTATGAGGATGGAAACGTATCGCTCGTTCTTTCAAAGCCTGTCGACTGGTCGTTGCTGATCGGCGAACTTAAGGCGGCAATTGGTGCCTAGCCATTCGCAGACCGATTGCAATGATCTGCATGTAGTGCTAGCTCCCACTACAATCCGCGACATGGTCGGTAGCTGACACAAATGCATTTTAAATCAAGCGTGAACCACGTCCTCGTCATCGACGACGACCCCATAGTTGCAGAGGTGCTGAAGGCGTTCTTCGAGGCGCGGGGCGTTGAGCGGGTCACCGTGGCGGGCAATGGTCATCTTGCTCGGTCGATCGTGGATGAGGCGCCTGACGATCTCGACCTCGTTTCGTGCGATCTCAACATGCCGGAGTTCGATGGTGTGGAATTCCTGATGCATCTGAGAGAGGCGAGTATCAAGGTCCCTATCATGATTGTGAGTTCGGCACACGAGACGATCGTCAAGACGGCAGAGATTCTCGCCAGGTCCTATGGCCTAAACTATCTTGGTGCAGTGCTGAAGCCGGTCGATGAGCAGGGTCTCGAGACACTCCTTGCGTCGCTGCTTGAGGATCGATCAAAGGAGACCTAACACGCCTTGACGGATGGATTCGAGTTTGCGTGAGACCCTGAGCACGTTGTGGATCGAAAACGGGAAGAGATTCAAGTTCAGAGGCTTCGTCATGTAGAGCTGCACGTCCATCGCATGTACTTCCTCGATCGCCTGCAGATCCTGACGAGAGGTTACAACGACGATTGGCAGGCGCCTCAGTCGCGGAGTGTGGCGGATATGTGCGATGAGGCGGAAGCCATCGACCTCCGGCATCGAAAGATCGACGATGGCAAGGTGGAACTCCGCCACATCGAGGAAGTGCATGGCCTCGGCGCCATCCTTCGCCAATACGATCTGGTCTGCTTCGAGGCCGAGCACGGATGCTGCGAGCGTCGAAAAGATCGGATCGTCGTCGACGAGCAGTATGCGGGTGTCGGCAGGCAGGGAGAATCGCGCGGCGTGAGCCAATACTTCCAAAGACTGCTCGTCTTCGTCGTTTGGTTGCGACATGGAATTTCTTCTTTTTTCTGTTGCGACCTAGCGTGAAAGCCTGACCGGCTGGCCTGCGCCCTTGATGCCTTTTGGTACCGGAACGCTTGTCAGGTGGTAGTTGGTGTTCAGTACGAGGTGGGGACCGCCGTACAGCGTAACCATGCGCGCCACGATGGAGGTGTAGGCAGACTTGTCCGCGACTGGCTGGTTCGCATCCACATGGATCTGGCCACGTGGCAGATAGATTGTTCCGAGTAGCAATCTAGCGTTCTCGCTCAGAATCTTATGGATGCCCGTCGTCGACTGCTTTCGGTCCTCGAAAATCAAGAGACCTGCCATGACGCCCTTGGTTGGCGCGGAAAGATCGATTGTCGTCTCCGGTTCGAAAGTGAAGGTGGCGTTGGTGCCCGTGAGGTAGAAGCCGACACCAACGGTGCCGTCGATTTTGGCCGACCCTTGGATGAGCAGTGGACCGTCCTTGATGATGTAGATTCCGGGTTGAAGCTTGACTTCAGCGTCATCCCCTATCCGAAGACCGCCGCAGTAGGTGCCCGGAAACAGGGTCCTGCTCGTCGAAATGTCATTTTCCAGGCTGGGATCACAGACGCCGACCGGCGGGGCCATGCGTCCGGCAAGCGGGTCGTCGAAGGTCGGACAATCGGTGTAGGGTTCCGGATCGAAATTACCCTTATCGCCATCCCTACCGCCCGCGGCGCAGATGATCGTGGCCGACAAAACGGAGTCATTCTTCGATTTGATTGAGTTCTTGTGGGTCGAGTTGGAATAGACGGCGCAGTTCTGGCCGGTTACGCGGGCCTGCTTCTGGAGGTCTATCGTGCCACTTGCGCTTTCGTCGAGCCCCAATATGCAGATGTTTGGCTGGCCTACAACTCGGGCGGTCGCAATCACTTCAATGGCTGTCAAAGAGAGCCCGAATGATGCTCCGAACACCGTCCTTGGTATCTGGGAAATGCTTACATGCACCTCCAACGGATCATCGCGCACATCGGCTAGGACAGTGTAGTCCTTGACGGAACCTGCTGCGGCGTTGCGTGAGGCATAGCTATCGACGATGGCTTTGACGACTGCCTCTACATTCTCGCGTTTGGCGTCGGCGAGGCTCAGGCCCTTGGCCCCTGCAAGGGCTGCTGCGTCTGCAGCGGTCTGCAGCACCTGCCGCTGTTTGATAACGATACCGTAGTCGATCGTGAAGCCGACAGTCAGCAGGAGTACCGGTAGCGCGGTTGCGAACATCATGGAGATGCTGCCATATTCGCTCCGTATAAATCTCATGTTTCGTCTCAAGATCATTCCAGCCTCAAAATTCCGAACTGTCGCACACCCTTGTGTGATCGCACCTACGCTCTATTTGCTCAGTGGCCGGGAGGGGGATCCTGCTACTTTTATTCTAAAGTGACTTGCAACGGCCTTGTGCAAATAATCTGAATTCGGAAAAACAAAGGTTAAGGCATCGGCTGAAAAGCATCAATTTGGTACGGGCACATTATCAAGGATAAAATTTTCGGGAAGAATATATTCTTTACCCGGGGTTACTATTTTTGGGTCTTTAAGGTTCGGTGTCTTCTCTCTGCGTCCGGAGTGGTCGTGATCAAATATCTCGGCAGGTCGATAAAGGCCAAGCTGCTCGTCACGTTGGGCGTTGCGGTGATGTCTGGCGTCTTTCTGGCATCGGTCTTTTCGGCGATCAGAGAGGCGGACCGCAGATTCGAGGCGCGGCAGGGCGAGATTGCCGGGGTTGCAGCAGTAATTGCCGCAAGTGTCAAAGAGGCGCTCAGCAGCGGTAACCGCCGGCAAGTTGCGGATGCCGTCAATGCGATTGGGAGAGTGCCGCAGATCAGCTTTGCGCGCGTCTATTCGCTCGATGGCCGGACGCATTATCAAATAGGGTCAGGCATACTCGTGTCGCGAAAGGCTGGCGACTTCGCTCCCAATCGCGTGGTCGGTCCTTTCGATGCAATCTATCTCGGGGCCTACCATTATCAGACACCCATCGTGTCCGCTGGACAGCCCGTAGGTGTCCTGGAACTCGTCGCCAATCTTTCTGATCTTCGTTGGGCGCTTTTGGAAAGTCTTCTGCAGGCACTGGCAGCCGGAGTCGTGGCTGCTGCTTCAGGTATGGGGCTGTCCTACTGGTTTCAGCGGCGGATTACGACACCGATCGACATGCTGACAAGCGCCATGGCGGCGGTGCAGCTGGAGCACGACTTCTCGCGGCAGGTGGAACGGACGAGCGACGATGAAACCGGCAAACTCGTCGATGCCTTCAATGCGATGCTCAGAGAGATACGATCGCGGGATGACATGCTTGCGGCGCACAGGGCGAAGCTCGAGACAGAGGTGGCGGCGCGTACGGCTGACCTAGTGGTTGCCAAGCAGGAAGCGGAGGCGGCCAATGCAGCTAAATCCGAGTTCCTTGCCACCATGAGCCACGAGATCCGGACACCAATGAACGGCATGCTGGTGATGGCGGAGCTCATGTCGGTTGCGGGCCTGCCGGCCAAGCAGCAACGTAACGCCGACGTCATACTGAAGTCGGGACAGGGGTTGTTCGCGATCATCAACGACATACTCGATTTTTCGAAGATCGAGGCGGGAAAGCTGGAACTCGAGAATATTCCGGTCGATCCAGTGGCGCTGGTGGATGACGTAATTCGATTGTTCGCGGAGCGGGCGAAGTCAAGAGGGATCGAACTCGCGGGTTTTGTCGCATCGAATCTACCGTTGCAGATTGCGGGCGATCAGGTGCGGCTCAACCAGATACTGACCAATCTTGTGAACAATGCCCTGAAGTTTACGGAGGAAGGGCACGTTGTGATACGGCTGCATGCGGAGCAGGAAAGTGATCGCGTGGTGCTCGTATGTGCCGTCGAGGATACGGGCATAGGTATCCCGGCAGTCAAGCTGGAGACAATATTCGATGCCTTCTCGCAGGCTGATGCCTCGACTACGCGCAGCCACGGCGGGACGGGAATCGGCCTTTCCATCTGCAAACGCTTGGTTGGGCAGATGGGTGGGAAACTCGATGTCGAGAGCACTCTCGGCGCGGGAACGACGTTCCGGTTCCGGATTCCAGTCGAGGTGCTCGTTGAGGCATTGCCGGCCGGCAGCGCAAGCGGAAACCTCGTGATCTGCATGGAGCCATCTCAGACACGCGAGGCGATGCAGTATTATGCACGGGAGTTTGGGTTCGGCGTAATCGTGGCGGAGACTCTCGACGTCTGTCGTGCACTTGCGAAAAGCGCCAATGCGGTGCTCGTCCACCAGGATGTGCTACTCGCTGCGATGGCGCACGATGTTCCGCTTCCGGGTTGTTCTGTTATTGCATTGACCGGATTGGGAGAACAGAGGACCTACGGGCTCGTGGAGGAGGGGGTTGTTGATTTCGAGCTTACGATGCCTGTCTGTGCGGGAGAATTCCGCGAGCTTCTTGCCGCGATCGAACAGGGGCGGGCGGCGGTTGTCGAGCTTGCCAGCAGCGGGCATGGCGCAGTTGCCGAACCCGACACGCGATTCGCCGGGATGACGGCACTTGTAGCAGACGACAGTGCGACGAACCGAGAGGTTCTTCGTGAAGCGCTTGCCCGATTCGGTGTGGACGTGCATTGCGCGGAAAATGGTGCCGAAGCCTTGGCGGCGGCAAGGGGCGGACGGTACGGTATCGTCTTCATGGATGGCAGCATGCCGGTCATGGATGGATTCGAGGCAGCGCGGGCCATACGGGAGTGGGAGCATCAGGAAGGCCTCGCCCTTGTGCCAATCGTTGCGGTTACGGCGCATGTGATCGGTGCACAGGCCGATGCGTGGCGGAAGGCGGGAATGGACGACTGCATAACCAAGCCGTTCACGCTCGCACAGATTGAAGCATGTCTCGCGCGTATCGTAGGGGTGAGCGAAGAAGTTGCCGTCATAGCCGAGAAACCGCTGCCAGGTAGAGTTGCGGCAGTCGGTGGCGATGAGACAATAGATTTCGAGGTTCTGGCGGGTTTGCGGCGAATGCAGGGGGCGGGCGGCGATCTTGTTCGGCGGGTTATCGGACTTTACGCGCAGCATGCTCCGACAGCACTTGAGCGGTTGCTGGTATTGGATTCCGGTGCGGAGCCGAAGGATATTGCTGATGCAGCACACGCCCTCAAGTCGCTCAGCTGCAACGTAGGTGCCATTGAAGTCAGGGATATTTGCGAACTGATCGAGGGTGAGGCTCGTGCCGGCGTGGCGAGCTTGACCGATGAGCGAGGCGCGGTACTCAAGGTTGCGGTCTCACGTGCGATCTCGGTACTTGAGGCTTGGCTCAGCGACAGTGCTACGGCGGCAGCATAGCATCGACGATTGCGCTGAGAGTGACCGTGCCGTCCGGGGGTGAGCCGGATTTCATCACTATGGCCCGGTCGGCGCCAGCGGTGGTGAGCGCCCGCAGTGCCTGTTCGAGTGTGGCTGCGGGGTCGAGCTGGAGCAAACCGGTCGGGTCACAGGGGCGGTCCGCGATGGCACCGATCGTAAGGAATCTGGCCCGGTTTATGGTGCGCGTGAAGCTCGCGACATAGTCGTTTCCAGGTCTCATGATGAGCGATTGGGGATCGTCGACCTGGGCGACCCGGCCGTCGCGCAGGATCGCGATGCGGTCGCCGAGCTTCAGGGCCTCGTCCAGGTCGTGGCTGATAAAGACGATCGTGAGGCCGAGTTCAGACTGTATGCCCAAGAGCATGTCCTGCATGTCGGACCGGATCAGCGGGTCGAGTGCGCTGAACGGTTCGTCCATCAGCAGTATCGGTGCGTCTGTGGCAAGTGCACGGGCAAGGCCCACCCGTTGCTGCATGCCACCCGAGAGTTCCGAGGGGTAGCGGTCCTCGTAGCCTGAGAGCCCGACACGCTCGATCCAGTGTGCGGCCCTGGGGCGGGCCTCGTCCTCTTGGTGGTTCGCTATCGCCAGGGGAAACATCACGTTCTGCTGCACGGTCAGATGCGGGAGGAGCGCGAAGCGCTGGAAAACCATGGAGATCCGGCGGCTGCGCAATTTCCTGAGCGCAAGTGCATCGAGAGACATGATGTCATCGCCATCTATCTCGACGCTTCCACTGGTCGGTTCGATCAGCCTGTTGATATGGCGAACGAGTGTCGACTTGCCCGAGCCTGAAAGTCCCATGACGACGAAGGTGGTGCCGCCTGGGATTTCCAGGCTTACATCATCGAGTGCGAGCACGTGGCCGTGTGCCGACAGCAGGTCGTCCTTGCCGATGCCGGTGCGCACCTTTTCCAGCGCTGCCAGTGGCGCGGGCCCGAACACCTTGTAGAGATTCCTGATGCCTATCGAGGGAGCGATCGTCATCGGTGGCCTGACCCGGGTGTTCGATGAACCTGGAGGCGACGGCCATAAGCCTGTGTGATGCGGTCGAAGACGATGGCGAGTGCGACGATGGCGAGGCCGTTGAACAGGCCGAGCGCGAAGTACTGGTTCTGCACCGCTTTCAATACGGGTTGGCCGAGGCCGCGAACGCCGATCATCGAGGCAATCACGACCATTGCGAGGGCCATCATGATGGTCTGGTTGATGCCTGCCATGATGTTCGGGAGGGCGAGGGGGAACTCTACATGGACAAGACGCTGCCAAGGGCTTGCGCCGAACGCGTCGGCAGCCTCGCGTGTTTCTGGATCGACGAGCCTGATGCCGAGGTCGGTGAGGCGGATGGTGGGCGGCAGCGCATAGATGACGACAGCGATCAGGCCCGGTACCCGGCCTATGCCTAGGAGCATCACGACGGGGATCAGGTACACGAAGCTTGGCATCGTCTGCATGACATCGAGAATCGGTGTGACGATGGAGCGGGTGCGATCGCTGCGTGCCATGAGCAGGCCGATGGGCAGTCCGATGAGCACGGCGAGCATCGTCGCGACAACGATCAGGGCCATCGTGCCCATGGTGTCTTCCCACATGCCGAAGTAGCCGATGAGAAACAGGGCGGCGACCGTTCCGGCGGCGAGTTTCCAATTGCGTCCGGCGACCCAGGCGAGCGTCGCGACGATGGCTATGGTCAGCCACCATGGGGTCGCCAGGAAGAGTCGCTCGACCCAGACCAGGACCGTGAGGAGAGGATCGAAGGCCGACTCGATCGTTTCTCCCCAGTGGCGCGAAAAATGGCGATAGCCCGTGTCGATGGTGCGCTTCAAGGCGCGCAGCGCATCCTTGTCCATTTCCGGGAACTCGAAGACCCAGTCGGGCAAGGTTCTGAAGGGTGTCAACATGGCTAGAGGCCAGTCTTGATCTTCTTGGCGACCCCTGCCGGCATCCATCTGGTCCAGGTCGCCTCGTGTTTCTCGAGGAAGCGTTCGGCGGCTTCTTCGGCGCCCGCCTGCGTTTCCTCCATGAACGTCAGCATGTCATCGACGACCTTGTTGGACCATGACCGGCGGGAAAGATATTCAAAGGCCTCTGGTGCACGGCGGGCGAATGCCGCCGACGTGACGGTCATGACGGCGGAACGGGTAAAGGCGTTCTTCTTCGGGTCGCGGCAGTCGGGCTGGCCGGTGCAACGGTCCCACTCTCCAGCGTCATGCGGGATGCCGAGGTCGAGCTTGATCATCTCGTAGCGGGCAAGCAGCGGGGTTGGTGCCCAGTAATAGCCGAGCCAGGGCTGCCGGCGATTATAGGCTTTCGCAAGAGAGCCATCGAGGCCGGCAGCCGAACCGGTGTCGATGAGGTCGAAGCCGGCCTTCTCCATTCCGAAGGCGCGATAGAGATTGCGGGTGATGATCTCGCAGTTCCAGCCCGACGGACAATTGTAGAATGCGCCGCGGGCGGAATCCTCCGGGTGGGGGAAGAGATCGGGGCGCTTCAGGACCTCTGCCATCGTCGTCAACGCGGGATGCTTCTTCAGCATGTAGGCGGGAATCCAGAAGCCGTCATTGCCACCGTCAGAGAGGATTTCGCCGGCGATCCTGAGCTTGCCTGCGGCTATCGCCTCGTCGATGACCCGGCGGATGGAATTCATCCAGATTTCCGGTGCGACATCGGGCTCAGCCTTTTCCGTCATCGATGCCGTGGTCGGCATGGTATCGCCCGGAATGAGCACGACGGTGCAGCCGTAGCCCTTTTCCAAAACGATTTTATCGACGTTTGCCGCGAGCGTTGCCGATGCCCAATTCATGTCGGCGACCGTCACGCGGCCGCATGCGTGGGCGGTGGGCGGCGTCGATCCGATCCAGCAAAGTCCTGCGAGTACGACGGCTTTGGCAAGCGACCGCAGCATGTTTCTCCTCCTGAGCCGTCGTTGCGTGGGTTGACGCCAGCAGTATAGGAAGCCTGCCACATATGGCAAATTCGACGGGATCAGCGACTGCGCGTTGCTCCGGAGTTTGCCTCACTCGTTTGTTTGTCCCCATCTGTGGGAAACAGATTGGATTGTCGCAAGACGCCAAGGCCCTCCTCCTGTGGCGCAGGCGCAGGGGGCATGCCTATTCCGTCGGGGCGATGCTGGCGTTGGCCTTTACGTCGGATGGCGGCGGCGATGGATGGCATCGCCGCACGCGAGGAGACGTTGCGGGACGGAGCACGGGCGGGACCGTCAAGTCTCAACCGCGCCAGATGTCGTCGCTCGAGATGTCCGAGACGCGCTGCTTGCCGATGTAGGCCATCGTCCGCTTCATCTCGTCCTTCAGGATATCAAGCGCCTTCGTGGCGCCTGCCTCGCCGCCTGCGGCAGTCCCGTAGAGCGTCGCGCGTCCGGCGAGGCAGGCAGTCGCGCCCATGGCGATCGCCTTGACGATGTCGCTGCCACGGCGCACGCCGCTGTCGACGATGACGCTCATCTTTCCGTCAACGGCCTTCAGGATCTCCGGCAGAACATCAAGTGTAGACGGCGCGCTGTCCATGTTGCGGCCGCCGTGATTCGACACGACGATGCCATCGACGCCGTGCTCTATGCACTTCGCCGCGTCGTCGGGCCGCATGATGCCCTTGATGATCAGCTTGCCGGGGAAGATGTCGCGGAGCCGGTCGACGTCGTCCCAGGAGAGATTGTCCGCGCGGCGCGCCTGGGCCTTCTGGTGAGACTTGCGGTCCACCTGCCCGGTGATCTTGATCTGGTAGCCCTCGGGGTAATTCACGTGCCGGGGCATGCCGCCGTTCATCATGTAGCGTCCCATCACGCCGGCAAGCCAGCCGGGATGGGTCAGCATGTCAATGGCGGATTTGGAGTTGAGCACGTAGGGCGTCGCAAAGCCATTGCGCAGGTTGTGCTCACGGTTGGCGCCGTGGCCGATGTCGACGGTCCAGAACAGCGCCTCGAAGCCGTTGCGGGCGGCCCGCTTCACAAGCTCGTCCGAGAGGTGCTTGTCGCGCCACATATATAGCTGCATCCACAGCCGTCCGCCCGCTTCGTTCGCGAGTTTTTCCATCGGCGTGTTGGAGCCGGTCGCGAGCGTGAACGGCACGCCTGCCTTCGCTGCGGCCTTGGCCAGTTCGAACTCGCCCTCGTACCAGGCAAGGCCTGCGGTACCGGTCGGCGCAATGGCGAGCGGTAACGCGGCGTGCTTGCCGAAGATCTCGGCGTCCAGGCGCACGTCCGAGATGTCTGTCACTACGCGGTTCAGGAGCTTGATGTCGTGGAATGCGCGCCGGTTGTTGGATAGCGCCATCATGTCCTCGGTACCCTTGTCGATGTACTCGAAGACACCCTTCGGCAGCCGCCTCTTGGCCACCTCGCGAAGGTCTGCAATGTTGTAGCAACTATCCAGCCGGCTCATTTGCACGCTCCTCTCCTGCCCGGCACATGCGGGACCATTGTCATTGGAGCGTAATCTAGCAAGCTGCCGGTGGCATTGTCATCATCCGCCGCGCGCGGCCGGTCAGCCCGCGGTGGCGGGGGTGGATACGGGCGGCAGGCCGACCGGCAGCCCGACATTGATCCCGTGCGGATAGTAGTGCCATGCAACGAACATCGCTGAGAACAGGATGGTCGTCAGCAGCGCGCCGATGGTCTTGCTGTTGAACGTCAGCCCGTGTCCGATCAGTGAAGCAAAAAATACGAAAACCGCATAGAGCAGGACGTAGAGCCAGTTCACCTGGGCGGGGTCTATAGGCATGGCAGCCTCCTTGTTTGGTGTGAGGCAGACGGCGGGCCTCGCCGGTCAACATACATGTGTCGATCGAAAGATGGGTGGCAATACGGCAACCGCGAGTGACCGACTTGGCGGCCTGCTTGCAGCTTCATGGCTACGGGCGCTAAAAAGATCCTCCAGCCTTCTATTTCCGTGCCCATCCACGCCAGACGCCAGGATACCTCAATTGGCCGATTTCCTCGGAATTCCGATAGACTATCGCCTGCTCCTCGTCATTGCGGCTGCCTGTGTGGGCGGTTTCATGAGAGGTTTCCTCGGCTTCGGTGCGGCGCTGGTGATGATGCCGATCCTGGCGCTTGTTTTCGGGCCAGTGGTAGCGGCAGGCGTGTACACTATCGTCAGTCTGCCTACTGTCGTGCAACTGCTGCCGACGGCGCTCAAGCAGTCTGAGCGGGGGATAATTCTGCCAATGGCGGTCGGCACGTTCGCCACGGCTCCTTTCGGTGCGCTGGCCCTCGTCTCCTTCGATCCCAGTCTGATGAAGATCTACATTTCGGTGGCGGTTCTCATCATGGTGCTGATGCTGGCCCAGGGCTGGAAGCTCGCCGGAAAAGTCAACCTCGGGGTGCTGCTGGCTGCCGGAGCCGTGGGGGGGCTGGTGCAGGGTTCGACCTCGATGGGAGGGCCGCCCGTCGCCGCCATTGCGCTGTCGCGGCCCGGCACTGCCCAGCAGCAGCGCGCCAACGTCATCGCGGTGCTGGCGGCGGTGTTCTGCTCCTCGCTCATTCCGTTCTGGTATTTCGGGATGTTCACGCGGGAGGCCATGGTTGCCGGGTTGCTGCTGATCCCGTTCTATCTGGGGCTGAGCCTGCTCGGCAGCCGATACTTCTCGCACTCCGGCCACAAGTTCTACCGCATCGCGGCGCTCACGACGCTGGCGGTCGTCGGCATCGTGACGCTGGCTGCTGCAGTGCGCGACTACTTCCAGGCGCTCGGCTGATGCTATTCCGCTGCGATGCGTGTGCCGTGGACGAGCGCGCGGAGCCCATCATGCACGGCGACCATTGCCAGCGTATCACGCGCGCAATAGGCGAGCAGGGCGTTGCGTAACGCTTGTACTTCTGCGTTCTCGATACCGCCTGCTGCGAGACGCTGAAATGCGATCGAGGCGGCTTCGCCGTCACGCACGGTCTCCAGGTCGTCGTAGGTAAGCCCCGGTGCGAGCGCTGGGCCGACAGTCTTGATGGAAAAGGAGCCGTTGAAGGAAGCGAGATAGACTTCCCGCCGGACCACGGCCAGAAGATCGATCAGTCGAGCCGTGATGTCGCTTATCTGGTCCGCCAGATCGGGGAAATCTCTTGCCAGTTCGCTGAGGACGCTCCGTTCGTAGGAGGAATAAACGGCGATGGGGACGTCGGAATCGGCGATCGCATCGATGAGCGAGGTCGCGAAGGCGCGGCGCGGATCGGAAGCGGCATCGGCGAGAAATTCCTGATGCTTCAGCGGGCCGTTGCCGAAGCGGGTGTGCAGTGACCATTGGAACGGGATGCGCTGGTAAGGGCGCGTCCCGGTAAAGAGCGGGATTGCCGGGTTCATTGCCTCGAAATCGAGATAGAA
>JBJOGJ010000004.1:0-40906 GCA_046048295.1 Pseudomonadota bacterium | reverse complement strand
CGTGTCGCGCTGACGATGCCCGACGAGAGTCAATCGCAAGGGGTTGGAGCGCTGCGCCGGTCTTACGCGGAATCGCTCGCCGCCCCGCAGGTCGCCCAGATGGACATGGCAAAGCTGATCAGCGATGCACGCCACAGTCTCAATCAGGGCGGGCAAGTGGCCTCTTTCCTAGAGGGTATCGGCCTGCGGAACGCGACATTGTTCCTGGATCACGAGGGCCGGCGCTCGGCATGGATGCTGCAAACCGCCGACTTCGGTATCCGTCGATCCGGCGGGCGCGGCACGTTGACTGGAGAGGCGGCCGTGCTGAGCCAGCGCGCTTCCTGGAACCTCTCGTTCACGGGGGAGGACGACGGTACCAGGGACACGTTGACCCTGGACGTCAGGCTCAGGGATTTCGTACCCGAATCGATCGCCCCCCTGGTGCCCGAACTTGGGCCGATCGCACATCTCACCACGCCGGTCTCCGGCGATATCAAGTTGAATATCGGCCGCAGCGGTGGGCTGCAGTCGGCATCGGCCCAACTGATGCTCAAGGAAGGCATGATCACGGCGCCGGGCTCGGCCCCGCTCGGGATCGACAGCGGCGCGCTCAGTATCTCCTATGCCGGTCAAGGCGGCGGCATAAAGGTTCAGGCAGCGACAGTTCGGTGGGGGCACAGTCACATCAAGGTGGCTGGCGAGGCTTGGCCTGTCGCGACCGCGGAAGGCGCAGCCTGGCGGTTCGGAATGGGGCTCGTGGAGGGCGCGCTAGCGGCACCGGACTTTGGCGTGAAGTCGATGCCGGTGGAGCGGTTCGAACTCACTGGGCAGATCGAAAGGGAAGGTGCTGCGCTGCGGGTCCGGCGCCTGCTGTTCGGGGCGGGTGGCGGAGAATTCGAATTGAAGGGTGATTTCAAGTCGGATGCAAAAGTGCTGCAGCACGACTTGACGGGCAGCGTTAAGAACCTCGGCGCGCCTACATTGAAGGCAATCTTCCCGCGTGCCGTTAACCCGGCTTTCCGCAAATGGCTCGGCGAACAGGTTCTCGGTGGCCGGCTGCGGGGGGGCACGTTCAGCTACGAGGGCCCTGGGCCGGCGGGCGACGGCAAGAGTGGGATGCGCCTGAACGCGGTATTCGAGGGGGAGGGCATGCGGGTCGAACCGGAACCGGGGGCGCCGCCTGTCGAGATGGAACGCACGCTGATCCGCGTCAACGGCGATTCCCTGGAAGTCGTATCCCCGCAGGCGCAGGTGCTGCTTCCCTCAGGCGCGAACTTGAGCATCAAGCAGTTGCGACTCATATCGAGCGACATGTGGAGCACGCGCGCTGTCGGAACGCTTTCATTCCGCATGTCGGGCAGCCTGAAGGATTCGCTCGAGCTTCTGGAGCAGGACGCTTTCGGCGGGGAGAACCCACTCGCACGACAGAGGGAGTCGATCAAGGGGAACGTCAACTCGCAATTCTCGGTGCTGTTGCCGCTGGGCGAGGACCTCGGGCGCGACGAATTGAAAGTGCGCGGAGAGGGTAAAATCAGCGACGGCGAAATGCGCGGCCTGCTCGGACGCTACAACGTGCAGGGGGCGGCGGTCGATTTCTCGCTGAGCGAGAGGAATGCGGAAGCGCGCGGCAAGTTTCTCCTGTCGGGCGTGCCGGTCGAACTCGGCTGGCAGCGCATACACGGGGCGCAGGATCACGAGCAGCCACCGCTGCGTCTCACCGCTACTCTGGACAATGGCGACCGGGCGCAGCTCGGCATCGACACCGGCGGCATTCTGCATGGTGAGACCGCGGTCGAGTTGCTGGTCAACGCGCGGCAAGACGGCAGCCAGAAAACGCTCGTCACGGCGGACCTTTCGAAGTCTGAAATCCGGTTCAAGAGCCTCGCGTGGCGCAAGGCGCCTGGGGAGGCCGCTACGGCGACTCTCGAGGTCGTGCCGTATGGCAAGGACAGCTATCTGCTCAAGGACTTCAAGGTGGCAGGCGCGGATCTCGCGATTAACGGCGAAGTCAATGTCAACGCGAAGCGCGGCGTCTATGCGTTCAGGTTTCCGCATTTCGCCCTCAACCTGGTCTCGCAGCTCGATGCATCCGGCAAGCTTTCGAGCAAGGGGGTCTGGAACGTCAAAGTAAAGGGGCGGAATTTCGACGGCCGCGATTTCTACCGCTCGCTCTTTTCAGTCGGGGCGCCGGATGACCAAGGGCAACGGAAGAAGGTCGTCGAGGCGGATTTGGACCTCGCTGTCGAGATCGGCAACGTGGTCGGTTTTGGAAACGTTGCTATGCGCGGTCTCGATTTCAACCTGTCGCGCCGCAGCGGGCTGCTGTCGGCGGTGCAGGCGCGAGGTATCGTCGATGCCAACGGCGGTGGAGCAGGCCAGCCGCTGGATGTGCGAATCACGACCGACAAGCGCGGGCGCCGCCGCCTCGTGGCGAACTCCGATGACGCGGGGCAGTTGTTCCGGATGGTGGGCTTCTATCCGAACATGCAGGGCGGCAAGATGCTGCTCGGCGTGAATTTGGATCGCAGTGGCGATGCCGAGAAGACGGGCCAGCTTTTCGTCAGGGGCTTTCGCATCTTCGGCGACCAGATCGTCAGCGAGGTGCTTCAGGCGCCAGACGAGTCGGGCCGGAGGCGGAAGACGAGGGTCGTGCGCGAGGTGCTCGATTTCGATTGGATGCGTGTGCCGTTCTCCGTCGGACATGGCCAGTTCGTCATGCACGGTGCCGACCTACGCGGGCCGCTGCTCGGCGTGACGCTCAAGGGCAAGGCGGACTACCGGTCCAGCACCGTGAACCTCGGCGGGGTCTACGTTCCGTTGCAGGGGCTCAACTCGATGTTCAAGGACATTCCCTTGCTCGGGCAGATACTGAGCGGACCTAACGGGGAAGGCATTCTCGGCGTCACCTTTGCCATCAAGGGCCCGATGCAGAGCCCGCAGGTCCTCGTGAACCCGCTGTCGATGGTTGCGCCCGGCATCTTCCGGGAAATGTTCCAGATGACGCCGGAGGCGCCGCGCGTGACGCCGACAGATGCCTCGCGGGCAAATGGCGACGGTGGCGGGCGCAAACGTTTCCGTCCGCGGTCATCGGCTGCGCCAGCCGTCAAGCGCGATGGCGGCGGTGCAGGCCCGCAGATCGACAGCGACGGTGGCTGGGTGTCGCAGCCGGTGCAGAAGGAATAGCAGGCGATCTCCCGGCTAAACCGGCTTGACGAGTACGTGGCGTTTCCGGCCCAGGGAAAGCTTGGCGACACCTTCGACGATGTCGGCAGGGGAAAGTTGCGCCTTATCGTCCGTGACGACCTTGTCGTTGAGCCTCAGGCCGCCGCCCTTGATCTGGCGGCGTGCTTCACTGTTGGAGGCTACGAGCCCGGCTTCTACGAACAGGCCCAGCAGCCCGATGCCGGTGTTGGTGTCCGGCCAGGAGATCTCGATGGTCGGCAGGTCTTTCGCGAGCGCGCCCTGCTCGAAAGTCTGTCTTGCCGCTTCGGCCGCGGCTGCCGCCTTCTCTCGGCCGTGGATCAGCGCCGTTGCCTCCGTCGCCAGCACCTTCTTCGCCTCGTTGATTTCGGCGCCGGAGAGTGCGGCCAGCTTCGACACCTCGGACAGTGGCAGCAGCGTGAACAGCTTTAGGAAGCGGCCGACGTCGGCATCTTCGGTGTTGCGCCAGAACTGCCAGTATTCGTAGGCCGGCAGCATGTCATCGTTGAGCCATATCGCGCCAGCGGCCGTCTTGCCCATCTTGGCGCCAGATGCGGTGGTCAGCAGCGGACAAGTGAGCGCATAGAGTTGGTGGGTGCCCATGCGGCGGCCGAGGTCGACGCCCATGACGATGTTGCCCCACTGGTCGGAGCCGCCCATCTGCACGTTGCATTCGTATCTGCGAGCGAGTTCAACGAAATCGTAGCTCTGGAGCAGCATGTAGTTGAACTCGATGAACGACAGCTCCTGCTCCCGTTCGAGGCGGAGCTTAACCGAGTCCATCGAGAGCATGCGGTTGACCGAGAAATGGCGGCCGACATCGCGCAGGAAGTCGATATAGTTCAGCGGCGCCAGCCACTCGGCATTGTCGGCCATGACGGCATCGGTCTTGCCATCGCCGAATCGGATCAGCTTGGCGAAGACTTGCTTCATGCCGTTCTTGTTGCTCTCGATCTCCTCGATCGGCCTCAGTGCGCGTGTCTCGTCCTTGCCAGAGGGATCGCCGACGCGGGTGGTTCCGCCGCCCATCAGGACAATCGGCTTGTTGCCGGTCTCCTGCAGCCAATAGAGCATCATGATCGAGATGAGCGAACCGATGTGCAGAGAAGGTGCGGTGCAGTCGTAGCCGACATACGCGATCGCCTGCCCTTTTGCGGCCAGCGCGTCGAGGCCCGCAAAATCGGAACACTGGTGAATGTAGCCGCGTTCCTTCAGAATGCGCAGGAAGTCGGATTTCGGTTCGAATTCGGCCATGGCTATAGGGGTGGTTTTCCCGCTGTTGGTTACCTTGTAGTCTGGATCGGTGGGCAAATTGCACGGGATGCGTTCGATGGGCAAGGCCGGCGATGGCTGTTACAGGGCAATCGGGTTGATGTCCGGTACTTCGATGGACGGCATCGACCTTGCGCTCATCGAGACGGATGGGCGGGCCCGTGTGTCGCGCGGGCCGACGGCAACCTTCCCCTATCCCGAGGATTTCAGGCGCCGTATCGGGGGCGCCATCCTCGAAGCCGCGACACTCGCCCGGCGTGACGAGAGACCCGGATCGCTTGCCCAGGTAGAGGCGGAACTCACCCGCCGCCATTGCGAGGCAGTTGGGCGGTTTCTCGATCTGCACGAGCTGACCGTCGGCGACATCGATGTCATCGGGTTCCACGGACAGACCGTGTTGCACCGGCCGGAGGCGCGGTTGACCGTGCAGCTCGGCGACGGTGCCGTGCTGGCGCGGGATACCGGAATCGACGTCGTCTACGATCTGAGGGCAATGGACTGCGCGGCTGGCGGTCAGGGCGCCCCGCTGGCACCGGTCTATCATGTGGCGCACGCCCACCGGCTGCCCGAGCGTCCGGTCGCGTTCGTGAACATCGGCGGGGTTGCCAACATCACCTACATCGGGGTCGATTCGCTGCCGCTCGCGTTCGACTGCGGACCGGGTAACGCTCTCATCGACGACTGGGTGCTGTCGCGGACGGGGCGCAGCTGCGACACGGATGGAGCATTGGCTGCGAGGGGCTCGGTGGACGAGGCGAGGATCAGGACATTTCTTGCTGATCCCTACTTTTCGCGGCCCTGGCCCAAGTCGCTCGACCGCAATGCATTCAGTGCGAGCGTTGTCGACGGGTTATCGCCGGAGGACGGGGCTGCGACACTGACCGCGATGACGGTCGGTGCCATCGCGAAGGCACGCGAATCGCTACCGGAAGAGCCGCGAACGTGGATCATCACGGGTGGTGGCAGGCGAAACCGGACGCTTATGCAGATGCTGGCCGGGCAAGTGGCGAATGCCGTGGTTCCCGCTGAAGCGATTGGGCTCGACGGGGACAGCATGGAGGCGGAGGCCTGGGCTTATCTGGCGGTGAGAAGTCTGCTTGGACTTGCAATAACGTTCCCTGGTACGACCGGTGTCGACCGTCCCCTGACCGGCGGTCTTCTCGAGAGGGCTGGAGAATGAGCGCGCAGGCTTCAGGTGGCATAATGGCGCTGGTGCGTATCGTATTCTTCGCCGGGCTGGTGGTGCTCGGCGCAATAGGTCTCTTCCTGGGTCTCGTTTTCCTTCTCGCCACGGGAAGCGATGGACCCATCGCCATCAGCTACATGGCGGAGTCGGGCAAGACCGTCATCGAGACGGTGCAGCGATCGGAGGATCCCGATCGCTACTGGCGCCTTTATACTACGATGGGAATTCTGCCGCTGGTCGGTGGTGCAGCCGCCACCTGGTTTGGCGTCAGGGCCTTTCGGCGCTGAGCCTACTTTTCCTTGCTGGCGTTGTTGAGAATGTGGACCATATGCTCGTCCACGAAGTCGCCGACGCACGTCTTCAAGCCCTCGATTTGCTCCTCGCCCTCGAAGAAGTGGTTGGCTCCGGGGATGATCTTGTGGTGCAGGACGATGCCCCGCTGGACCTTCGTCTTGGCAGCGAGTTCTGCCACGGCACTCGACGGCACGACACGGTCGACCTCACCGTTGACGAGTAGGCCGGAGGCCGGGCACGGCGCCAGGAAAGTGAAGTCGTAGAGGTTTGCGGGCGGGGCGACGCAGATGAAGCTGTCGATTTCCGGTCGCCGCATCAGGAGCTGCATCGCGATCCAGGTTCCGAACGACACCCCGACAATCCAGCATGCCTTGGCATCGGGCTTGGCAAGCTGCAGCCAATCGAGGGCGCTCGCCGCGTCCGCCAGCTCACCCGGGCCGTTGTCGAAGAAACCCTGGCTGCGGCCGACGCCGCGAAAGTTGAAGCGCAGCACGGAGAAGCCGCGCTCGGCAAACGCGTAATAGAGGTTGTAGACCACCTGATTGTTCATCGTGCCGCCGAACTGCGGGTGCGGATGCAGGATCAACGCAATCGGGCTATCGCTCGCCGCTTCATGATGATAGCGCGCCTCTAGGCGTCCGGAGGGGCCGTTGATGATCAATTCAGGCATGTTTCGTCTTCTCGGATTGTTGGCGCCTGGAGCGCGGCAGGGCCGGCGGGGCGCGGGTTGGCTCGACTATCGTTGGCATCGACAACAAAAGCGACGTAGGTAGGACACCAGTCGTCGAGAATACTTGACTTCGTCGGTCGGGATTTCCATATTCGGGCTGCAATGGAGCCTGCTTACCGCGCCTGCTACCAGTGCGTGACAAAGCGGCTCGACGGGCGCCTTAATAGCACAGTTGGCGCCTCGATTTGCAAGACTTGATTGACGTCCACCTGGTTCGACCGGCTGGATGTCGAGCTGGTGGATACGGACCATGGAACTCAACACGCGCGGCCGGTACGCCGTCATGGCGATGGCGGACATCGCAAAGCACGGGGGAGAAGGCGCGGTGCCGCTCTCCGGTGTTGCCGAACGCCAGGGCCTGTCGGCTGCATACCTTGAGCAGTTGTTCCTGAAGCTGCGTCGGGCGGGGCTCGTGGAGAGCCAGCGTGGGCGGGCTGGCGGTTATGTGCTCGGACGCGATGCACGGGAGATCAGGGTCTCCGAAATCATGGCGGCGGTGGAGGAGGAGACGCGGATGACGCGCTGTCTCGGGGAAGGGGCCGCGGGCTGTCTTGGCGAGGAGCGCTGCCTGACGCACAAGCTCTGGGAAGCCCTGGGCGAGGAGATCCAGGTGTTTCTTTCCAACGTCAGTCTGCAAGACGTTCTCGATGGAATTCCTCCGCGTGGTGTGCGTCCGGGTGCGGTCGGGGTGGCGGTGGCGTGAAGAACAGCCGGGCATATTTCGACTACAACGCGTCGGCGCCGCTGAGGCCCGAAGCGCGCGAGGCGATGCTTGCCGCGCTCGATCTGACCGGCAACGCCTCGTCCGTTCATGGCGAGGGCCGCCGGCTGCGCCAGATGATCGAGGACGCGCGCGAGTGTGTTGCAGCGCTCGTCGGTGCCAAGGCTTCCGAGGTCGTATTCACCGGCGGCGCGACGGAGGCCAACAACTGGGTGCTAAGGGGCGCCTTCGACACAGTCATCACGACGGAGATCGAGCACGAATCGATCCTCGCCCCGGCTAGCATCGCGGCCGGCACGTTGATCACGATAGGGGCTGGGTCCGATGGTGTCGTCAACGTGGCGGAGATCGCAGAGGCGGTGCTTGTCGATGCGCCCGCTCCCGGTCGCGCGCTGGTCAGCGTACAGATGGCCAACAACGAGACTGGCGTTGTGCAGCCGGTTGCGGACATCGCCGATTTCGCGCGCGCGCACGGTCTTTACATGCACACTGATGCCACGCAGGTTGCGGGGCGTATGGGCATTGATTTTGCCGCTCTCGGCCTCGATTATCTCTCGATGTCGGGGCACAAGATCGGCGGGCCCAAGGGAGTGGGTGCGCTGGTCATTCGCGATGGTCTCGAGCTGCCGGCACTGATGCGGGGCGGTGGCCAGGAACGCCGGCGGCGGGCTGGAACCGAGAATGTCCCTGCGATTGCGGGGTTCGGAGCTGCCGCCCGCGGTGCGCTGGCAGACCTTGCCCGTGTCGATGAGGTCCGGCGGTTGCGCGATTTGCTGGAGACCGGCGTGCGCGAGATCGCGCCAGACGCCGTCGTCGTCGGAGCAGAGAGCGATCGAATCTGCAACACCTCCTGCATCGCCCTGCCAGGGCAGCCGTCGAGTGTCGTGCTCATCAAGCTCGACCTTGCCGGTATCGCTGTTGGTGCCGGGTCGGCCTGCTCTTCGGGAAAGATCGGCGGCAGTCATGTCATGCAGGCGATGGGGCTCGACGCCGCGGTCGGAGAGGCAGCGATACGCGTCAGCATCGGCGCCGGCACGACTGAAGCCGAGGTCGCGAGCTTTCTTGCGGCCTGGGGTGAAATATACGAGGGCGCCGTTCGGCGGCGCGCAAAAGGCGTGGCCGAGACTGCGCCGGCAGAGTTGAGATGAGGAGCGGGAGACCATATGCCAGCGGTTGAGAAGACCATCGAGCAGGTCGGGCAGGTCGATGTCGACAAGTACAAGTACGGCTTCGAGACTGCGATCGAGTCGGTGAAGGCGCCGAGGGGGCTCAGCGAGGACATCGTTCGCTTCATCTCTGACAAGAAGGGTGAGCCGGAATGGATGCTCGCCTGGCGACTCGAGGCCTATCGGCGCTGGGTCGGCATGATCGAGCCGAAGTGGGCGAACGTGCACTATCCGAAGATCGACTTCCAGGATCTCTACTACTATTCGGCGCCCAAAAGCATGGAAGCGCCCAAGAGCCTCGACGAGGTCGATCCGGAGTTGCTGCGCACCTACGAGAAGCTTGGTATTCCCCTGAAGGAGCAGGAGATTCTGGCGGGTGTGCGCCGCCAGGGTGAGCCTTCGTCGCTCGACGAGGAAGGTGGCACGCCTAGCACCGGGAAGGTCGCCATCGATGCTGTATTCGATAGCGTCTCGGTCGTGACGACGTTCAAGGAGGAACTAGCCAAGGCCGGCGTCATCTTCTGCTCGATCTCCGAGGCACTGCGCAACCACCCCGAACTGGTGAAGAAGTACCTGGGCACGGTCGTGCCGCAGGGCGACAACTACTACGCCGCGCTCAACTCGGCAGTGTTCTCGGATGGCTCGTTCGTATACGTGCCGGAGGGGACGCGTTGCCCGATGGAGCTTTCGACGTATTTCCGGATTAACGAGCGCGAAACCGGCCAGTTCGAGCGGACCCTCATCATCGCGGACAAGGGTTCCTATGTCTCCTACCTCGAGGGCTGCACGGCGCCGATGCGGGACGAGAACCAGCTGCATGCGGCGGTCGTTGAGCTGGTTGCTCTGGAAGATGCCGAGATCAAGTACTCGACGGTGCAGAACTGGTATCCGGGCGACAAGGAGGGAAGGGGCGGCATCTACAATTTCGTCACCAAGCGTGGCGATTGCCGCGGCGACAATTCCAAGATCTCCTGGACGCAGGTCGAGACCGGTTCGGCGATCACCTGGAAGTATCCGAGCTGCATCCTCCGCGGCGATAATTCGCGCGGCGAGTTCTATTCGATCGCGGTGTCGAACGGCTACCAGCAGGTCGACAGCGGCACGAAGATGGTGCACCTCGGCAAGAATTCATCGAGCCGGATCATTTCCAAGGGTATCGCTGCCGGCCATTCCCAGAATACCTATCGCGGGCTCGTGTCGGCGCACCGCAAGGCGACGGGCGTGCGCAACTTCACGCAGTGCGACTCGCTGCTGATCGGCGATGCCTGCGGCGCGCATACCGTGCCCTACATCGAGGCGAAGAATTCGCGTGCGCAGTTCGAGCATGAGGCGACGACATCGAAGATTTCCGAGGATCAACTCTTCTACGTGATGCAGCGGGGTTTGTCCGAGGAGGAGGCGGTGGCGCTGATCGTCAACGGCTTCGTGCGCGACGTGCTGCAGCAGTTGCCGATGGAATTCATGGCTGAGACGCAGAAGCTGATCGGTATTTCCCTCGAGGGGAGCGTCGGGTGATGGGTGACTACTGGTTCAAGCCGAAGAGTTACGGCTATGGGGCTTCGCCCGCCAGCTGGAAGGGCTGGGCGGCGACGCTCGGTTTCATCGTGGTATCGCTGGTGCCGACACTGGTGCTGATCGTATGGCCGGCTGTGGAGCGGGCGGGACCGCAGGCTTGGCACTTCGCAATATGGTTCGTCCTGACAACTGCATTGGCGCTCGGGTTCGTGTGGCTCTGCAAGGTCAAGACCGAGGGCGAATGGCGCTGGCGATGGGGTGAATAAACGCCGCTTTGGGAGGCGCGACGGATGGACACAAAGTGTCTTTCATGTGACACAGAAAGTGGACCGATTTCGGTCTGGGCGGGGAAAATGAGAGGGTAGGCAAGAGCCGGACGCATGAAGCCGGCGGAGCATCGTACTGGAGGAGAAAATGTCTTACGAAATCAATAGGCTCGAAGAAGCTTGGCTGAAGGCGGAAAGCGATGCGGACAGGGCGAAACGAGAAGCGCTGAAGATCGACGCCGTACTGTCGAAAGGCAGTGCAAATGAAAACCTCGAAGACGAGTTCGACGTATTGATGGGGCGGGCGGAGTCTCTGAGGGCGCAGGTAGCCGAGGCGGAACAGGCGGCAGCAGAGGCTTTCGACCGATTGTGGAGCGCCAAAGGAATGAATGGAACGCATGCTTGAAATCCAGAACCTGCATGTAAAACTCGAGGCCGAGGACAAGCCCATCATCAAGGGCCTGTCTCTCACTGTGCCGGCTGGCGAGGTGCATGCGATCATGGGGCCGAACGGCTCCGGCAAGTCGACATTGGCTTACGTCCTTGCCGGACGTGAGGGTTACGAAGTCACCGAGGGCGACATTCGCTGGAAGGGGCAATCCCTTCTCGGCATGGCGCCGGACGAGCGGGCTGCGGCGGGGGTGTTCCTTGCCTTTCAGTATCCGCTCGAGATCCCAGGCGTTGCCGGGTTGACGTTCCTCAGGACCGCCGTCAACGCCATGCGAAAGAAGCGTGGGCAGGACGAGATGACGACGCCAGCCTTCCTGAAGCTGGCACGCGAGAAGGCGGCGGCGCTGAATATCGACATCGATATGCTGAAGAGGCCGTTGAACGTCGGTTTCTCGGGTGGCGAGAAGAAGCGCTCCGAGGTCCTGCAGATGTCGTTGCTCGAGCCGTCCCTGTGCGTGCTCGATGAGACCGACTCCGGGCTCGACATCGACGCGCTTCGCATCGTTTCCGAGGGCGTCAACGCGCTGCGGTCGCCGGACCGCGCGATGCTTCTCATCACACATTACCAGCGTTTGCTTGACTACATCGTGCCGGACCGGGTGCACGTGCTGGCGCATGGCGCCATTCAGAAATCGGGCGGCAAGGAGTTGGCGCTCGAGCTCGAGAAATCAGGCTACGCCGAGTTCACCGGCAAGGCGGCTTGAACAAGGCCCAGGAGAACGTTCCAGATGACCGTGGCCGTCGCAAAAACGAAGGCGGAGCAGGCGCTCGGGCAGCAGTTCGAGGCGATTGCCGGTGCGCTGCCCGGTTCGGGCTGGGTCGGCGATCTCCGCCGTGAGGCGATCGGCGCATTCCAGGCTCTCGGATTGCCGTCGCGGCGGGTGGAGGCGTTCAAGTATACGGATCTGCGCCAACGCATCTCGAATGCGTACGCGCCTGGAGCGGGCGATATCCCGGTGGCAGGGGACGACATTGACGCCGCGCTCGGCCCTCTTGCCGGTATCGACGCCGATCGCCTCGTGCTCGTCAACGGCATCTATCGCGACGACCTGTCGACCAGGGACGGTTTCGGCGCGGAGATCGAGTTCATTGCGCTCGGGCCGCTGCTCGCCAAGGCGCCGGCCTGGTTCGCCGGCAAGTTCGCTGCCGGGCGCGTCGGTGAATTCGATGCCGTCACAGCCCTCAACGCTGCGTACATGCGCGACGGGGTGATGCTCAAGGTCAAGCCGGGACAGTCAGCACAGCGTCCGATCGTCCTGGTGCATGCCAGGGCAGGTGGCGACGTTGCAGCGTTCTCGCGCAACATCATCGCCATCGAGGAAGGTGCGTCGGCGCTCCTCATCGAGGTTTTCGTGGCAGTCGGTGGCGCAGGCGCGGGCCAGGACAATTCTTTCGCGGATGTCACGGTCGCAGCCGGTGCGAGCTTTGAGCACGTCGTCTGCAGGATTGGCGATGGCCGCGAGCAGGACGTCGCACACACCGTTACAGACGTCGGCGCCGATGCCACATACCGCAGTTTTCACCTACTGGCCGGCGCGGGCCTCGCGCGTCACCAGGCACTCTTGAAGCTCACCGGCGAGGGTGGCCGGATCGACGCCTCGGGAGCCATTCTCGGGCGTGGGCGCGACCACATGGACGCGACGCTCGTTGTCGATCATCTTGTGCCCAATTGCCGGAGCCGGGAACACTACAAGGCCGTGCTCGACGACGAGGCGCGCGGCGTATTCCAGGGCAAGGTCATCGTTCGGCCGGGTGCGCAGAAAACCGACGGGAAGATGATGGCGCAGGCCCTGATGCTGGGCGCCGGCGCGGAATTCGATTCAAAGCCTGAGCTGGAGATCTACGCAGACGACGTGCAGTGCGGGCATGGCTCGACGTGCGACGATCTCGACAAGGACCAGTTGTTCTTCTGCCGCTCGCGGGGCCTGTCCGAGGGCGAGGCGCGAGCGCTGCTGGTGCGGGCATTCGTTGGCGACGTGCTGACCAGGGTCGAGGACGAGGCGCTGCGCGGCGCACTCGAGGCAATAGCGGATGCCTGGCTCTCGGGCGATGGGAAAGGCGGGATCGCGAATGGCTGACGGCAAGCACATCGGCGGCGTCGCCGGTTTCGACGTGGAGCGGATACGGACGGATTTCCCGATCCTCTACCGGGAAATCTATGGCAAGCCGCTTGTTTATCTCGACAACGCCGCGTCGGCGCAGAAGCCTGCGGTAGTCATCGATGCGATGGACCATGCGTTGCGCTTCGAGTACGCCAACGTTCATCGTGGGATACATTACCTCTCCAATGAGACGACGCAGAAGTACGAGAACGCGCGCGATGTGACGCGCCGGTTTCTGAATGCACGTTCGGGCGAGGAAATCGTGTTCACCAAGAACGCGACCGAAGCCATCAATCTCGTCGCGCAGTCCTGGGGCGGCAAGAACGTTATGGAAGGCGACGAGATCGTGCTCTCCATCATGGAGCACCACTCGAACATAGTACCGTGGCACTTCCTTCGCGAGAGGAAGGGAGCCGTTCTCAAGTGGGCGCCGGTCGACGACAGTGGCGCATTCCTTATCGACGAATTCGAGAAGCTGCTCGGGCCGCGCACCAAAATTGTCGCGCTTACGCATATGTCGAATGTTCTCGGCACGCTCGTGCCGATCAAGGAAGTCTGCCGTATCGCGCATGAGCGCGGCATTCCCGTCTTTGTCGATGGCAGTCAGGCAGCGGTTCACCTGCCGGTGGACGTGCAGGATCTCGGCTGCGATTTCTATGCCTTCACCGGTCACAAGGTCTACGGGCCCAGCGGCATTGGCGTGCTCTACGGGCGCAAGGAGCTTCTGAAGGAGATGCCGCCGTTTCTCGGTGGCGGCTCGATGATCGAGGGAGTTTCCACCGAGGCGATAACCTATGGCGAGCCGCCGATGCGGTTCGAGGCTGGGACGCCGCCGATCGTCGAGGCCATTGGGCTTGCGGCTGCGCTGAACTATATGATGCAGGTGGGGCGGGCGAATATCGCCGCGCACGAGGCCGAGCTGCGCGACTATGCACACCAGCGGCTCGGGGAGTTCAACTGGCTCGAGATCTTCGGGAAGACGTCCGACAAGGGCGCAATCCTGTCCTTCGCGGTGGATGGGCTTCACCCGCACGATATCTCGACGATTATCGACCGCTCGGGCGTTGCGGTCAGGGCCGGCCACCATTGCGCGCAGCCGTTGATGGAGCGGTTCGGTGTAAATGCCATGTGCCGTGCGTCCTTCGGGCTCTACAACACGAAGGCCGAGGTGGATATGCTGGCTGATGCGCTCGTCAAGGCACGGGAGTTTTTTGTTTGAGATGGCAGAGGACCGGGAGCCAGAGGCGATGGAAGGCAAACTGCCGGAGCGTGACGTTATGATGCCGGGTGCCGCTGTTTCGGCGGAAGCGCCCGAATCTGGCGTGCCGGAGGCGGAAACCTCGGCGTTGCCGCCGGAGGAGATCGCGCGGCTCACGGAAGAAATCGTGGCCGCGATCAAGACCGTCTACGATCCCGAGATCCCGGCCGACATCTACGAACTCGGTCTCATCTACAGCATCGACATCGACGACGATCGTCTCGTCAGTATCGACATGACGCTCACGGCACCTGGTTGCCCCGTTGCCGGTGACATGCCGAAGTGGGTGCAGGATGCCGTGAATGGGGTTCAAGGCGTCATGGATACCAAGGTTCGTCTCACGTTCGATCCGCCGTGGAGCCCGGACCGCATGTCCGACGAGGCGAAGCTCGCCGTCGGCATGTTCTAGACTGGAGGCTGGAGATATGACTGAAGCCACGAAGAGACCGCGCCCCAAGATTATGTCGCTCACTGATGCTGCGGCCGAGCGCGCGCGCCAGCTGCTTGCAAAAAACCCGGACGCGCTGGCGCTCAGGATCGGCGTAAAGAAGGGTGGCTGCGCCGGCATGGAGTACACGGTCGACTACGCCAGCGAGATCGGCAAGTTTGACGACGTGGTGGAGGACAAGGGCGTCAGGATCGTCGTCGATCCGATGGCGATCATGTACCTTATTGGCACCGAGATGGACTATCGGGTCGACAAGCTCGCTTCGCAGTTCGTATTCAACAACCCGAACCAGACGAGCGCCTGCGGGTGTGGCGAATCCGTCGAGTTGAAGCCCGCCGACAAGGACAGGCTCGAAGCGCTGAAGAGCTGAGTGCTTCGCCAGCGACGGGTTCTTGCGCCTGCTCCGTTTCCCCATTGCACCAGTGCAAGCTGTGTCCGGAACGGAGACGATTATGAAGGCCTCGCGACGTAAGTTCATTGCTGCTGCGACCGCGGCGGCAGTCGCTGCACCCACTGCTGCGCTTGCTCAGCGGAGCGGTACGCCCATCGCCAGGGAGGGGGCGCCGCTTCCCATGGACGAGGCGGAAAAGCGTGCGCTCGCCGTGCTGGACGATATTGCGGCCAACCAGAGCTTCTATAACGTCACGCGCGAGGATGGACGGCTTCTGCGCGTGTTCGCGCAATCCATCGGTGCCAGGCGCGTCGTCGAGGTCGGCACTTCCACCGGCTATTCCGGCATCTGTATCGGGCTTGCTCTGCGCGCGACTGGCGGCAGGCTCACCACATTCGAAATCGACAAGGGGCGCGCGGCGGCGGCTGCGGAAAACTTCAAGCGTGCAGGTGTCGGCGACCTTATCGACATCGTCGTCGGCGATGCGCACGTCGAAGTTCCAAAGGTCGTCGGAACCGTTGATCTGGTCTTCCTCGATGCCGACAAGGATGGCTATATCCTCTACCTCGATAGCCTGCTGCCGAAGCTTCGCGCAGGCGGCCTCGTGATTGCCGACAATATGCGCGTGCCACAGCCGGATCCGCGATATATCCAGGCGGTGACAACCAATCCGCGGCTCGAGACGTTGTTTCTCAACATGCATGCCAAGGGCGTGGGCGTGACACTCAAGAAGGGGTGATAGTAGCGCATGGACAGTGAAATCGACGGCGCGTCCTGGGCAGAGGACGTTCTTGCCAATTGGTTCGACGGGGTGGGACCGGAAGGATGGTTCCGCAAGGACGATCGCGTCGATGCTGAGATCCGGCGGCGCTTCCTGCCGCTTCATGCGCGGCTCTCGGCACTTGAGGATGTTTCCGCCGTAACCGGTGATGCCGACACTTCGCTCGCCGCAATCATCGTGCTCGATCAATTCTCTCGCAACATGTTCCGGAACTCGCCTGCAGCCTTCGCTACGGACGATCTCGCGCGGCGCATTGCGGATCACGCCATCGGGCTCGGGTACGACAGCCAGGTTGCCGCGGACCGCCGCGTGTTCTTCTATCTGCCTTTCGAGCACAGCGAGGACGCGGGCGATCAACGCCGGTCAGTGCGTCTCATTTCAGCATTGGGGGATGACCAGTTCACGGCGTATGCTGAGGCGCACAAGGCGGTGATCGACCGCTTTGGCCGCTTTCCGCATCGCAATGGCATCCTCGGCCGTATCTCGACCCCGGAGGAAGAGGCGTACCTTTCGGAGCCCGGCAGCGG
Organism: Pseudomonadota bacterium; assembly: GCA_046048295.1. Taxonomy (GTDB): domain Bacteria; phylum Pseudomonadota; class Alphaproteobacteria; order Rhizobiales; family Hyphomicrobiaceae; genus CBDCWA01. Next base: position 24,616 of record JBJOGJ010000004.1, on the reverse strand, counting down.
TTTCTAAAGAGACGAAATTCAGGTTCATCATGCCTACGAGCCGCGAGACGACCACCTTCATCGAGGATCAGCTCGCCGGCGTTGGGCCGGTCCAGATCCGACGCATGTTCGGCGGGGCGGGGGTTTTCGTTGACGGCCAGATGTTTGCGCTGATTGCGGACGATGTACTCTATTTGAAGGTCGATGACAGCACGCGGGCCGATTTCGAGGCCGAGGGCTCGGAGGCGTTCACCTACCAGACGAAGAATGGGCGCAACAGCATCATGAGCTATTGGCGTGCACCTGATCGCCTGTTCGAGGATGCTGACGAAATGACGGAGTGGGCGCGGGCGGCCTTGGCTGTCGCGAGACGTCAGCATGGGGCCAGTAGGGCCGTGAAGGGCGGCCGGAAGGTGCCTGGCAGGCGGCGCAAGTAGCGGGCGATTGCGCTCGGGCCGCGAAGCGCGCTATGTCGGACGACCGGTTCAACCACTCGTCTGTACCATTGATGTCAGGCTCATTCGAAGACGCAACGGCGAAGGAGAGCGCCGCCCGCCTGGCCGGCGCCCGCCGCCTCGTGGTCAAAATTGGCTCGGCGCTGCTTGCCGACGCGGCCACCGGTGCCTTGAAGCGTGACTGGCTGGCCTCGCTTGTGGATGACGTTGCGGCGCTGGTCGGCGGCGGCAAGGAGGTGGTGCTCGTATCGTCGGGTGCCATCGCACTCGGCCGGCACGCGCTGAAACTGCCGCGCGGCAAGCTGGAACTCGAGCAGTCGCAGGCGTCGGCCGCGGTCGGCCAGATTTCGCTGGCGCATGCCTACCAGGAACTGGCCCAGGCGCGGGGGCTCACGGCCGCGCAGATCCTTCTCACGCTGGGCGATACGGAGGAACGCCGCCGCTACCTCAACGCCCGCAACACGATCGAGACCCTGCTCTCGCTCGGCGCGCTTCCCGTTGTCAACGAGAACGATACGGTGGCGACCAACGAGATTCGCTACGGAGACAACGACCGTTTGTCGGCGCGGGTCGCATCCATGACATCGGCGGATTGCCTGGTGCTGCTTTCCGACATCGATGGACTTTACACCGCGCCCCCGAACCAGAACCCGGATGCCCGCCACATTCCGCTCGTCAGCGAGATCACGGCCGAAATCGAGGGCGTGGCAGGCGATGCCGGTACGGAGCTTTCTCGTGGCGGGATGAAGACCAAGATCGAGGCCGCGAAGATCGCGCTTTCATCCGGCGCCAGCATGGTGATCGCAAGCGGCAAGATCATGCACCCACTCAAGGCGATTGCCGAGGGCGGGCGCTGCACCTGGTTCCTCGCCAGCTCCGATCCCGTGACAGCGAAAAAGCGTTGGATCGCGGGGCGGCTCGAGCCCAGGGGCGTGGTGTTCGTCGATGCCGGTGCGGAGAGGGCACTCGCCTCGGGCAAGAGCCTGCTGCCGGCGGGTGTCACGCGCATCGACGGCAGCTTCGATCGTGGCGATGCGGTTGTCATCCGCGGTGCCGACGGACGTGAGGTCGGGCGGGGGCTCATCGCCTACGCGTCGGCGGATGCGGCGCGAATAGTCGGCAAGAACTCGCGCGAACTCGAGCAGATCCTCGGGTTCGCCGGTCGGGATGAACTGATCCACCGCGATGACATGGTGGTCGTGAAACGGTAGCTCGACAGCGCCGTTATTTCACGGCGATTGCCTCGCGCGTCTTGGCGACGACAGCGTCGGGGGTGGCGAGTATCCCCTTGGCGATCGTCGCGATCTTCTCGTGCGAGGCGGCGCGCGTGCCGAGGTTCGACTTCTCTGCTTCCGCCAGATAGGCAGGATCCTTCGTCGTCGCCTCGAATGCTGCGCGCAGGGCTGCCAGACGGTCATCGGGCAGTCCAGGCGTCGTCAGCACCGCCTTGCCCATGCCGACCTGGCCTGAAAGGAAGTTGAAGATCTGGCGCTGCTCGTCGTTGGCAGCAAGGTCGAGCAGCAGCGGGATGTCCTTGAAGTCGGGATCGGGCTCGGTGCCGAATTGCACGAGCAGATTGATCTTTTTTTCCTTCAGCCAGTCGGACGAGCGCGCCTTGAGGCTCGAAAAGAAATTGCCGGCGCGCCCCTCGACCTCGCCGCGCTCCATCGCCAGGTGGATCTGCTTGGTGCTCTTGTAGCCCGAGACGATCTTGAATTTGGTGCCGAGTACGTTGTTCATGAGCGCGGGCCAGAGCACCGTGTAGGAGCCGGCGCCGGTGCCGCCCATCAGCACTTCCTTCTTGCGCACATCGTCGACGGTCTTCACGCCCGTCGTGTGCCAGACATAGAGGTTCTGGTTGTCGATATCGAGGGAGCCGAGCCAGGGAAACTTCGCTGCGTCGTATGTGGCGCCCTTGCCGTCGAGCTTCTGGTAGCCGACGAACGAGGGGAGGATGGCGCCAATGGTCGTGCCGTCCTTGGCTGCAACGCCGTATACGTAGTTGGCCGCGAGCACGTGGCCGGCGCCTGGCATGTTCTTCGAGACGATGGTCGGCTTGCCGGGGATATGCGTCCCCATGTGGCGTGCGAGGAGGCGGGCGCTGGCGTCGAGACCACCGCCTGCTCCGGTAGAAATTATCAGCGAAATGGACTTGCCGGCGTAAAACTCGGCAGGAGACTGAGCGGATGCAGTGGCGGCGCAAAGAGATAGCGCGGCTGCGGTGGTCATGGCGCGAAGCATGGCGATCAATACCTTCGTGTTGCGGGCGGGGCCGAATTGGCGGCTCAGATGTCGTTCTCGGTCACGTCGATATAGACGCCTTCTATGTCGGTCAGGTGGAACTGGCCGACCGGACATTGCTTGAAGAGAGCCAAGCGTGCCTCACCCTCGGTGCCGTATCCGAGCGGCTTGGTGACCATCTGCGGGTTCTGGCCGATGAGGTCGTCCATGTCCGCCTTCACTGCATCGATGCTCTCGACCTTGAAGCCGAAATGCTCGAGCATTGGCGGCATTGGGTCGTGGCCGACGAAGTTCGCCATGGTCCACGGCAGGATGACGATCGTCACGCGGCCATCTGAAAGGTAGTAGTTGCCGTTGTCGGCGCGGTTGAGCCGGTTGAGTTCGAAGACCTGGCTGTAGAACTGCGCCGAGCGCTCGGGATCCTTCGAGCGCAGGGTGATATGATTGATGTAGCGTGGCTGCTCCCAGCCCGTTTCGGCGAAGATGTCCTTGGCCTTGCCGGAATCGCGCTCGGCGAGATCGAAGATGATGAAATCCGGGTCGTGGCAGCTCCAGGCCGCGTTCGGGCGCTGGGAGGGCCGCTTCACGAATTCCATCGACTTGTCGAACTTCTCAATTCTCTCGAGAGCCGCATTGATGTTCTCGACCTCGAATCCGAAATGGTCGAGGCCGGAGCGGCGACCTTCGCGGCGCGGAATATTGTTGAGGCCGATCTGCCCGTCGCCGATCGGCGCAGCACGCGCGGGGCGCTGGGCGTTGGACGCCTTCATGCCGAACAGCGCCTGATAGAAGCGGGCGTTAGTGGCATAGAGGTCGCTGCAGATGGCGAGGTGATTGATCTTTGCGAACATGGCCTCTCCCCGGAAGTTCAGGATTTCGCTATTGGCGTGCATCCTAACGACGCTTGCGTTTCGGTCAATTGCAATGAGAAAAAGGCAGGGGAGAGCCCCCTGCCTCGAATTTTCCGGTAAGGCCGGTCGCAAGCGATCAGGCGAGTGTCTTCTTGAAGAAGTCGACAGTCCGCTGCCAGGAAAGCTTGGCGGCCTCGGGGTGATAGCGCTCGGCGGAGGCGTCGTTATTGAAGGCGTGCTGGGCGCCTTCGTACATGAAGACCTCGTACTTGACGCCTGCCTTGTCGAGCGCCTCCTTGTAGGCGTCGATGCCGGCGTTGATGCGCTCGTCGAGACCGGCGTAGTGGAGTTGGACGGCGGCCTTGATCTTGGGCACATCGCCGGCGGCCGGCTGGCGGCCGTAGAAGGGTGCGGCAGCGGCAAGGTCGGAGCCAGCAGCCACAGCGGTGTTGTTTGCGACGCCGCCGCCCCAGCAATAGCCGACGATGCCGACCTTGCCGTTCGAATTGGCGTGGTTCTTCAGCCACTTCACCGTATCGACGGCCTGCGCGGTAACTTCCTTCATGTCGAGGGCGCCGATCATGTCGCGGCCCTTGTCCTCGTCCTCGGGCGTGCCGCCGGAGGTGTGCAGGAAGTCGGCGCCGAAAGCCAGGAAGCCTTCGAGTGCCATGCGGCGGACGACGTCCTTGATATGCGGGACGAGGCCGCGGTTCTCGTGCACCACGATGACTGCCGGCAGCTTGCCCGATGCGTTGGCCGGCCAGGCCAGATAACCCGCCATCTCGGCGGAACCGGCCTTGAACTTGACGCTCTCGGTCTTGAGGCGGCTGTCGTTCTCCGGAACCTGGAGCTGGGCGGTCGGGTTGGCGGCGATGCGGTCCGCGATGAGTTGTGCGATCTCAGGGGAACCTGCGAGTGCTGTCAGCTTCGCCATGAACTCCGCGCGGTCGTTCGTCACGTGTGTGAAACGATCATAAAGGTCGATCATCTCCTGGGTAATCTTCGGCATCTCGGTCATGGGCTTCTCCTCGCATCCCTTTTGAAAACACAGACATATCTTCTCGAGCTTGGTCCGCGGGGGCGGCGGTGCCAAGTCGCGCGCAGCATAGGCCAGCCTATGCGGAGCGTGAAGAGGGGAGACTTGCGGATACGGAATAACGAGGACCCGGTCCCCTGTCGGGGATCGGGCCCTTAACAAAACGGCGAACCATTTCCCTTAGGCGAGATGTTTCTTGAGGAAGGCAACCGTGCGTTGCCAGGCGAGATCGGCGGCGGCCTTGTTGTAGCGCGCTTTCGCCGTATCGTTGTTGAACGCGTGCTGCGCGCCTTCATACATATGAATTTCGAAGGTCTTGCCGGCCTTTTCGAGGGCCTCTTTGTACGCCGGAATGCCTTCATTGATGCGCTTGTCGAGGCCTGCATAGTGCAGCATCAGGGGGGCCTGGATATTCGACACCTGTTCGGCCTTGGGCTGGCGGCCATAGTAGGCGACTGCAGCAGCTAGATCACCACCGGCAGTGACAGCCGTCTGGTTGACCATCGCACCGCCCCAGCAGAAGCCGATCACGGCGACCTTGCCGCTGCCCGCGGGGTGGCTCTTGAGGAACTTCACCGCGGCAACGGAGTTCTGAACCGTGGCTTTCATGTCCAGGGTCTTGATCATGTCGCGCCCTTTGTCCTCGTCTTCGGGCGTGCCGCCGGAAGGGGTGAGGAAATCCGGGCCCAGGGCAAGGAAACCTTCAAGGGCCATGCGCCGGGTCACGTCCTTGATATGGGGGACCAGGCCACGGTTCTCGTGGATGACCACAACCGCCGGCAGCTTGCCGGATGCAGCAGCGGGCTTTGCGAGGTAGCCGGACATGTCGGTGGCGCCCTGCCATTTCACTGTTTCAGTGACAAGGCGGTTGTCGTCCGGCGGGACGATCTGGGCCGCTGCGCCGTCAGCCTCGATCAGCGATGTGACGGTAACGGCGGCAGCGGTCGAGCCGACCAACGCCGTCATCTTGTCGAGGAAGCCACGGCGGTCGAGGGTGATGTGCGTGTATTCGTCGTACAGGTCGATCATTTCCTGCGTGATTTCGGGTTTGTCCATCGGTGTCGTCATGCATCAAACTCCCTGGTGTCCGAGCCCTGAGGCACAAAGCCTCTTCGGTCGAAATTGGTTCCGCCGACGCGCTCCGGAATGAACTTAGTAAAAATACGTATTCAACACTACAGGGAGGTAGCCGGGTGGCCCAAAATTCACGTACTTGTGAGCAGGCTTGTCATGCTGGCTTTTCGGCTTCCTGCATCGATTGGCCTCAGTTTGTTGCAGCGCGTTGACGCAACTTCGTTAAGACTATGGTGGCACCAAGATGGTAATCCATTAAGAAGGCGGGTATCGCAGCACTTTCAGCAACATGGCGCACAATACTCGAAAAATGCCTCAACTGCCGGTAGATCTCAGCATCATTCGCGCCAATGAGAACGCGTTCATCGAGATCCCATTGCCGGGGTCGCGCAACATATTGACGAAGATCATCAAAGTGGATCGCGTCAACTTGCAGGCCGTAATGCAGGTGCGCTTTCTACCCGGCGGGCGTGCGCCGCGTCATCTTCATCACTGCAGGGCCATCGCCTACACGCTCTCGGGCGAATGGCAGTACGACGATGGAAAGTTCGGTCCTGGGGATGTCGCCTACGAGGTTCCGGGCAACGAGCACACGCCTTCAAGTGTCAAGGGCGGTGAAATGGTGCTCATCATGACGAGCCCGGACGGCCGATTTCTCGACAACTATATGCCGGACGGGTCGATCATCCGGCACAGCTTCAAGACGTTCGAGTTCTTCAAGGGCAAGACCCAGGCCGAGGTTGAGCGGCTCAATCTTTCCCAGCTGGCCCAGAGCATAGACATCATCCCGGCGCCGGGCGCCGATGTGCGATGGCTCTACCGCTACATCCAGGACTGCCTGGCACGGCCCGAGGCGGTAGGGCTCGACTAGATGTCGAGGTCGTTTGCGAAAGCGGCGCGCTCCTGAATGAAGCGGAAGCGCAGCTCCGGCTTCGATCCCATCAGCGTATTGACGACGGCAGCGACCTCGGTGCGATCTTCCTCGCCGAGTTCGACGCGCAGGAGCGTGCGGTTCGCCGGATCCATCGCCGTTTCCTTGAGCTGCTTCGCGTTCATTTCGCCAAGGCCCTTGAAGCGCGAAACCTCGACCTTCTGGTTGGCCTTGAAAACTCCGCTCTTCATGATCTTCTCGCGCTCGGCGTCGTCGCGCGCGTAGAACGACTTCGTCCCCTGCGTCAGCTTGAACAGGGGTGGGACCGCCAGATGGAGGTGGCCGTTGGCGATCAGTTCCGGCATCTCCTGGTAGAAGAAGGTTATCAGCAGCGAGGCGATGTGCGCGCCGTCGACGTCGGCGTCCGTCATCACGATGACACGCTCGTAGCGCAGGTCCTCGTCGCGATAGCGCGATCCGATCCCGGCACCGAGTGACTGGATCAAGTCCGACAGCATCTGGTTTTGCGACAGCTTGGCACTCGTGGCGTTGGCGACGTTGAGAATCTTGCCCCGAAGCGGGAGCACGGCCTGGGTCTTTGGATTGCGCGCCTGCTTGGCTGAGCCACCTGCGGAGTCGCCCTCGACGATGAAGATCTCCGTGCCGACCTTCGAGTTCGACGAGCAGTCGACGAGCTTGCCCGGCAGGCGCAGGCGGCGCGTCGCGCTTTGGCGGCCGATCTCCTTTTCGCGCTTTCTCTTGAGGCGTTGCTCCGCCTGCTCGACGGCCCATTCGAGCAGCTGGGTCGCCTGCTGCGGGCTGTCTGCGAGCCAATGGTCGAAGGCGTCGCGCACCGAGCTTTCCACGATGCGGGCCGCTTCCTGGGTGGCGAGCTTGTCCTTCGTCTGGCCCTGGAACTCCGGTTCGCGGATGAAGACGGAGAGCATGCCTGTGGCCGTCGACAGCACGTCTTCGGCGGTGATCTGCGCCGCGCGACGATTGTTCACGCGCTCGCCGAAGTCACGCAGGCCCTTGCTCAGCGCAGATCTCAGACCGTTCTCGTGGGTGCCGCCGTCGGGCGTCGGGATGGTGTTGCAGTAGGAGTGAAGGAAGCCATCGGCGTCCGAAACCCAGCAGATCGCCCACTCGACCGAGCCGTGCCCGGCCTCCTTCTCGATCCGTCCCGAAAAAATGTCCTTCGTGACGCGCGTGTGTCCCTCGATGGTGGTGGTCAGATAATCCTTCAGGCCGCCTGGAAAATGGAACGTCGCCTCTGCCGGCGTATCGTCCTTGATGAGTTCGGGTGCGCAGTGCCAGCGGATTTCGACGCCGCCGAACAAGTAGGCCTTGGAGCGCGTCATGCGGAAAAGGCGCTGCGGCTTGAATGCGGCGCCCTTGCCGAAGATTTTTTCGTCTGGCCGGAAACGGACCTTCGTGCCGCGCCGGTTCATGATCGAGCCGAGCTTCTCGAGCTTGGTCTCCGGTGCGCCGCGCGAGAAGACCATGCGGTAGAGTTGCTGGCCGCGCGCCACCTCGACCTCGAGGAGTTCCGAGAGCGCGTTGACGACAGAAATGCCGACACCGTGCAGGCCGCCTGAAGTGTTGTAGGCCTTGCCGTCGAACTTGCCGCCCGAGTGCAGCGTCGTCATGATCACTTCGAGCGCCGACTTGTTCTTGAACTTGGGATGGGGGTCGACAGGTATGCCGCGCCCGTTGTCCATGACGCTCAGGTAGCCGTCGGCATCGTAGCTGACCTCGATCCAGGTCGCATGGCCTGCCACTGCCTCGTCCATGGAATTGTCGATGACCTCGGCAAACAGGTGGTGCAGCGCCTTCTCGTCCGTACCGCCGATATACATGCCCGGTCGGCGGCGGACCGGTTCGAGGCCCTCGAGGACCTCGATATCGGCAGCTGTGTACTGATCGGAGGCGTCGGTCGCCGGCTTGGCACGGGCCGATCGGTTGGTCATCGCGTTTTCGAGCCTTGCAAAAAGATCACGTTGTGACTGGGCCATGCGCTTGCCTCTGGGGTGTTGGACCTCCACCCGGAACAGGCCGCGGGAGCTGATTTCCCACGAATCTTACGCGCACTCTGCACGGTCCAGATGCCTCATCGGCCAGCGGTTGGCAAGTGTGACAGCCGGCACCGTTGCCTGCGTGTCACAAGTTTGCGCCGAGTCCGCGGGGTTCAGGCAGCGACATTGTCGATGAGGCGCGTCTTGCCGAGCCAGGCGGCTGCAAGTACGCGGGAGGGGCCGTCTCCCGGTAGGCCGAGTGTCGTCGCATCCCTGATCGCGACATAGTCGACCTTTTCGTAGCCGGCCGCGAGCAGCGCCTTCGCGCTGTCGGCCTCGATCCTCCCGTGGTCGGCGCCATCACTGCGCCAGTCCTTCGCCGCCTGCAGTATCGTCTTATGCATCGCCGGCGCGACGGACCTTTCGGCGGGGCTCAGGTAGCGGTTGCGGCTGGACATCGCGAGCCCGTCCGGTTCCCGCACAATGGGGGCCGCGACGATTTCGACGGCGAGATCGAGGTCGCGAACGATCTGCCGGATGACCGACAACTGCTGATAGTCCTTTTCTCCGAAGATCGCGAAATCGGGCCGGACCTGATTGAACAGCTTCAGGCAGACGGTTGCGACACCTGTGAAGAAGTTCGGCCGGAAGGCGCCTTCGAGCCCTTCGGCGGCGCCCGCTGGTACGACGTGTGTCGCAAAACCCTCGGGATACATCGCCGCTCGGTCCGGCGCCCAAACGAGGCTGCAGCCGGCAACCGAAAGGCGGGCGACGTCGCCTTCAAGGTCGCGCGGATAGCGGTCGAAATCCTCGTGTGGGGCGAACTGCGCAGGATTGACGAAAATGGAAGTTACGACGCAATCCGCTTTCGTGCGCGCCAGATGCACGAGCTCGAGATGCCCGTCGTGGAGCGCGCCCATCGTCGGGACCAGGGCCACCGCCTGGCCGGCATCGCGAAAGGCGGACAGGGCGCGGCGCAGCGCGCCGAGTTCGGTGATGGTGGTGGGAGGCGAAGCTGGCATTGGTCATTGCTTTTGCAGATGTATGGGGATCTTGCCGGCAAGCGGCATCGCTCCCAGGTGCTACAGTCTGATAGGATCGTTGTCGATTCCATTGGTCTATGGAGAGCATTGCAATGGCTGACGCTATTGATCCGGGCGGAGTGCGTGACGAGCTGTTTGCAGGTCTTCCGGACCGCGACGAGGTCGGTGCGTACCATCTTTTCGACGAAAAGAAGCTGGTCGGCGCGCTGGTAGAGCGGGCGCTTTTCACAGAGGACGAACGGCGCCGGATGGAGGAACTTGCGCGCCGGCTGGTGCGCGCGGTGCGCGACAGCGGGGAGAGCAAGGCGGGCATCGACGCCTTCATGATGGAGTACGGGCTGTCGAGCGAGGAGGGCGTCATCCTGATGTGCCTCGCCGAGTCGCTGCTCAGGATTCCCGACGCCGATACCGCCGACAAGCTGATAGCCGAGAAGATCGGCGGCGGGCAGTGGGACCGGCACATCGGCCACTCCGATTCGCTGTTCGTGAATGCGTCGACGTGGGGGCTGATGCTTTCGGGGCAGGTCGTGCGGCTCGGGAAGGACCGGGGTTCGAGTATCAGCACGCTGCTTGGAAGAATGGTGGCCAAATCCGGCGAGCCGGTCATTCGCCAGGCACTCAGGCAGGCTATGCGGGTGCTCGGCAACCAGTTCGTCATGGGGCGAACGATCCAGGAGGCGCTCAAGGTCTCGCAGGCGCTGGAAGCCAAGGGGTACCGCATATCCTACGACATGCTCGGGGAAGCAGCCTGGACCGAGGCCGATGCCAGGCGCTATTTCGAGCGCTACATGTCGGCGATTGATGCGGTTGGACGGTCGGCGGGGCCGCTGTTCTCGAAGCATCCCGACGCGCTGATGGAGAGGCCCGGAATTTCGGTAAAACTGTCGGCCATTCACGCCCGCTACGAGCCGGGCAAAGCCGTTCGGCTGGCCGACGAACTGGTGCCGCGCATCATTGAGCTCGCCAAGCGGGCACGCGAGCAGGCACTGGTTCTGACCATCGACGCGGAGGAGCAGGATCTGCTCGACATCTCGTTGCGGATCTTCGGTACGGTTGCAATGCATCCCGAGCTTCGCGGATGGCCGGGTCTCGGTATTGCCGTGCAGGCCTATGGCAAGCGTGCCATTCCGACCCTGCGGTGGCTCAGGCGGCTGCACGCGAAGACGGGCGCGCGCATTCCGGTCCGCCTGGTCAAGGGCGCTTATTGGGACAGCGAGATCAAGTGGGCGCAGGAGCGCGGGCTCGCGGGCTATCCGGTGTTCACGCAAAAGCTCCACACGGACGTTTCCTACATCGCCTGCATGCGTCTCCTGTTGTCCGATCCGCAGGCGTTCTACCCGCAAGTTGCGACACACAACGCGCAGACCGCGGCTGTCGCTCACGTGGCGGCCGGGCGAGGCGAGTTCGAGTACCAGAAGCTCTACGGGATGGGGGATGCACTCTACGAGGCGGTGAACGGCGATGACGCGATCGGACGTCCGTGCCGGATATACGCGCCTGTCGGCGGGCACGAGGACCTACTCGCCTATCTCGTCAGGCGGCTGCTCGAAAACGGCGCCAATACCTCTTTCGTGAACCGCATCGCCGACGAGCGCCTGCCGATCGACGAGATCGTCCGCGACCCGGTCAGGCGGGCCGAGCAGGAGCTTGGCAGCGGTACCTGGGAACCCGTCATTCCGCCACCGGGCGACATCTATCTGCCCGAGCGGCGCAACAGCCTCGGCTTGGCGCTTGCCGAGCCGCACGTCCGCTCGCAACTGCTCGATGACATCGGCGAGGTTCTCAAGGGCACCTTTGCGGCTGGCCCGATCGTCAACGGCAATGCAACGCTCGATGGGGCGGGGCGGCGCGCTGTGGCCTGCCCGCACGATCTCAGCCAGCGAATCGGCACGGTGCTCGATGCGAACGATGCGCAGGTGGAACGTGCGATCGCCGTCGCCTGCACTTCCTTCCACGAGTGGGACCGCGCAGGAGGCAGCTACCGGGCGCGTGTACTGGATGCGGCTGCGGACTTGTTCGAGCGAAACCGCGCGCGGCTCATGGCGGTAATGGTGCGGGAGGCGGGCAAGACGCTCGAGAATGCGCAGGCTGACCTCAGGGAAGCAGTGGATTTCCTGCGCTACTACGCGGTCGAGGCGCGGCGGCTGTTCCAGGGGCCGATCGAGCTCAAGGGGCCGACCGGAGAAAAGAACGAACTCGAGCTCAGGGCGCGGGGCGCGGTCGCCTGCATTGCGCCCTGGAACTTCCCGATCGCGATATTCACAGGCCAGGTCGCTGCGGCGCTGGCGGCGGGCAATAGCGTTCTCGCCAAGCCGGCCGAGCAAACGCCGATCACGGCTTATCTTGCCGTCCGGCTTCTGCACGAGGCCGGCGTTCCACCGAATGTGCTGCACCTGCTGCCAGGCGACGGTCGCGTCGGTGCTGCGCTGGTTCGCGATCCAAGGGTGAAAGCGATCGCCTTCACCGGCTCCAATGAGACGGCCTGGATCATCCAGCGCGCGTTGGCGGATCGGCGTGCGGCGATCATACCGTTCATTGCCGAAACCGGCGGCATCAACGCCATGATCGCGGACAGCAGCGCATTGCCCGAGCAGGTGGTCCGCGACTGTGTGCGCTCCGCATTCGACAGTGCCGGACAGCGATGCTCTGCCGCCCGCGTGCTGTTCGTACAGGAGGAGATTGCCGGTAAGACGCTCGAGATGCTTGCCGGCGCCGTCACAGCACTCGACCTCGGCGATCCGCTGAGCTACGCGACTGACGTCGGACCGGTGATCGACGAGGCGTCCCTCGATATGCTCGAGGCCTACAAGGCGAAGATGTACCGGGAGGCGAAAATGCTCGTCGACCCGCCCGTGCCCGCGGACTGCCGGGTCGGCACCTACGTTTCGCCGGCGGTGTTCGAGATCGACGGGGTGGCGAAGCTCGAGCGGGAGGTTTTCGGCCCGATCCTGCATGTCATCCGTTACGGGCAGGGGCGCCTGGACGAAGTCATCGAGGCGATCAATGGCATGGGCTACGGCCTGACGCTTGGCGTGCACAGCCGCGTCGCGGCGGTGGCCGATCATGTCGCGGAACATGCGCGGGTGGGGAACATCTACGTCAACCGCAACCAGATCGGTGCGGTGGTCGGTGTGCAGCCGTTCGGCGGCGAGGGATTGTCCGGTAGCGGACCGAAGGCTGGTGGCCCCAACTACGTCATCCGGTTCGCCACCGAGCGCGTGCGCGCCACCGACATCACTGCAACGGGCGGGAACGTGCAGTTGCTCGGCATGGCCGGCCGGAGCTAGGGCCGGGCGACGAAGCAGTCGACGGAGCGGCGGCGCAGTTCGAGACAGGTCGTGGTGGCGGCGCCGGCGTCGAACCCTGCAAAGCGGGAGCGATAGAGCGTGGTGCCCTTGGCGGTGCGGACCTCGAGGGTGCGTTCGCCGTAGCCTGCGAGCGACTGGGGTGCGCGGGCGCGCGCGGCGGCGATGGCGTTGCGGGCTTCGCCGAGGGAGCGGAACGCCCCGATCTGGATTTCATATCCGCCATCTGCCTGGCGTGGGGCGGCGCCGACTGCCATCCGATTGCCGCCGTTGCCGGCAAGGGCCATTGCCTGTTGCTGCAACGTCGAGGGCCGGCGGCCAAGTCCTGCCGAATGGCGGGGCACGGGGGAGGATTCGGCCGGCATCGCCGCTGTCGGGGCTGCGGGTGGCAGGCCGCCTCTCAGCGCTGGGCGGGCGGCAGGGCGTGGAGCAGGCGGCGGGTCGACGGGGACACTGCGAACCGAGACCATCGTAATGCGCCCGGGGGCGGTATCCGGCCGTTCCGCGCCGGGCGACCTCTCGGCGGGACGGGGTGTAGCGGCAACCTTCGGCCGGTCGGCGAGCCTTGGCCGGGCGATGAGCTTTGGACCAGCGCGGCGGGATCTGACGGTCGATGCGCGCAGCAATGCCTTGCTCAGCAGTGCGCGCATGGCACCGTCGCGGGCACCGGCCGACCTGGCGCCGAAAACCGCGCCGATGAGATGTTTGCGGCCGCGCCGGTAGGAGGTGACGACGTTGAAGCCGGAGGCTCGGATATAGCCCGTCTTGATACCTTCTGTGCCGCCGAAGCGGTGCAGCAGTCCGTTATGGTTGCGGTAGAGCTTGCCGCGGTAGGCGAACTTGCGGGTGGCGAACAGGGGGTAGTACCTGGGGAAGTCCTCCTGCAGGCGGAGGCCGAGGCTCACCATGTCGCGGGCGGTCGTGACCTGGGCGGACGACGGAAGTCCGGAGGCATTCTGGAAGGTTGTGTCCCGCAATCCGAGGGCCCGGGCCTTGGCGGTCATGGCGCGGGCGAAGGCGCGCTCGCTGCCCGCAAAATGTTCTGCGACGGCAACGGCGACGTCGTTGGCCGACTTCACGATGAGCGCCAGGATCGCATCCCGGACGGTGATTGTCTCGCCTTCGTCGAGCCCGATCTTGGACGGTGGCGCCTCGCTCGCGCGCTCCGAGAAGGTAATCCTGGTATCGAGAGTTGCCTGCTTGCGCTCGAGTGCCTCGAATACCAGATAAAGCGTCATCATCTTGGTCAGCGAGGCTGGAAAGCGAGGCTCTTCTGCGTTGGAGGCATGGAGGATCGCGCCGCTGTTCGCGTCGATCACGATGGAGGCGGCTTTTTCGCTGGCAGGGCTCGAGGCGGCGAGGACCAGCAGGACTAAAGGGGCGAGCAGCAGCCCCCCCAATGCCCGCATCGTGGCCTCGCGCCACATCGCTGGTCTCCGTCCTGCTCGGCCCATCATGGCTCCGGTTAGCATCGCGTTCGCGGCACCCATTGGCTGTCAGCCTCGGCGCGGAGCCGTGCCCGCCAGCCACGCAAAGTTACTAGGCCAGCAACAATCGCGTTTTTGAGGCGGTCCTGCGGCATCTTTTGGCCGGGTGCCAAGGCTTTGGAGCCGAAGCGTAATTTGGTTTGGCTAACGGCAAGTTAAGGAGGCCGGAGTATAGTCTGCGACGTGCGTATCGGCCGCATGGGACCGTCGGCTTCAGGTTGGAGCGGCACGATGGCGTCCACTGCAATTCTCCCCATGGCGGGGTTTGATCGGAACTGCGATGTTGCTTATCTTATTATCTGGCGGGGCGGCGACCCGGAACTGGGCCGTGTCTTCCCCGATGTATCCACCATCGCTTCGTGAAAGTTGCAAGAGAACATCAAATATGGCGGGGAAGCGGAAAGACGATCAGAAGGATGGCGGCGACGGTCGTACCGATCTCGTCACCAAGACTCGTCCGAAGACCAAGCGACCAAATTTGTACAAGGTTCTCCTGTTGAATGATGACTACACGCCTATGGAGTTCGTCGTACACGTCTTGGAAAGGTATTTCGCAAAGGGCCGGGAAGAAGCGGAACGCATAATGCTGCACGTCCACCAGAAGGGTGTGGGTGTGTGTGGCGTCTACACGTACGAGGTTGCGGAAACCAAGGTGGCTCAGGTCATGGACTTCGCCCGCCAGCACGGTCACCCGCTGCAGTGCACACTGGAGAAAGAGTAGGAGCCAAAGTGCCATCATTCTCGCAAAGCCTGGAGGCTGCGCTTCACAGAGCCCTCGAGCTCGCCAATGAGCGCAACCACGAGTTCGCAACGCTCGAGCACCTGTTGCTGTCGCTCATCGATGATCGCGACGCTTCCGGCGTCATGCGGGCGTGCAACGTGGACCTCGATGCTCTGAAGAAGCGGCTGGTCGATTATCTCGACAAGGAACTCACCTCGCTGCAGGTCAAGGGCGCGGTGGACGCCCAGCCGACGACCGGCTTCCAGCGTGTCATTCACCGTGCGGTGGTGCATGTCCAGTCCTCCGGCCGCGAGGAGGTGACCGGCGCCAACGTGCTGGTCGCGATGTTCGCGGAGCGCGAAAGCCATGCGGCCTTCTTCCTGCAGGAGCAGGAGATGACGCGTTTCGACGCGGTTCAGTTCATCAGCCATGGCATCGCCAAGCGCCCGGGTATGAGCGAGACCCGGCCGGTGCGCGGCGTCGAGGAGGATGAACAGGGGCACGAGCAGGGCGGTGGCGAGAATGCCGGCAAGCCGCGCGGTCAGGATGCTCTCAATACCTACTGCGTCAACCTCAACAAGAAGGCGCGGGAAGGGCGCATCGATCCGCTCATCGGGCGCGAGCCAGAGGTGCAGCGGACGATCCAGGTGCTGTGCCGCCGTCAGAAGAACAATCCGCTGTACGTCGGCGATCCCGGCGTCGGCAAGACGGCGATCGCGGAAGGTCTGGCGCGCAAGATCGTGCGTGGCGACGTTCCCGAGGTGCTCAGCGGTGCGACGATCTTCGCGCTCGACATGGGGGCGCTGCTCGCCGGCACCCGTTATCGCGGCGACTTCGAGGAGCGGCTCAAGGCCGTCATGACGGAGATCGAGAACTACGAGGGCTCGATCCTGTTCATCGACGAGATCCATACCGTCATCGGTGCTGGCGCGACTTCCGGCGGCGCGATGGATGCCTCGAACCTTCTGAAGCCTGCGCTGCAGTCGGGAGCGGTCAGGTGTATCGGCTCGACCACCTACAAGGAGTACCGTCAGCACTTCGAGAAGGATCGTGCGCTGGTGCGCCGGTTCCAGAAAATCGACGTCAAGGAGCCGACGGTCGAGGATACGATCGAGATCCTCAAGGGCCTGAAGCCCTACTTCGAAGAGTTCCACCGCATCAAGTACACCAATGATGCGATCAAGGCGGCGGTGGAGCTGGCGGCGAAGTACATCAACGACCGCAAGCTGCCGGACAAGGCGATCGACGTGATCGACGAGACCGGTGCATCGCAGATGCTGGTGCCGGAGGGCAAGCGCAAGAAGAAGATCACCGTCGCCGAGATCGAGGAGACGGTGGCGACCATGGCGCGCATCCCGCCAAAGACCATCACGAAGTCCGATGCCGAGGTGCTGTCCGGCCTCGAGAAGGACATGAAGCGATTGGTGTTCGGTCAGGACAAGGCGATCGAGTCGCTTGCGGCGGCCATCAAGCTCGCACGGGCGGGGCTGCGGGAGCCGGAGAAACCGATCGGCTGCTACCTGTTCTCAGGTCCGACCGGCGTCGGCAAGACCGAGGTTGCAAAGCAGCTCGCGGCATTGATGGGCGTCGAGCTCCTTCGCTTCGATATGTCGGAGTACATGGAGAAACACTCCGTGTCACGGCTCATCGGTGCTCCGCCAGGGTACGTCGGGTTCGACCAGGGCGGCCTGTTGACCGACGGTGTCGACCAGCATCCGCACTCCGTGCTCCTCCTCGACGAGATCGAGAAGGCGCACCCGGATCTGTTCAATATCCTGCTGCAGGTGATGGACCACGGCAAGCTCACGGACCACAACGGCAAGTCCGTCGACTTCCGCAACATCATCCTCATCATGACCACCAACGCGGGTGCTGCCGACATGGCCAAGCCGCCGATGGGCTTCGGGCGTACCAAACGCGAGGGTGAGGACGAGGAGGCGGTGAACAAGCTGTTCACCCCCGAGTTCCGCAATCGTCTCGATGCTGTCATCCCGTTTGCCGGACTGCCGCAGGAAATCATCTCCAAGGTGGTCGAGAAGTTCGTCTTCCAGCTTGAAGCGCAGCTGGCCGATCGCGGAGTCACCATCGAGCTTACGGAAGAAGCCACCAATTGGCTCGGCGAGAAGGGCTACGATGAGAAGTTCGGCGCCCGGCCGCTCGCACGGGTCATCCAGGAGTACATCAAGAAGCCGCTCGCCGACGAGTTGCTGTTCGGCAAGCTCGAGCATGGCGGCCTCGTGAAGGTCTCGGTCGAAGGCAAGGGGGCGGATGCCAAGCTGGCGTTCGAACTCATTCCGTCGATGCAGAAGAAGCGCAAGTCATCGGAAGACGAGGACGAGGGCGAAGGTGAGCCCGAGACCGCGCTCATCGAAGCGGCACCGCGAAAGGCGGCGCTGCCGAGCCCCAAGGATCGTGGCGGCAAGGGCAAGCCGTCGGGAACCGTGCCGTCGGTGCCAAAGAAGGACAGCTAAGGCACTGGCTGGCGGTCATTGCGACTTTGGGGGCGCTGCGCAGCGCCCCCTTTGTTTTAGGCAGTGCGCTATTCGATTGCCGCGCGGATCTTTGCGGCATTGGCGGCGAGGACGGCATTGTCCTCCATCTGGCCTGTGTGGGGACCTATGGATACGCCGGCGTGGCGGGGGAGCACATGGAAGTGCAAGTGGAACACGACCTGCCCGCCCGCGCTCTCGTTGAACTGCTGCAGGGTGACACCGGGCGCTGCGAAGGCTTTCATCACGGCCCGGGAGACCTTTTGCACCGTGGCAATGCACGCTGCGAGTTGTTCGGGGCTGGCATCGAGCACATTGCGGCACGGCGTCTTCGGGATAACGAGGCAGTGGCCGGGCAGGCGCGGCATGACGTCCATGAAGGCCAACGTAGCGGTGTCTTCGTAGACCTTATGGGCGGGCAACTCGCCGCGCAGGATCTTGGCGAAGACATTCGTGTCGTCGTAGTCCATGGTCCGTTCTCCAAGTCTGCTGCGGCGCGACTTAGCCCGCGCCAACGACTGGCTTAAGTTGGTGCGAAACCGATTGCAACCCGTGAGCGCGGCTGGCGTTCGCGCTTGCGGGTTCCGAAAACTTTAACAGCTGGCGTATACACTTCGGGGTGGCGTGCCGGGTGTTCCCGTGCGTTGAACAGTTTTGCGGGGCGACAGACGTGGCGCGTTACATTTCCTTTCGTGGGCTTTGGACAACCGTTCTATCGGTCATCGGGCTTGCCACACTCCTGGGGCTCGGGATCGGATACGGCCTCTATGCGATGGTGAGGCCGGACCAGGGGGCGATCTACCAGGGCTTCTGGCAGGAGGTGGGCAACAAGCTTTCCGGCGGCCAGTTCCGCGTCATGATGCACTGTCCGCTTTACGGCAAGCGCGCCGGTCACTTCGTGCGCTCCCATTCGCTCGACGACGCACGTTCGCGGCTCGCCTGGCAGCTGCCGGTCTGCGAGCTCGTCAACGTAACCGAGCATGAGAGCGAAGGCGTGCTCGGGAACTGGTACCGGGGCCAATTCGTCTGCCCGTCGAACTTCTACCGCAAGCCCGTTGCTCTGTCGGCGCCGGATCTCGACAGCGCCGTCCACATGGCCCAGGTCTTCGCGCGCGGATGCCAGCCGGAATTCGCCGACCAGCTCGATTGTCCGATTCTCGACCAGTCCTGCAGCAAGGGGTCCGTCGATTTCAGGCAGGCGCGTCAGCTCTCCGGGTCCGCCTTGCGATAGGGCGTCGCCGTTGCGAGCGCCGATCTGAGCCGCTCCATCTGCTCGCGCTCATCGTCGAGGAAGCGGGCGACGGCTTTCCTGAAGCCGGGATCCTCGATCCAGTGCGCGCTGTATGTCGCGACCGGCTCGTAGCCGCGTGCGATCTTGTGGTCGCCGCCGGCGCCGGCCTCGACACGCTTCAGGCCTCTCGCGATGGCGAAGTCGATCGCCTGGTAATAGCAGACCTCGAAGTGCAGGAACGGGTGGTGCTCGATGCATCCCCAGTAGCGGCCATACAGGCATTCGCCGCCGATCATGTTTAGGGCACCTGCCACGTACCGGCCGTTGCGGCGCACCAGCACCAGGAGGCAATGGTCGGGCATTGCCGCGCCGAGCAGGGAGAAAAATTCCCGGTTCAGGTACGGGTGCCCCCACTTGCGGCTGCCGGTGTCGATGTAGAACTCGTAGAAGGCGTCCCAATGGGCTTCCGTCAGGTCTGAGCCTGTAACCCATTCGATCTCGAGGTCGCCTGATAGGGCTGCCTGGCGTTCCTTGCGGAGGTTCTTGCGTTTGCGCGAGGACAGCGTCGCGAGGAAGTCGTCGAACGTCCGGTAGCCGTCATTCTCGAAGTGATACTGCTTGCCGGTTCGCTGCAGGTAGTTCATGGCGCCGAGGCGCTGCCACTGCTGCTCGGTGAGGAACGTAATGTGTGCGGATGAAAGTCCGAGCTTTTCGGTCAGGGCTTCGATGCCATCGGCCAGTCTCGCCTCGTTTGCTGCCTGTTCGGGCCCGGGGGCGGCGAGGAGCCTGCGGCCGGGGACCGGCGTGAATGGGACTGCCACCTGCAGCTTCGGGTAATACCTTCCGCCAGCGCGCTCGTAGGCATCGGCCCAGGACCAGTCGAAAACGTATTCGCCCTGGCTGTGGCTCTTGATGTAGGCGGGACAGACGCCGGCAATGGCGCCGTCCGGTCCTTCGAGCACGAGGTGATAGGGCAGCCAGCCGGCGCGGCGACCGGTGGTTCCCGCTTCCTCCAGTGCCTTCAGGAAAGCGTGCGAGAGGAACGGGTCGAACGTCGCCTGGTCGGGATTGGCAAGCGCATTCCACGCATCGGCCGGGATTTCGGCGATGTCATTGACGATCCTGATGGTTGCGGGGGTCTGATCCTGCATAGTGTCCCAAGTCGCCGCCCAGGCGTCAGCCAACCGGAAGCGGCCGGCTTCTCATATAATGCATCGGAGACGGCTCGGGGAGCAACGGTCTTCCTCAGGCGCGGTTTCGGCCCTATGTTCCGGTTTTGCGACGCCTGGAGATGGAGAGCTGCCGGTGAAGGCCTGTTTGAAGACACTTAGCATAGCATTCGTGCTGGCGCTGCTTCCGCAAGGGCAGGGTCTCCGGGCACAGGCCGGCAAGCCTATTGAGCTCGTGCCGCACAGGGCGGTGTACGACATGGCGCTCGGCGAAGTGCGTGGTGGCGCCGGCGTCTCCTCGCTGAGCGGCCGCATGGTCTACGAGATCACCGGTTCCAAGTGCAACGGCTATACCCAGATCTGGCGGTACGTGACGCGATCGGCGGATGGCGATGGCGATGTCACGATCAACGATCAGCGTTCGAACAGCTGGGAGGACGGCGACGGGCGCCGGCTCAGGTTCGAATCCACCAATTACCGGAACCGCAAGCTCGTCAGCCGTGTCGCCGGGCGCGCCATGCGCAGTTCCGACAATGAGCGCATCGATGTGACGATCACCCAGCCGGCGAAGAAATCGATCTCCTTCAAGTCGGACGCGATGTTTCCCATCCAGCATTCCATCGCGATGATCGAGGCCAGCAGAAAGGGGCAGCGGCTCTTTGCGACGGATTTCTACGATGGTTCGGAGAACGGGGAGAAGATCTACCACGTCAGCACGCTGCTCGGAAAAAAGCTCGCGGCCGGCTACAACTCGAAACTCGCGAAGATGGCCAACGTCGATCGTCTCGACCGCGCATCGGCCTGGCCGGTGGCTGTCAGCTACTACGAGCGTTCCAACGACAACAAGGATCAGGTTCCGACATACGAGGTCTCGTTCGTGTTTTTCGAGAACGGCGTCAGCCGGCGGCTACTGCTCGATCACGGCAGCTTCACGGTCAGGGGCGAGTTGAAGAAAATCGAGTTCCTCGAGACGCAGCCCTGTCGCAAGGACAAGCAGAGATGGGGCTGAGGCGCCGCCGCACACATCAGCCTGGCCATAGCCTGGCGGCGCCGCGGACGCCACTCGCATCGCCCCATTTTGCGGGACGGATATCGATCTCGTTGTCCCTGGAAAACACATAGGGGGCCATGAGGGCGGGAACCTCGACATAGAGGTCTGCCACGCGGGAGAGGCCGCCGCCAATGACGATCACCTGTGGGTCGAAGATATTGACGACGTGGGCAAGTGCGCGGGCGAGGCGCGAGGCGTGACGCCGCCTGCTCGCGCGTGCACCGGCGTCGCCGGCGGCCGCTGCCGCGACGATCTCTTCGCCGGTCATGGCGATCCCTGTCATGCGCAGGTGGTCCGCTGCGAGGCCGGTGCCGGAGATCCATGTCTCGATGCATCCTGACTGCCCGCACCAGCAGCGGGGGCCGGGCAGCTCGCTCGAATCCGCCCACGGCAGGGGATTGTGGCCCCATTCGCCGGCAATGCGCCGGTGCCCTTCTACGAGTTGGCCGGCCAGCACGAGTGCGCCGCCGCATCCCGTCCCGAGTATGACGCCGAACACCGATCCCATGCCTGCTCCGGCGCCGTCTTCGGCTTCCGAAAGCGCCATGCAGTTCGCATCGTTGGCGAAGCGGACGGGGTAGGGGATCGCGGCTCTGGCGTCCTCTGCCAGGTTGCGGCCATTGAGCCAGGTCGAATTGGAGTTCTGGACCAGGCCGGTCTTTCGGGACAGCGAGCCGGGCATGCCGATGCCGACGGTTATCTCTGTCGCGGGCGTGGCGTGCCGTGCCATCGTTGCCGCGGCCTCCGCCAGTGCCGAGATGGTTGCGGCGTAGTCGCTGTTGGGCGCGGGGCGGCGGTGCTCGGGGAGGATCGAGCCATCGGAGGTGATCGCGGTCGCCGCAATTTTCGTGCCGCCGAGGTCGATGCCGATCCGGAACCGGCCTGCATTGCCCGTTTCGCGCTCGATACCCGTCATGCTCAGGTATCCCAGGCAGGGGGGCGTCCGGCGAGCGCATGGAGGGCCGGCCCAATGGTTTCCGGACCGATTGCGTGGTTCGACGTGAACACCAGCAGGAGGGACTCGTCCGCCAGCAGGTGGTCGAGAACTGCCGCGAGCGTTGCCCGGTCCCCCGCCTTGCCCCTCAGGTCGTCAGGTGACATCCCGGTCTCGGCCAGGAACCGGGACAGGCGCTCGGGGTCTTCGGCGAGGAATACCAGGGCCTTGATGGCGATTTCCTCGGCGGTTGCCAAACTTCGTTCAGGGTTGCGTCCAGCGGTCATCGGGTCTTGCTCGGGCGAATCGGTAACGTTCGGTCAACCACTAATGGATTCTATGCCGACTTAAAGTGTTAGTTATGAGTTCTCGGGCAAAGTGAGACGGCTGGCACCTGCCCGAATCATTGCAGTTTCAGGAGGTGGCAGGTCAGGAAGAACGGCGATGAACTATCACGACAACAGCATGACGGGAGGCGCGCGGACAGAGCAGTCGCGAGCGTCCGGCAAGCTTGTGCTCATCGTCGAGGACAACGAACTCAACATGAAGCTGTTCCACGATCTGCTGACGGCCTACGGGTACCGGACGGTGCAGACCCGGGACGGCATGGAGGCGCTGAGCCTCGCGCGACATCACAAGCCGCAGCTGATCCTGATGGACATCCAGTTGCCCGAGGTTTCGGGCCTCGAGGTCACGAAGTGGCTCAAGGACGACCACGAGCTGGCGGACATTCCGGTTGTCGCTGTCACGGCTTTCGCCATGAAGGGCGACGAGGAGCGTATCCGGGAGGGTGGCTGCGAAGCCTACATCTCGAAGCCGATCTCCGTCCATACGTTCATCCAGACCGTCAAGACCTTCATCGGCGACGGCGACGCGTGAGGGCATGGGTTAAGGTAGATGACTGCGCGCGTACTCGTTGTCGATGACATCCAGGCCAATGTGAAGCTGCTCGAGGCGAGGCTGTCGGCCGAGTATTTCGAGGTGCTGACGGCCAGCAGCGGGCAGGAAGCCGTAGATATCTGCGAGCGCGAGCACGTCGATGTCGTTCTGCTCGACGTCATGATGCCGGGCATGGATGGCTACGAGGCGTGCCGGCGCATCAAGGCGATGCCGAACAGCCATGACGTGCCGATCGTGATGGTGACGGCCCTCGACCAGTCATCGGACCGGGTGCAGGGCCTGCAGGCCGGCGCCGACGATTTCCTTACCAAGCCGGTCGACGACATCGCACTCATCACGCGGGTCAAGAACCTGGCTCGAGTGAAGCTGCTGAACGACGAGCTCAAGATGCGGGCGACGACGACGCAACAGCTCGGTTTCCTCAAGAACGGGGAGTTCGCCAAGTCGCTCCGGGGCGAGAACGGGCGCATTCTGCTCGTTGACGACAATGTGCGCACTGCCGCCCGCATGCTCGAGATGCTGAACCGGACGCACGATGCGTTCATCGAGCGCGATCCGGCCCGCGCCTACCAGCGCGTCTCGGAACACAAGTTCGACCTTCTGATCGTCAGCCTCGGCCTCAGGAACAGCGATGGGCTCAGGCTATGCGGGCAGGTCCGCTCACATGAGAAGACGCGCCACCTGCCGATCATCATCCTCCTCGATCCCGGTGAGGAAGCGCGCCTCTTGCGCGGCCTCGACATGGGCGTGAACGATTATCTGATCCGCCCCATCGACCGCAACGAGGTCCTTGCACGCGTGAAGACCCAGATCCGGCGCAAGCGGCATGCGGACTTCCTGCGCGTGCGCCTCGAGGAAAGCGTCGAGCAGGCCATCACCGATCCGCTTACCGGGCTCCACAACCGGCGCTACATGGAGGGTCATCTGCAGACCCTGCTCGAGGAAGCGATCGGCATGCAGAAGCCCCTCACGGTGCTCGTCGCAGACATCGATCACTTCAAGAACATCAACGATACCTACGGCCATGATGTGGGCGACCTGGTGCTCAAGGAGTTTGCCGCCCGGTTGCGGCGCAACACGCGGAGCATCGACCTTGCCTGCAGGCTGGGTGGGGAAGAATTCATAATCATCATGCCCGACACGGACGTGGACCGGGCGTGGCAGGTGGCGGAGAGGCTGCGATTGGGGATTGCCAGCGAGCCGTTCTGCGTCGGTGGCGGCAAGCAGATCCCCGTTACGGCCAGCGTCGGCCTGTCGAAAGTCGAAAACCACCGGGATACGTCGGCGACATTATTCAAGCGTGCCGACAATGCGCTCTATACCGCCAAGCGGGAAGGCCGGAACCGGGTCGTGATCGAGGCAGCTTAGCCAGTGCGTGCGACTGCAACGCGCCAACCGATTGATAAAGAAACGAATTATTAAGTTGTTGCGGCGTGGTGTCTTCGTGCAATGGTTGAAACTGGTCACAGTCCTGATAGCGAAAAATCTGCAGAATGCCGTTTTTCCGGCTTTGTATTGTCGGGATGTGACTATTTACTGTAGGCACTTGACAGTGGCAGTCTTGCTGAGGTCGGATCACTTGCAACGGACGGGATGATCTGCCAATATGGCGGACGATAAGGAAGAGGATTTGAAAGTTTGCTCGCAACTCGATGACAACCTTGGTTTTTGGGTCACCGGGAGCGGGCTAGAAGTGTGCCGCCGTGATCAGGTCCGCCGCATCTCCTGAGCACCGGCACATGATCGGCTAGGGTTCTGAAGAAG
>JBJOGJ010000003.1:0-42022 GCA_046048295.1 Pseudomonadota bacterium | reverse complement strand
ATAAGCGAGGGTACAGACGGCGCCGAAGACGGCGAGGATGCGGAACAACGGTCGCGGGAACAGGCGGATCATGGCGTCGACGCCCAGGTGCAGCCCGTGCTTCACGCCGTAGCTCATGCCGAAAAGGATGAGCCAGGCGAAGAGAATTCGCGTCAACTCGAGCGCACCGCCCCAGCCGGAATTGAAGCCGTAGCGCGCTATCACCTGGACAAAGGAGATGATCGTTATCAGCGCGAGTAGGATGGCGATGACGCCCTCTTCGAGAGCCGAAACGGTGTCGGGCCAGAAGTGCTCGGACAGAAACAGGAGGGCGACCAGTCCGAGCAGCGCCAGCGATGGCCATAAGAGCTCCATTGATTGCCCCTCCGGCAGCAGTCGGTTTCTAGGGAACGATCGGGTCAGGCGGGGCGTCCGGTTGCCCCGCCTGCAAGCAGGCTTCCCGTTGAGCGGGACCTATCCCTTGGCGGCCGCTGCGGCCTCGATCAGGTCGGATCCGACGTCCTTCTCGAACTTCTTCCAGACCGGGCGCATGACCTTGATCCATTCCTGGCGCTGGTCAGGCGTGAGCTCGCGAATCTTGCCGCCGGCCTTCAGGATATTGGCCCGGCATGCGGCTTCCTTGGCGATGATCTTGTCGTTGGAAGCATTGGTGACCTCACTGGCGATCTTCAGGAACTGGTCGCGAACCTCCGGCTTCAGCTTCTTCAGCCATTCGGACGAGGTAACGAGGAGGTAGGCGAGAAGCTGGTGATTGGTCTCGGTGATGCCGTCCTGCACCTCAAAGAACTTCTGGGTGTAGATGTTGCACCAGGAGTTTTCCTGGCCGTCGACGACCTTGGTCTGCAGTGCGCCGTAGACCTCCTTGAATGCGAGCTTCTGCGCCGAGGCGCCCATCGCCTCTATCATCGCGACCGCGACGTCCGAAGTCTGCACTCGGAATTTCAAGCCATTGGCATCAGCGGGAGTAATGAGGGGCTTCTTGGCGGAGAAATACTTCATTCCCGACATCCAGTAGCCAAGACCAGCGTATCCCTCCTTGTCGAGCGCCTTCGTAAGCTCGACGCCCTTGTCGGATGTCACGAAGTTGCCGACAGCATTGAGGTTCGGGAAGATGAAGGGCAGGTCGAACAGGCGGAACTTCTTGGTGTAGGCCTCGAATTTCGAGAGCGATGGGGCGGCCAGTTGGACGTCGCCCAGGAGCATCGCCTCCATGACCTTGTCATCGTCGTAGAGGGTCGAGTTCGGAAAGACCTCCATGCAGGCCTTGCCGTTCATCTCTTCGTTCACGCGTTTGGCGAGTGCGTCGGCGGCCTGCCCCTTGGGGTGGTTGGACGCCACGACATGGGCGAACTTGATTACGACTTCGCCACGGTCGCACTTGGCCTCAGCCGTACCGGCGGCGGCAAACATTGCGCCAGCCGCACAGGCGGCCCAGATGAACTTCTTCATTGCTTCGGTCCTCCAGTCCTTCACCCAGGCGCGTTCAACCGGCCTGCTAAGAACCCGGACTAGCATATCCATGCGCGAGAACTAGCCGCAATTCAGGAAGGGCGCCGTGCCAGCCAGGTCCTCACGTCCTTCGGCCGGACAGGCAATCGCGTAACCGTGCCGGGCATCCCGAGGGCGTCGTCAATGGCCGCTGCGATCGCCGCGCCGGCCGCATTCGTGCCGGCCTCTCCAGCCCCCTTGACGCCTAGGGGGTTGAGTGGACTTGGGGCATCCTCTGTGACGAGGACCTCGACTTGGGGAACTTCTGCAGCGGTCGGCATCATGTAGTCTGCAAACGTCGTGGACAGCGGCTCGCCGCGCTCGTCATAACGGAATTCCTCCAGCAGCGCGCCGCCAAGTCCCTGGGCGAAACCGCCGACGATCTGGCCCTCGACCAGCTTCGGGTTGACGGCGCGGCCGACGTCGTAGGCGACCAGGTAGCGTTCGCATGTAATCTTGCCGGTGTCGGGATCGATGCGCACCTGGGCGATATGGATGCCGTAGGGATAGACCATGTGCGTGGAGTGGAACCAACCTTCGGCGGCGAGACCCGGTTGCCCGCCAAGGTAAGTCGGCGAATTGGGGTCGAATGTGCGGGCAACGTCAGCGAGCGCCATGGACGGTCCGGCGGGCTCGCCACGCTTCACGACCCGGCCTGCCACCATATCGAGTTCGGCGGCAGGGACCTGCAGCATCTGTGCTGCGGCTGCCAGTGCCTTCGCGCGGACGGCCTCCGCTGCGATTTTCGTTGCCGAGCCCGACATGACCGTGACCCGTGAGGCATGGGCACCGCTGCCGTAGGTGATCTGGTCGGTGCGGCCATGAATGACGCGGATGGTGCGGTAGTCGACGCCGAGCGTCTCTGCCGCGATCTGCGCGAGCGCGGTTTCGACACCCTGGCCGACCGAGGCGGCGCCGGTCACGAGTTCGACGGCGCCGGAATTGTCGACTTTCAGAATGACGCCGTCCGATGGGCCAAGGCCGCTCTTTTCCACGAAGTGCGCGAGGCCGAGGCCGACCAGTGCGCCCTCTCGCCTGCGCTCCTCCGCGGCCAGTCGCGCCTCTTCCCATCCGAACCGCGCGAGTGCCTTGTCCAGCAACAGGGCGTAGTCGCCAGAGTCGAGTACGACATCGGTTCCGAGTGCATCGAGTTCGCGAGCATACGGCATTTCTGCCTTGGCGATGAAATTGCGGCGGCGCACGTCGACAGCGTCGATCCCGACTTTTGCAGCGATGGCGTCGAGTAGGCGCTCGCGCACGAACGTGGTCTCGTAGCGGCCGGGTGCGCGGTAGGTCGCGGCGGGAGTCTTGTTGGTGATGCGGAAGTGGCCGGCGACGCGGTAGGCCGGGACCTTGTAGCCGCCGAGCATCATGCCGGCCGACAGGTCGGCGACGCGGACGCCGTGGGTGCGGATGTAGCCGCCCTGGTCGTGCCAGAAGCGCGAGTCGATGCCGAGGATGCGGCCATCGGCGTCGATTGCGGCGCGGATCTTGTGCGTCTGTTCGCGCGAATGGTTCATGGCGACGAGGTTCTCGCGCCGATCCTCCACCCACTTGACGGGTCGTTCGAGACGCAGCGCTGCAAGGCAGACGAGCACGTCTTCCGGGTAAAGCTCTCCCTTGACGCCGAATCCGCCGCCGACATGGCCCTCGAACAGATGGAACTGCGACGGGCTCTGGCCGAGCATCTTTGCGATCTCGTCCCGGTTCCAGTGCTGCTTCTTGGCAGTGCCGTGCAGCTCGAGCACGCCGCGCACACTGTCGTAGCGGGCGATGGCGCCGCGTGTCTCGAGGGGTACGCCCGAGTGGCGGCCGACGGAAAGGTCGAGTGCGACGATCGCATAGGCCTGCCGGAAGGCATCTTCGATATCGCCGTAGTCCTTTTCGACGACGGTCGGTTCGCTCGTGTGGCCGGGCAGGAACTCGACGGGTTCGGCGGTTGCCGAGAGGACGGGGGGAAGTTCCTCGATATCGGCTGCGACGAGATCGGCGGCATCCTCGGCAATGTAGGGATCTTCGGCGAAGACCGCGGCTATCGGCTCGCCGATGTAGCGGACGCGTCCCTGTGCAAGGATCGGCTGGCAGTAGGGCTCGAGGCCCTGGACCTTGGTGGCGCGGAAGGGGATCGGAGGGATTTCCGCAATATCCTTCCCGGTCCAGACTGCCCAGACGCCCGGCAGGGATGCCGCTTCGGCGGTGTCGATCGAGACGATCCTGCCGTTTGCGATGTGGGAGCGCACGATGCGCATGTGGAGTTGGTGGGGGAACGAGACGTCGGCCGCGAACAGGCCGGTACCGCGGACGAGCGGCGGATCTTCCAGCCGCGCCACCGGTTCGCCGATGACCCTGCCTGATGTTTTTGCGACGTCAGCCATCGGATTTGTCCTTCGTGCGCACGCTCCCGGCCCAGGAGAGCACGGCGTCGATGATGTTCTGGTAGCCGGTGCAGCGGCAGAGATTGGAGGATAGATGTTCCTTCAGTTCGTTGTCCGTGATGGCCGGGTTCTGCTCCAGGAGGCCGATGGCCAGCATCAGGAAGCCCGGCGTGCAGTAGCCGCACTGCAACGCATGATGGTCTATGAACGCCTGCTGCAGGGGATGCAGGGTATCGGGTTTGGAGAGGCTCTCGACGGTGCGAATGCCAGCGCCTTCTGCCTGTACGGCAAACATCAGGCACGAGCGAACCGGCGCCCCGTCGACGAGGACCGTGCATGCGCCGCATACGCCGTGCTCACAGCCGGTATGCGTGCCGGTGAGACCGCAACCATCGCGTAGTGTGTCGGCGAGCGTGCGGCGGGGTTCCACCTCGACCCGATAGGTGCGGCCGTTGACGCCGAGCGTGACGGGAAGCCTGTTCGTCATGCATGTGCTCCTTCGGTCGCGCTGGCAAGCGTGCGTCTGACGAGCGCCGCGGCGAGACGGCGGCGCTCTTCCTGGTCAGCCTGCCAGTCGCCCAATGGATCGACAGCGCCAGCAACAGCTTCGGCGGCAGCCGTAAAAAGATCCGCCGTCGGCACGTTTCCGTCGAGCAGGCCCTCCGCCTCGGGGATGCGGCGCGGGAAAGCCTCGACACCGCCGACGCCGACCCTGGCATTTGCGATCCTGCCATCCTTCGTATCGTAGGCAATGAGTGCCATCGCGACCGCGAAGTCGCCGGCCCGCATCGAGAATTCCTCGAATGCCCAGCGGGTTTCGGTGCCGATCGGCGCGATCCCGACCTCGGTCAACATCTCCCCTGGTTCCAGGGCAGTGGTCATGATGCCCTGGAAATAGTCGCCGATGGCAATCTGGCGGGTCCCGCCCTGGCTTGCGGCCGTCACGACGCCGTCGAAGGTCGACGCGACGAGGCACCATTCGGATGAAGGGTCTGCGTGGGCGAGGGAGCCGCAGAACGTGCCACGTTGCCGGATTGGGTAGTGGGCGATGTGGCGGGCGACCTCGGCCAGCAATGGGCCGCTGGCCCCAAGGGCAGTGGCGTCATGGAAGTGGGCATGTCGCACCGTGGCACCGATCCCGATCCGGCTGTCGCTGCTGGTGAGGCGATCGAGCCCGGCGATACGGTTGATATCGACGATGTGGGCCGGGCGGGCCATGCGCAGCGCCATTGCCGGTACGAGGCTCTGGCCTCCGGCGAGGACGCGCGCCTCGTCGCCATGGGCGGCGAGCACGGACAAGGCCTCGTCGAGCGTCGGCGGTGCGTGATATACGAAGGCGGCTGGCTTCATGTTGTTGGAATTTCAACTCGGTTTCCGGCGGGAGCTGGAACCATATATACAGTCGCGCCGGAGTGGCAACCGACGCGTCGAGGAGCGCCATGAATTACCGCCACGCCTATCATGCGGGCAACTTCGGAGATGTGCTGAAGCACGTCGTGCTTATTCATGTTCTGCGCCACATGGTTCTGAAGCCGTCCCCGTTCCGGGTCATCGACGTCCACGCAGGCAGAGGGCTCTACGACCTTGCGAGTGAGGAGGCCGCCAAAACCGGCGAGTGGCGCGAAGGTGTCGGCTGCTTTTTCGAGGACGGCAGTGCTAATGAACCGCTGCCGGAGGCGCTTGCCAACTATGTGGCGGTCGTGCGCTCGTTCAATCCTGCCGGGGGGCTCTCGGCATATCCGGGCAGTCCGGCAATCGCGCGGGCGGCGTTGCGGGTGGGCGATACGCTGGTCGCAAACGAACTCAATCCCGAAGACAACAGGGCGCTTGCGCGGCGGTTCGCGAAGGACGCACAGGTAAGAGTCATGGCCGTTGACGCCTATACGGCCCTGAAGTCGCTGCTCCCGCCCAAGGAAAGGCGCGCCGTGGTGCTGATCGACCCGCCATTCGAAGAGGCAGGCGAGTTCGATCGCATGGTGAAAGGACTCGGGGAGGCGCTGCGGCGCTTCAAGACCGGCGTCTATCTGTTGTGGTATCCGATCAAGGACATCAAGCCCATCGAGAAGTTCCATCGCCGCGTCCGGGAGGCCGTTGCCGCGCCGGTGCTGGCGGTCGAGTTTCTGTTGAGGCGGGCCAATAATCCGGAAAGGTTGAATGGCGCGGGGATGCTTATCGTCAATCCGCCCTTCACGCTCGAACCGGCTCTCGAAGCCGCAGGAGATGTCCTGAGGCGACGGCTCACCGACGACCGCGCCGCCGGTTTCAGGTTCCAATGGCTGGTCAGCGAACAGGACCTCAATGCGGACTCTTGATTCCACCGCGCTGGTCCTGCAGCCGGATGAAGCGTGCGGCACGCGCGCCACGGGGCAGTGGAGAAGCACTCAAAGACACCCGATTCTGGCATCAGCCCCATAGGCAACATGCCAACCCTCGTGCATGCTCGCGACTTCGGAAATTCTATATCGGAGTTCGACAATGGCTGTTATCCGCAAGGCCGCATTTGCCGGCGCAGTGGCTCTGGCAATCTTGGCTTCTGCTTCTGCTGCGTCTGCCCAGTGCGTCAACAAGGCTGGCCAGGGCACCAACACCACCGAGGATGGCGCGAAGTTCCAGGCATGGGAGGCTGTGCTGCAGGCGACCGACTGGGGCATGTGGGGAAACTGGATGGCATCGAGCCAAAAGGTCGGTGTTGCACCTGGCTACAAGGTCTCGAAGCTCCGCCACAAGTGCAAGAAGGGCGCCGGACTCGGCTTCGAGTGCATCGTGCAGGCGCGCCTTTGCAAGTGAACCTGATGCATCGTGCGCTGCCGCCACAGGTTGGCGGCAAAAGGCCCGCAGTCACGACTTAGAGACTTGGGGCCAGACCGTACGTGTTCTATTCATCGCCCGCCATTTGGGGCCAATTCATGGAGAGTATCATGTCGATGTGGGCAAAGTCAGCGGCGGTGGCCGTTATTGCACTCGGTTCGGTTTTCGCGGTTACGGGTGCCGCTCATGCGAAGAAGTGCGTTCTTGCCGGTGGCGAGGGTACGGGCGTGACCCAGGACGTCGCAACTTTCATGGCCAATGCCGCGCTGAAGCAGTCGATGCAGAAGCTGGGAGTGAAGCCGTCCGGCAAGGCGAAGGTTTCCTGCAAGACCGATCTCGTCATCACGACCTGCGTCGCCAAGCAGCGCGGCTGCAAGTAATCGCCGGATCTCGCGGCACACACATCGCGCAACCTGGCTGCCGTTTTCCGGTGCCGGGTTGCACGGCAACCACACGGCCAGGGCTAATCCTGGAAACCGGTGGACGCATTTAATATTTCATCAACCAAGTATTTACGTTTGTGTCTATGATATGGTTACGGATGGCCAGCGGGGCCGCAGTTGAAGGATCGTGTAGTATGAAGTTGAGTCTCGGGCTTTGTGCCGTCGCCGTCGCAATGATGGCCGCACCCATTTCCGCCTCCGCCCAATCCGGAGACGGTGTCGCCCATCCCCGGTCCGACTACTACCGTGGCAAAGGTCCCCAGGTGCGCAGCTATGTCGTGCGCCGGGGTGGGTATTCCTATTCCATCGAGGATACCTACAACACCTACGGCGATGCGCGCACACGCTACGGCAGCAACAGCTTCTACCGCGATCCGTTCGTCGACCGGCAGACCAACTTCGGTCCCTTCGACCACGGCTTCTTCTTCGATTCCGGCGTTGGGCCGCGCGGTGGCGACGCACCACAATATTGATGGCGTGCGCGATGGAGCGATGGGCGTCGCCCTGAGCGGCGCTCCATCTTTTCGACCCGAAGCCATGCGATCAGCGCATGCGCCGGACACGTCCAGAACTTGTCCGGACGCGGTTTTTCCGATCAGGTAGCTGTTTCAGTTGAAGAGAGAGAGGGGCGTCATGCGTGCGAGGAGCGTTGCATTGTGGACGGCGGTTGCCGTAGCTGCGACAGGTGCAATGTCTGTGGAGGCAGCTGCGAAGTGCACGCGGCTTGCATTCTCGGTCAACGACTATGGCAAGGAAGGGCCGACGCGGGATGCGAAGGCGCTGCTCGACAAGTACATCGCCCAGTGGACGGCCGAGCGCGGTATAAAGAAGTATCGCACCGGCAAGAAGACCGTAAGCTGCGAATTGTTTCTCGACTTCGGTTTCTTTGACGAGCACACGTGCAAGGCCGAGGCCTCGGTGTGCTGGGGCGATGCACCAGCGCAGAACAAGCCGGCTGCCAAGACGGTGAAATCGAGCAGCTAGCTCAGGCCGCCAGCTGCGTCTGGGCCAGGACAGAAAGCAGGTCGGATCGGTCGAACGGCTTCAAGACGATTTCGTCCGCTCAGGCCTCCAGGGCCATTTCTACAATGTGGGGATCGTGTGCCGTGGACAACACGACCACGTGCGGCTTGCGCAAGCGGGTGAGTGCCATCAGCTGATCGAGAAGCGCTAGGGCCGAACCGTCTTTCAACTTCCAGTCGATAAGGATCAGGTCGGGCATTTCTATCCGGCAATGGGCGATCGCCTGTGCTTCGCTCGATGCTTCTTCCGCCCGTTCTCCGACACCGACCAGAATGCTAGCTGCAACCTTACGGATGATTGGCGAGCTGTCGACGATCAGGCAGTGTCTCATTGAGCAGCCTCAGAAGTTCAATGTTGCCACAGGCGTAACGGCGCTCCGGGGGCGGATATAGGTACGTTACCGGCAAACTCTTAAGAAGCGGTTGAGCGCAACCTTAAATACAATCTATGCGTGTTGCATGCGAATGATGGGTTGGATATGGCGAAACAGCCTGCGGCAACTCCACTTCCGTACGGTTTCACGAACGGGCGGTAATCTCGATGCCGTCCTTGATCTCGGACACTGACAGGGCCATCCCCGAGGACTCCGCCAGGCGGCAGGTGTAGTAGGCCTGGATCGTCATGGCGTCGAGTTCCGGCATGTTCTCGCCAGTGATGAACTCGACCAGGTGCTGGGGCGGACGCGCTGTCCTTCCCGTGCAGGCAATTCGGAAGACCGGGGTTTCCATTCCGCCTTCGATAGTGACGGAGATCTGGCCGCCACGGGGCAGCGCGGTCACGGCGGCTGCAACGAGGTTGAGCAGCAACTTCACGCGCTCCTTCGCCATGTAGCCGGCAGGACCTGACCATAACAGGCTGTGTTTGCTCTCCTTCTTGCCTTCGCCGATGTAGCCGCGGGAAATCTGTTCGGCCGTGCCAAGGTCGATTTGCGCTCCAGCCGACCCTGCAGCACCGAATGCGAAGCGGGCGAACTGCAGCCTCGCCGATGCCTGCGCGGTGACATTGCGAATGACGTTCAACGCGTAGGACTGGGCTTCCGCATCGTCGTCCTCGGCGAGGATCTCGAGTCCGTTCCAGATGGCGCCGACCGGGCCGATCGCATCATGGCAGATCTTGCTCGACACGAGAGCGGCGAACTCCATGTCCGAAATCTGCACCTTCCCCTTCATTGGCAACCCTCCAGATCGCAGGTCTTCTGCGCCGTGGCTCCATCGCGCGAGCCGTCGAATCATGTGCTATCGTTTGATCGATGTGAATAC
Organism: Pseudomonadota bacterium; assembly: GCA_046048295.1. GTDB lineage: Bacteria > Pseudomonadota > Alphaproteobacteria > Rhizobiales > Hyphomicrobiaceae > CBDCWA01. The sequence continues at coordinate 32,626 of JBJOGJ010000003.1, read as the reverse complement.
ATGCGCCGCGGTGCGGATGCAAAGAATTGGTTTCGTTTTCGGACAGTATTGGGTTCGACGGGCGCACCACGACCGCGATGGACCGGCGGGCTGGAAATCGGTCCTCCTCGGCCGTTCGTGGCGTTCATGTACTTTTGCACCTGCCGATTTTTCGCGGCAATTCAGCCATCTTTTTGGGCTGTAATCGGGGCGTATATGTTCGACCGGAGAAGCCGGTTGTTGCGTTGGCGGCAAAAAGAGATCGCGTGCCGCGGCGATTCCAATGCGCACGCAGGAAAATGAGCGGAAGAGGCGACCATGATTGCGAGGTCTGCATCGTTCAAGGGACTTCTGGCCCTGTTCGCGGGGCTGGGTTTCGTTGCCGCGTCGGGTAGCCTGCAGGCGCAGGAGAGCTACTCGACACAGGAGCGGCTGCCATGGGAGCAGCCCAGGGGCAATCCGCCGACCTATGGGGCTGAGCGCGGATACAATGGCAATTCCGGCTATCAGCCGCCTTCTGGCTACCAGCCGCCTTCAGGTTACCAACCCCGCGATAACAGTGGCGGTGGCTATCCCAACAGCGGCGGGTCGCAGTATGGAAGCAACCGGGCAGCACCGCCGAGCGAGTACGGTTCGCCCTACCAGCCGCCTGCGGGCTCCAATCGACAACCGCAGGACGATGGCTATTCCGGAGGTGCACCCTACGATCGCGGACCGCCGGCCGGCGGCTACGACAACCGTGGGGCGCCTCCTCAGCGCTATGACGACCGCTATGCTGAACCCTACCAGCCGCCGCCGCGCGACCGTACGTACTCCCAGAACGAGATCGTCGGAGCTGGGCACAAATTCTTCGGCTCTGTCAGCAAGGGGCTTGCGAACGTGATCGAGTATGCGTTCAAGCGTTCCGGACGCCCGAACGGATACATTCTTGGAGAGGATGCGGGAGGGGCGTTCGTCGCCGGTCTTCGGTACGGCGAAGGGACGCTCTATACCAAGGATGCCGGAGCCTACAAGATCTATTGGCAGGGGCCGTCGGTCGGCTACGATTTCGGTGCAGAAGGCTCGAAGGTCATGGTGCTGCTCTATAATCTGCGCAGCCCGCAGGACGTTTACGACAGGTTCGGCGGCGTGCAGGGTTCGGCATATGTCGTCGGTGGCGCGGGCATTCAGTTCCTCAAGCGGGATGATGTCACCATTGCGCCGATACGCGCGGGCCTGGGCCTGCGTCTGGGTGCCAACATCGGGTATCTGAAGTTTACCCGTCGACCGACTTGGAATCCGTTCTAACTAGTGTCGGCCACAGCCGGCGCCGCATCCACCTGTCGACGCACTTGGCAGGAGTTGGCGAAAGCGGTAAGCGTTGTCGCCGGGGCGCACGGCGGGTCATGATCGGGGAACCCAGGCAAGGATGACAATCCAATCCGTAATGCTCGTGAGCTTGGGTTTTTTCCTGGCGTGCATGCTGGCAATGGCCCTGGCACCAGCCTATCGGCGGCGTTCCGACCGTCTGGCCGCGGAACGGGTTCGCAGGGCACTGCCGATATCGCTGGCCGAAATCCGCGCCGACAAGGACCGCCTCAGGGCGCAGCACGCCGTCGAGACCCACCGGCTGGAGCTTCAGGTCGAGGAAGCCCGCCTCAACGCGGCGAGGCAGAAGATCGAGCTGAACCGGCGTGACGCCAGGATCAGCGCGCTCGATGAAGAAGTCCGACGGCTCGGCAGCGGGCTTGAGGAAAACGTCAACGCGCGCCGCGTGCTCGAGCACAACATTTCCGAGCGCCTGCCCCACGTCATGAGCCGGCTCGACGAGGCACACAGGCTCCTTGAGCAGCGCGACCAGCAGATCGAGACGCTCAATGCGGGCGCGCAGAAGGGCATCCGGGCGCTGGACGAGGCAATGATGCTCAACGCGCAGCAGCGGTCCGAGATCGAGCGGCTGCGCACGACGATGGCGACACGAGGCGGCAGGTTCGCTGGTGAGGGAGCGCACGGCGACAGTCAGGCGGCGCTCAACAGCGAGCTCGAGGCACTCCGCAGCCGTACGCGAACGCAGGCAGGCGTGATCGCCAAGCTGCAAGAGCTGCTTTCGAAATATGGCGCCGATGCAACAGGAACGGTGGCGGAAGCCTCGGGCGAGGCGTTGCAGGCAGACGGGCCTGACACGGACATGGATCGTCTACGCCGGGACCTCAACGAGGCACGCGCCACGCTGCAGCTTGCCCGCATAGATGCAAATGAGATCGCAGCGGGAGCGCCACTGGCGAGCTCCGGAGAGCTGCAGGCATTGAAGACCCGGGTCGAGGAACAGGCCACGGAAATCAAGCGTCTCAGGGCAGCACTCGAGACCTACCAGAGTGAGGACGGTGCGGCGGACGCTCAAAAGGCAACTGCAGCCAGGACAAGTCGTATTGCGGCGAAGGCCAGGTTGAACGCGCTTCTCGCGCAGGTCGAAAGCCAGGACGAAATCATCAAAAGGCTTCGCACGGAGCTTGCGCAGAACAATGAGCGGCTCGCGCACCAGGCAGCGCAGTTCCGGGACGAGATGCGGCGGATCGGGGCAGGTACCCGGCCGACGACTGCCGACATCCGGCGCGCCCAGAAGCCATCGAAGCGTTCTCTGGTCGAGCGGGTCACTCAGCCTCGTTCGGCGGACATCGTAGCGTTGCCGGGCGCGGCGCTGATCGCCGCCCAGGCAAGGTCCGAGCCGGCGGAGAACGTCGTGCACGAAACGAAGGCGGCAGACGAAGTGCGCGAGCCGGCTTCGCGCGCAACCCCCGTCGAGAAGGCGAAGGCGCCACAGCCCGCTCCTGTAGCCGAGGGAAAGTCGACCGCACGCGACGCTGGCGATGATGCCGATGCGTCGGGGGCAAAGCCCGTAGAAGACAAGGCCGACGGGGCACCCAAGAGGCGCGGCCGACTGATGGACCGTATTGCCGGGCTCAGCCGCAAGGAAGCCTAAAGGGCGCTCACGCACCCGGATCCAGTGGGCCGAAGCCGCCGCCCGTCGGCGTCACGATTTCTATCGCGTCGCCTGCTTCCAATATTGTCTGGTCTGAGCTTGCCAGCGTCTCGATACGTCCGTCGCGGCGGTGAACGGTGTTTGCACCACACTGGCCAGGTTCGCCGCCCGCCATGCCGAACGGGTGTACCTCGCGATAGCCGGAGAGGATCGCGCAGTCCATTCGTTCGCGGAAGCGAATGCGGCGGCGGGTGCCGTCGCCGGCGCGCCATCGGCCGCGACCGCCGGAGCTGCGCCGAATTGAAAACTCCTCCAGTACGACGGGGTATCTGAGTTCGAGTATTTCGGGATCGGTAAGGCGCGTATTGGTCATGTGCACGTGTACGGCGGCGGCGCCATCGAAGCCGGGGCCGGCCGGGGCGCCCGAGCATATGGTCTCGTAGTACTGATAGCGGTCGTTGCCGAAGGTCAGGTTGTTCATCGTGCCCTGGCTCGAGCCGAGGCCGCCGAGGGCTGCGAATAGACAGTTGGTGACCACCTGGCTGGTCTCGACGTTGCCTGCGACGACGGCGGAAGGGTAGCTTGGGGCGAGCATTGAGCCTTCCGGCACGATCAGGGTTATCGGGCGCATGCAGCCGGCATTCATGGGGATTGGTTCATCGACCATCACGCGGAATGCATAGAGGACGGCGGCCCGCGTGACGGGTAGGGGCGCATTGAAGTTGTCGGGCTGGGCCGAACTGGTGCCGGTGAAGTCGACTGTTGCAGTACGGGCGTGACGGTCGACCGCGATGCTCACCTCGACATGGCGGTTGCCGTCCATCTCGACCCGGAAGCGGCCGCCGTCGAGGCGCTGGATCAGGCGGCGGACGCTTTCCTCCGCATTGGCCTGAACGTGTTCCATGTAGGCGTTGACGACGTCGAGACCGAAGTGCGCCACCATCTTGCGCAGTTCGTGCGCTCCCTTGGCATTCGCTGCGACCTGGGCCTTGAGTTCGGCGATGTTTCTCGCTGGCGCACGGGCGGGATAGCTGGCTCCCGAGAAAAGTGCCAGGGCTTCGGTCTCCAGGAACCGGCCCTGGTCTACCAGCTTGAAGTCATCGATATAGACGCCTTCCTCCTCGATGCGGGTGGCGCGCGGTGTCATGGAACCGGGCGTCAGTCCGCCGATGTCCTCATGGTGGCCGCGGCTTGCGACGTAGAACAGGAGTTTGCGCCCATCGTCGTCGAAGACCGGCGTTACGACCGTGACGTCGGGCAGATGCGTGCCGCCGTTGTAGGGGGCATTCAGCATATAGGAGTCGCCCGGGCGCATGGTGTCCTGGCGCTGGCGGATGATGGTCTCGACGGACTTGTCCATGCTGCCGAGGTGAACGGGCATGTGCGGGGCGTTGGCGACGAGGTTGCCCGCGGCATCGAAGACGGCGCAGGAGAAGTCGAGCCGCTCCTTGATGTTTACCGACTGCGCCGTGTTGCGCAGCGCCTCGCCCATCTGTTCGGCGATCGACATGTAGAGATTGTTGAAGACCTCCAGCAGGACGGGATCGGCGGTGGCGCCAAGGGTCTCGCGCTGACGGCTCTCGTGGCGGCGCAGGATGAGCGCGTCGGCTCCGGTCACTTCCAACTTCCAACCCGGCTCGACCACGACAGTCTGATGGGGCTCGATGACGAGGGCTGGGCCGGCGATCGCGTGGCCCGGCGCAAGTTCGTGACGCTGGTGGATGCCGGCATCATGCCAGCGGCCAAGCGAGTAGAACCTCGTCGTCGTGACCGGCGAGGCAGATGCCTCTGCGCCGGCACTCTTGCGAATGACTGCGTCGTCTCCAGCGTGTGCGGTGCTTTGGACGTCGATGGTCGCAATGAAGATCCGCTTTTCGGGTGAGATGAACCCGAACTGCTGGTGATGCAGGTTCTCGAATTCCGAGGTGGCGCCTCGCAACGACAGGGCGACCGATACAGGTATCGTGGTCTCGCTCGCCTCGTATCGGAGGAGCATGTTCGTCTCGTGCCGGATCTCGGAGCGCGTGGCGCCCTGCTGCACCAGTGCTGCCTCGTTTTCGAGGGAGAGTGCGTCGCCCAGAGCGCGAGCGTCGACAATCGCATCCTCGTCCAGGTGCCGTTCGATCGAACGCTGACCCGAGGTGCTGAGGGGGGCGAGACCCATCCCATAGGCGGAGAGGAGGCCGGAGAACGGATGAATGAGGATCGTTTCCATTCCGAGCGTATCGGCGATGAGGCAGGCGTGCTGGCCGCCTGCCGAACCGAAGCAATTCAGGGCATAGCGGGTAATGTCGTAGCCGCGCTGAACCGAGATCTTCTTGATGGCATTGGCCATGTTCTCGACCGCGATGCGCAGGAGGCCATCCGCCACCTGTTCCGGTGAGCGCCCGTCCCCGACATCGCGTGCAAGTTCTGCAAAGGCGGAGCGTACCGATTTGTCGTCGAGCGGCTGGTCGCGGCCAGGGCCGAAGATGTGCGGGAACATGTCGGGCGAAAGCTTGCCGACGCAGACGTTGGCATCCGTGACTGTCAGCGGTCCGCCGCGGCGATATGACATCGGGCCCGGATTCGAGCCCGCCGAATCCGGGCCGACGCGGAAGCGTCCGTCGTCGAAGTGGAGGATGGAGCCGCCGCCTGCCGCAACCGTGTGAATTCGCATCATCGGAACGCGCATGCGCACGCCGGCAACCTCGGTCTCGAACGTGCGCTCGAAGGTGCCGTCGTAGTGAGAAACGTCAGTCGACGTACCGCCCATGTCGAAACCGATGACGCGATCGAGTCCTGCCGCTTCAGCCGTGCGTGCCATGGCAACGACGCCCCCGGCTGGCCCGGACAGTATGGCGTCGCGGCCCCGGAACTGCTCGGCCGCCGTCAGGCCGCCGGAGGAGGCCATGAACATGATCCGCGGGCGCCGGCCGGTTTCGAATGCTGAGGATATGCGGTCGATGTAGCGTTTCAGGATCGGTGTCAGGTAGGCATCGGCCACGGTGGTATCGCCGCGCCCGACGATCTTGACGAGCGGGCTGATCCGGTGACTGACTGAAATCTGGGTGAAACCCACTTCTTGTGCGATCGATGCAGCCGCTTCTTCATGCGCCGGATACGCATAGGCATGCATCAGGACGATGGCCGCGGCAGAAATCCCTGCTTCGCGCGCCGGGTGCAGCGCTGCTGCCAGGGCCACGGGGTCGAGCGTCTTTTCGACCGTGCCGTCGGCGAGTATGCGTTCGTCGGCCTCGACGACACGCTCGTAGAGCATGGATGGCTTGACGATGTGGCGGGCGAAGATATCGGGTCGCGCCTGATAGCCGATCTCGAGTTGGTCCGAGAGCCCCCTGGTGATGACGAGCACCGTCCGTTCGCCTTTGCGCTCGAGCAGTGCATTGGTGGCAACCGTGGTCCCCATCTTGATGCTGTCGATAAGCTCGCCGGGAATCGGCGACGTGGACTCGATGCCGAGAAACTGCCGGATGCCTTCCAGGGCTGCGTCCTCATAGGCCTCCGGATTGTCCGACAGCAGCTTTCGCGCCGAAACCAAACCATCGGGTGCCCGGGCGACGATGTCGGTAAAGGTGCCGCCCCGGTCGATCCAGAACTGCCATTTCGATAAGCGGTCTTCAGTCATTCGAGTGCCGTCCTGCGCCGTCGCGGAGGGAATGCTGCAACCTTCCAGCCGCGTACCACTTCGCATGCCCATCCCGAGGCAGCAACCGGCGTTGCGCCGGGAAAGGGCCGGTCCCGATGCGCGCAACAAGCGCCGGCGGCCACCACTCGGTGCCGGAACGCAACGACAAATGCGGGTAAAAGCAGAAATTTTCGTCAATCGGGGGGACCGAAAGGCTTCATCTGGACAGCAAATGGCGATACCGATCTCCCGATGCCTTGGAAAAAGATATCAGAGGTCACGGGAATGGCGGAGGGGGGCTCGGTCCGGGCCCTCGCCGGCAATTTGTTGGCCACGCTCGGCCTCGAAAAGCTGCTCGGAGGCGGACCGGCCGAGAAGCAGGTGGCGTTCACCATGGCGCTCATCGCGCTGTGCGCGAAGCTCTCTAAAGCCGACGGCGTGACACTTCGGATCGAGGCGGATGCTTTCGAGGATATCATGCATGTGCCCGAACAGGAGCGGGCCAACGTGCGCCGGTTCTTCGATCTGGCCAAGCAGGACGTAGCCGGCTTCGACATCTATGCGCGCCGCCTCGCCCGCCTTCTCGCCAACGAACCCGATCTCAGATGCAACGTCCTGCACGCTCTCTTTCATATCGCGTTGGCCGACCGGCTGCTGCACGACAAGGAGGAGGCATATCTCAGGTACGTCGCGGAGGCGTTCGGCTGCGACGAGATGGAGTACAGGGCGGTGAGAGCCCTGTTCGTCAGGGACGAAGACGATCCCTACGTGATCCTCGGGGTGGTGCCGGACTGCAGTGACGACGAACTGAAGGCGGCGTGGCGCCGGCTGGTGCGTCAGTACCATCCGGACACGCTCATCTCGCAAGGCGTGCCCGACGCCTTCGTCGAAATTGCAAACGAGAAGATGCGCGTCATCAACCTGGCCTACGAGAGGGCGACGAAGGAGCGGAGCAGGTGAAGCTTGCTGCGGACAGTCCACTCGTCGACAGGCTGCATCCGTCGCCGAACGTCGAGCCGCGACGCGACGGCAAGCAGCCGGTCATTCTGCTCCTCCACTACACCGGCCTGCCGACACTCGAGCGCTCGCTCGACGTGCTTTCACGGCCCGACTGCAAGGTTTCCTGCCACTACGTCGTGAGCGAGACGGGGGAGATCGTGCAGATGGTGGCGGAGAGGCTTCGTGCCTGGCATGCAGGCGTCGCCTACTGGGCGGGGGAGACCGACATCAACTCGCTTTCCATTGGTATCGAAATCCAGAACGCCGGACACGATGCCGGCTGTCCGGATTTTCCGGAACATCAAATGCTGTCGGTTGAGCGGCTCTGCAGCGATATCCTTGCGCGTCATGCCATACCGGCAGCCGGCGTTCTTGCGCATTCCGACGTGGCACCGATGCGGAAGCGCGATCCCGGCGAGAAGTTCCCCTGGTCGCGCTTGGCCGAGGCCGGTGTCGGGCTTTGGGTGGAGCCTACGCCGTTGGCTGCGGCAGGCGGGGGTGTTCGTCCTGGCGACGAGGGCCCGATGGTCGGCGAAATGCACGAGCTCCTGGCACGCTTCGGATACGCGGTGCCGGAGCACTCCCGACACGACAGCGAAAGCGAGGCCACCGTGCGCGCGTTCCAGCGGCATTACCGGCCGGCGTGCTGCGACGGCATTTTCGATGCGTCGAGCAGGGAGACGCTGCTCCGCTTGTTGGCGGTTCGGGATGGCGGTACGGCTAGCGGTTCGTAAGTTTCAGCTCGATGCGGCGGTTGCGGCGAAGGGAGTCCTCGCTCTGGCCGGTATCCAAGGGCTGGAACTCGCCGTAGCCAGCGGCGACCAGGCGGCGGGGGGCCACACCGCGGCTTATCAGGTAGCGGACGACGGAGATCGCGCGTGCGGTCGAGAGCTCCCAGTTGGACGGGAACTCCGGGCTGTTGATCGGGCGGATGTCCGTGTGGCCGTCGACCTGGAGGGCCCAGTCGATCTCCTTCGGTATCGTTGACTGTAGCTCGACGATCGCCTGGGCGAGCTGGTCGATTGCCGCAAGGCCCTCGGCGCTCATCTGCGCCTGACCCGACGGGAACAGCACCTCTGACTGGAAAATGAACCTGTCGCCGACGATGCGGATGTCCTTGCGATCCTTGAGCAGCGCGCGCAGGCGTCCGAAGAAGTCGGAGCGGTAGCGCTGCAATTCCTGGACCTGGCGGGCGAGCGCGGCGTTGAGGCGAGCGCCGAGGTTCTGGATCCTGACCTGCGATTCCTTGTCCTTCTTCTCCGAGGCTTCCAGCGCCTCGTTGAGCGCTGCAACCTGCCGGCGCAACGCGAGGAGCTGCTGGTTCAGCAGGTCGACCTTGGCCAGGGCCTCGTTCGAGATCTCCTTCTGCTTGTCGATCTCGGCGTTCAGTGCGCTGATCCGCGCTTCGGTGGACTGGGACTTGCTGGACCCTTCCAGTGCGAGACCCGAGAGGCGCGTGTTCTCGGCGCGTAGCGATGCAAGAGTCGCCTGCAGCGCGGCCAATTCGTCGCTTGTTGACTGCGACTTGCCTTTTTCCAGCGACAGCAGGTTCGTCAATTCGGCGATCTGGCGGTTGAGGCGGCGCAGTGCATCGTCCTTGCCGCTGCTCTCCTGGCTGACGAAGTATTGCGCCAGCATGAAGATCGACAGCAGGAACGTGAATACCAGCAGCAGCGTCGATAACATATCGACGTAGCCGGGCCAGAATTCACCGTAGTCGGCAGTTCTGCGGCCGCCACGTGCCATACGCTATCCCCGCCTCGGCAGATTTTCGGCAATGTGGCGAAGGACGGCAACCACCTCCTGGCTTTGGTTCGACTGATCGTCCACCCATTGGCGCACGATGTTCTGCTCCGCCCGCATCTGTGCGATCAGTTGCTGGATACCCGTGTTCAAGTCTTGCACGGACTGGGCGTCGCCACCGGTGCCGGAGCCCAGCCGCTCCGCCACATCGCCGATCGAGCGCTGCATGTCGAACAGTGCCGTGTAGAGCTGCCGGTTCAGCTGTTCGAGCGAGCCGGCTTCACCCGGTGTGAGTTCCGTGATGTGCGAGAGCCATTCCTCCAGCTCGTTATGGAAGCGGTTGTGGGCGTGGCTCGCCTGCAGCTCCAGGAAGCCGAGGACCAGGGACCCTGCCAGGCCGAGCAGGGAGGACGAGAACGCCGTGCCCATGCCCTTGAGTGGCGCTGCGAGGCCGGATTTCAGATCGTCGAAGAGCACGCCGGCATCGGCGGCCTTGGTGTCGAGTGCCGCAATCGTCCTGCCTACGGACTGGATCGTGTCGAGGAGACCCCAGAAGGTGCCGAGCAGACCCAGGAACACGAGCAGCCCGACCAGATAGCGGCCGGTGTCGCGGGCCTCGTCGAGACGGCCGCCGATCGAGTCCATGATCGAACGCATGGCCGACGTGGAGAGCGACAGGGCCCCTGTACGGTCGCGGAGCATGGTTGCCATCGGCGCCAGCAGGACCGGCTTGTGGTCGATCGCGAGGCCCGGATCGGCGATCCGGAAGGCGTTCACCCAGCGGATTTCCGGGTAGAGCCGGAAAACCTGGCGAAACGAGAAAATTATGCCGAAGAACAGGACAGCGATAATCAGGCCGTTGAGGGCGGGGTTCTGCTGGAACGAGACCCAAAGTTGCGGCGAAAGTATCGCTGCGATGAAACCTACCAGTGCGAGGAACACGGCCATGCGCATCAGGTAGACGCCGGGTGATGTCAGAGTGCGGTGAAACGACGGGCCGCTCGTGCGTTCGAATTGTCTCTTCCTGGCCATGCTACCTTTGGTCCCTGCTCGCCCCGAGCGACCTTAGCTAATTCTTGTGTCATGTAAAACGACCAACATCTGTCATGTAAAACAGGCAACATGATGCCTCTGACAAATGTATCAGCAAGACGTCGGCGGCATTGCCAGAGTCAATCCTGAAGAGACTTCAGCAGGGCCATGAATTCGCGGTGAATACCTGGGGCGCTGGCAACTATCGAGCCGGTGTTCAGGAAATCGTCGTTGCCATCCAAATCGGCAACGAGGCCGCCGGCTTCGCGCACGATCAGCGCGCCCGCCGCGATATCCCAGGCGCCGAGTGCCCGTTCCCAGAAGACGTCAAAGCGACCGGCGGCGGTCCAGGCGAGATCCAGCGCCGCAGAGCCGGTGCGCCTGATCCCCGAGACCTTGTCCATCAGGTGGGCGATCTCCTTCAGCGCGAGATCGTGGTTGGGGCGGCCGCGGTGGGGAATGCCCATCGTCACGACCGCGTCGGCGAGCGATTTTCGCGCCGAGACCCTGATGCGGCGATCGTTGAGGAATGCGCCCTTGCCTCTTTCGGCAGCAAACAGTTCGTCTGAAACCGGATTGTAGATGATGCCCGCTACGAGCTGGCCTTCGCGCTCGAGCCCGATCGAAATGGCGAATAGCGGTATCGAATGCAGGAAATTGGTGGTGCCGTCGAGGGGATCGACGATCCACCGATGTGTCTTGTCGGCCCCTTCGACTGTGCCCCGCTCCTCCATCAGGAAGCTGTAGCCGGGCCGCGCCTTAGAGAGCTCCTGGAAGAGGGTCTCCTCCGCCTTGTGGTCGGCAGCGGTGACGAAATTCGCCGGCCCCTTTACCGATACCTGCAGTTGCGCAACCTCGCCGTAGTCGCGTGCCAGCCCGCGGCCTGCCTTGCGTGCGGCAGCGGTCATGACGTTAATGAGAGGCGAAGCGGGCATAGTTGTACTCGTCTGCGGTTCGAGCAGGTCCAGGGCCATGACCGTGGCTGGCGGGGAGGCCACGCTCTAACGCTTCCCGCCCCCGCATGCAAGTGCGACGGGCTAGCGGGTCAGATTGCCGCCCTTCTGTTCCAGCCAATCGTCGGCGGCTTTTTCCGCCGCCTTGCGGTCCTCCCTGCCGAGCTTTGCGACCATCGCATCGAGGGCCTTGTCCGCGATGCCGGCTTGCCTCGACAGGATGCGCCACTTGGCTGCTGCCCGAAGATCCTTCTTGGTGAGGTCGCCTGTCGCCAGAATGTAGGCCAGCCGGTTTTGCGCTGCGGCAACACCTTTTTCGGCGGCGGCGGTCAGGTAGCCAACGGCGTCCGGCACGTCGGCATTGATTCCGAGGCCCTTCAGCAGCGTCATCGCATACTCGAACTGGGCTTCGGCCATGCCCTGCTCTGCGGCGCGCTTCAGCCACATGGATGCCAGGTAGGCGTCAGGCTCGACGCCGTGGCCGCGCTGGTAGAGCGTGGCGAGGTCGTATTGCGCGGCGGCAATCTGGTTTTCGGCCGCGAAGCGGATGTGCATGGCGGCGCGGATCGGGTTCTCCGGCTTGCCGGTGCCGGATAAGAACTGCAGTCCGAGGTTGTAGTGCGCCAGAACATGGCCCTTCTTGGCGGCGGACTCGAACGAATTTGCCGCCTCGACCGGGTTCTTCTCGATCCCATCGCCTGCCACGTATGCCATGGCCAGCTTGAAGCTCGCTTCGGGATCGCCCAGATCGGCGCCGGTCCTGTACCACTTGGCGGCAATTGCAGGGTCCTGTTTGACGCCGAGCCCGTCGGCATAGAGATTGCCGATCAGCGTCGCGGCGCGGCCGTCCTTCGAGTTTGCGCGCGCCTCGGCAAGTTTCAGCGCCGTCGCGAATTGTCCCTGATTGAAGGCAATCTCTGCTGCCTGGTTGCCGGCAAGCGGCAGCTTGTAGCCGGCCATGATGACGTCGGTGGCCGTCTTCTTCGGCTGGCGCTGGGTGCCTTTCGCCTGCGGCACGGGTTTGGTCTTCGTCCTGGCCCCGTTCGACCATGAACTCGTATGGCCCTGGGCGTCGGCCGTCTGGATGTCGGCCGAGATTGCGAGAAGCATTGTCCCCAGTCCGGCCGACAGTTGGCGTGCGAACCTGCTGCGCATGCTGCTTAAAACTCCTGTTGCTCGGTCTTTTTGCAGGCATCCTGGAGGCCGTTCAGCAAGGTGCGCAGATCGCTTTGCGTCATCGCCTGCGGGACCCGCACACCGATGAAATCTACTCCGGCAGACGCGAGCGCAGCCGCCTCGTCCGGTGTCTCGACGTCGAAGGCGACACATGGCGGCTCGAAGATCTCGGCCCACCATTCTGCGAGCGTATCGCGCCGCTTGCGGGCGCCATCGCGATCCTGGACGTTGGCGGGGATGCCGAAGCCGATATAGTCTGCGCCAGCCTCGCCGAGCACCATTGCATCGTGGCGCGATTTGCCGACCTGCGCACCGACGATCGCTTCCGCGCCGAGGATCCTGCGCGCATCCTTGTAGCGGCTTTCGAGGTCCGGCCCGGCGGCGAGGTGCACGCCATCGCTGCCGAGGCGCACCGCCAGTCCGGCGTCATCCTGGATGAGGACGGCGACACCGGAACGCTGCGCCATGCCGACGAGCTTCAGGGCGGCCGTCATGTCGATACTGCCGTCTGAACCAGGCAATATCAGCAGTGCTGCGACGTCCACCCCGGCGATCGCCGTGGCGAGCCGCTCGGCTGCTTCGTCCGTCGCGTTCGTCAGCAGGTAGAGTTGCGCAGTATGCCTGGAGGGTTCCACGATGGTGCTCTGCCTCGAACCGGGCTCAAACCGGGCGCCTTTTCGCCTCGGAATGGGGCGGAATGAAGAGCGGACGACCGGGATGATGCCCGGCCGCGACTGAATTCATGGCCTGTCGGCGTGACCGCCTCAGGCCGGCTTGCCGCTTCCGGCGATCGTCGTGCGCCACATCAGGCGGGTCTGGTCGGCTGGAAAGTCCTTGCGGGCATGGATCGAGGTGCGGTTGTCCCACATCACCAGATCCCCCTTCTTCCATACGTGTTCGTAGACGAACTCAGGCTTCTCGATATGGTCGAAAAGCCGGTTCAGGATCTCATCGCTCTCGTCCTCGGGCATATCGAGCAGGCGGGTCGTCATCAGGCGGTCGACATAAAGGGCTTTCTGGCCGTTTTCGTCACTGGTGATGACCGCCGGGTGGACCGACTGGCTCTGGGCCGCCAGCGCATTCGGGTCGTCCTTCTTCTGGCTGCCGTAGTTGAACGAGTGGGCTGCCATGCGTCCATCGACGGCCTTCTTGAGATCGGCAGGAAGCGCCTGATAGGCAGCCATCAGGTTGGAGAACATGGTCTCGCCGCCCCAAGTGGGGATCTGGACCGAGTAGAGCAGCGTCGCCTTGTCCGGGTTCGGCCGGTGGATCTTGTCGTGGTGGAACCACATTTCGCCATCCGGCAGTGCACCGATCGGCTGGCCGTCCTCGCGAATGTTGGTGATCAGCATCACCCGGGGGTGCGTGCGGCGCTGGCCGGCGTTGTGGAACTCGGCCGGACGGTCGTACTCCCCAAGTTCTCCGAAGCTCGCGGTGGTACGCACCAGTTCGTCCTGCGTCAGGTCCTGGCCGCGGAAAACGATGACCGTGCGGTTCAAGAAAACGCTGTAGATTTCGGCAGCGTCCTCTTTCGACAAGGGGTGGCGCAGATCGATGCCGAGGATCTCCGCGCCAGTGTGCTCCGTCAGGTTCTCGAACGCGACCATGCCGTCCTCCGTCTCCCCAAGTTTCTTGGTGTGGCTCCAGGTTCCAAGCCGCGGATGCATGATGGTCCCGCAACGATCCTGGTACAACGGGCATTTTGTAGCGCCTATGCGCCAGATCAAGTCCCTGCAGGCCGCCGAGGCTGCTTGCTAACCCCATAAATTTGAAGCAGAAAGCCATTCGCAAACTATATTCTCGAATGGCTGCGGAGGGGTGATGCCGAGCGAACGTATCTACGACTACGTAATCGTCGGGGCGGGTTCGGCAGGCTGCGTGCTCGCCAACCGGCTGAGCGAGGACCAGGGCGCTAGCGTGCTGCTGCTCGAAGCCGGCGGCAGCGACCGTCATCCCTTCATCCAGATCCCGCTCGGGCTCGGCAAGATCCTCGAGCACCGGATGTTCGACTGGGGCTACGACTACGAGCCAGACCCGGGTGTCGGCGGGCGCGCCATCGAGGCGACGCGCGGTAAGGTGATCGGCGGCTCGTCCTCCATCAACGTGATGGCGTATGTGCGCGGCAACCGGGGCGACTACGACCGCTGGGCTGACAACGGCGCTAGCGGCTGGCGGTATGCCGATGTGCTGCCCTACTTCAAGCGTTGCGAGACCTTCGAGGGCGGTGGCGATACCTGGCGCGGCGACGAGGGCCCCCTCGGCGTGCAGTTCGCCGGCACGCGCGATCCGCTGTTCGACGGCTGGCTCGAGGCCGGCCGGCAGGTGGGCATCGAGCATACGCCCGACTACAACGGCAAGTCCCAGTTCGGGTTCGGGCGGGCGCAGTACACCATCAAGGGCGGCTACCGTTCATCTGCGTCGAACGCCTTCCTTCATCCCGCGCGGGGCCGCGTGAACCTCGATGTCGAGAAAGGGGCCTATGCAACGCGTATCCTCATTGAGGGCACGACGGCAACGGGCATCGAATACGTCCAGGGCGGCGAGGTGAAGACGGTTGCGGCAGCGCGCGAGGTGATACTTTCCGGCGGCGCGTTCAATTCGCCGCAGTTGCTCATGCTTTCGGGCATCGGTCCGGCAGGGCATCTCAAGGAGGTCGGGATCCGGACGATTGTCGACCTGCCGGTTGGCAAGAACATGCAGGATCACCTGTCCCTTTTCATCCAGTGGACGCGGCCCCGGAACCCGAGCGCGTTTCGCGAGCTGATGCGGGCGGACCGCATCTCGATGGCGATGGTACAGGCCTATCTCACCGGAACAGGCCCCGCCACCTACCCGCCGGGCGGCCTGCAGGGTTTCGTGAAGATCGCGGGCGAAACGAAAGTGCCGAACCTGCAGTTCCTGTTCCGGGGGCTGCCCGGTGACGCCCATATGTGGTTCCCAGGCTTCAAGGCAATGTATCGGGACGGCTACGGAATCCGGCCGACGCTTCTGCATCCGGAAAGCCGTGGCGAACTTCTGCTTCGTTCGGCCGATCCTGCCATGCACCCGCGCTTCATCGGCAACTTCCTGTCGGCGCCGCGCGATCTAGAGGTTCTGCGTGAGGGCTTCAAGCTGGCGCGCGAGATCGGCTCGCAGAAGGGGCTGGAGCCTTTCCGTGGCGAGGAATTCTCTCCCGGACCGGGCAAGGTGAAGACGGATGCCGAGATCGAGGACTTCATCCGTCGCACCGTGGTGACGGCGCACCATCCTGCGTGTACCTGCCCGATGGGGACAGGGGCCGAGGCGGTCGTCGATCCGGACTTGCGTGTGAAAGGCGTCGATCGGCTGCGTGTCATCGACGCGTCGGTGATGCCGGATCTCATCTCAGGCAATCTCAACGCCGCCGTGCTGATGATCGCCGAGAAGGGTGCAGACATGGTGAAGGGGTTGGCGCCCCTCCCGGCGGTGAACGACGCGTAGCCGGAGCCTACTCGCCGAACGTCTTCAGCACGTGGCGGGCGAGCGCCATCCGCATGATCTCCGGCGTACCCTCGGTGATCATGTGGCTGCGCTGGTCGCGCCATAGCCGCTCCACTGGCAGGTCCCGCGTAAGACCAATACCTCCGTGCACCTGCAGGCACATGTCCGCTGCCTGCCAGGCCATCTCGGTGCAGAACAGCTTGACCGCGTATGCCCGGTTGCGATCGTCGTCGCCGGCGTCGTACTTGGCGGCCATGCGGCGTACGAGGAGTTCCGCCGCCTCGAGCTGTACGTATGCGTCGACGAGGCGGAAGGAGATCGCCTGGCGATCGGCGATGGGCCGGCCGAAGGTGACGCGCTGGCGTGCGTAGCTCGAGGCGAGTTCGAGGCAGCGGCGCGTTGCGCCCAGGGCGCGCGAGCCCTGCTTGACGCGCCCTATGGTCAGCCACTTCTGGCCGAGGCCGAAGCCCTTTCCTTCTTCGCCGACCAGATGGCTTGCCGGCACGCGGACATCCTCGAAGACGATCTCCCAGGGGTGCTCGTCGGTGAGAGTCTCGTAGGAGGTGGTGAGCTTTATGCCCGTGGTGTCACGGTCGACGATGAAGCAGGAGATGCCGCCGCGCGATCCTTTTTCCCGGTCGGTAGCAGCCATCAGGATGATGAAGTCGGCGCTGTCGGCTCCCGTGATGAAGCGCTTGGTGCCGTTGATGACGTAGTGGTCGCCGTCCCGGACCGCGGTGGTGCGCATGCTGCCGGGGTCGGAGCCGGCATCGGGCTCGGTCTGGGCAAAGCACGACGTGATTTCGCCGCGCATCGACGGGAACAGGTATTTTTCCCGCATCTCGCCTTCGAGGCGGTAAAGGACGGGGCGCACCTCTGGCCCCAGGATCCGGTGGCCTCTGGTCGGCAGTGCGACGGTGCGGCCGAGTTCGGCCCAGACGACGGAGCAGGCCAGCAGGCCGAGGCCCTGGCCGCCGTATTCCTCCGGCACGTCGATCTGCCACAGGCCGAGTTCGCGGCACTTGGCGGTGAGCTGCGCCTCGACGCCCGGCTTCAGGCGGCCATTTTCGAGCGATTTGCCCTCGAGTGGAATAAGCTCGGTATCGACGAAGCGGCGGACGGTTTCCTGCAGAAGTTGCAGCTCTTCCGGCAGCTCGAAATCCATGGGCGTCCTCCGGTGCGGTTGGTTGTTGGCCGTTGCACCGGTTTTAGGACAGTTCCGATATCGAAGGAACGGGTGAGCGCCCGAAGTCCATCAAAATGGCCAGGAGCTGACCTCGCTGCCGACGCCGTCATACTTGCGCATCACGCGAACCGTCGTGCCGATCGGGGCGATCGAGGCGAGGTGCGTCACGTGCTCGTTCATCATGCGTATGCATCCCGACGATGATGCCCGGCCGATGGAGCGCGGGTTGTTGGTCCCGTGTATCCGGTACAGCGTGGCGCCGAGATAGAGCGCCTTGGCGCCGAGCGGGTTCTTGATGCCGCCGGTGACGGTGATGGGCAGGCCGGGTTCGCGCCGGCGCATTTCGGGCGGCGGCGTCCAGCTCGGCCAGGAAACGACGCGGCTGATCTTCTCGGTGCCGGACCATTGGAAGCCCTCGCGGCCGACAGAGATCGGATAGACGTATGCCTGATTGTTCTTGAGCACGTAGACGAGCCGCCGGCCGCTCGTGTCGATGATGACCGTGCCGGGGCGCTCTGGTTTGCTCAGAGACATTATGGGTGGTGCTTCCGGCGTGATGTTGGGTGTTGGTCCCCCCTTCATGAAGCGGGGGTAGACCATCTTGTAATTCTTTCGGCGGGCCTCGCGCTCGCGCTCCCTCTGTGCCCTCGATCTTGCGACGTCACTCTCATAGACGGGCCGGCCATCCCGCCATTCTGTTTCCGCCAAAGCCGTGGTCGTTGCACCACCCGTCGTGGCAAACGCCAACAGAACACCTGCGATCGCAGCAGCACCGCGCATGTCTATGCCCCCCAGCTGTCACTCATCCCCGGCAACCTAGTCCATCGCCGGCATCACCTGCAATCCAATATACGCCTGGCGCGGCGACGATTGCGCGACCTATCGCCGGATCGGGGACAGATGTGCTGCACCTAGTGCCGGGGAAGCACAGTCTGGCCAGCCGTCCAACCTACTCGAGACTGGCCATCAACAATTCGTTCCTGGCGCTCTTCACGCCCTCGACGGCGCGCACGACGCCCTCGGCTTCGTCGATCGCCAGCGGATGCGCCATGATGGTGCCGCGCACCACCGCATGCCCGCCGTCAACGCTTACCTCGATGCCGAGCGCCCCGTCTCTGCCTCCGAAGTGGCGGTCGAGGGCGGACAGGATGCGTGTCCGGATCAGTTCGTCCGCGAGCACACTGCGCGTCTGGCTGGTTTCGCGGAAGGCGTCCGAGCGGGCGACCTCGGCGATGTGGTGAACGCAGTCCGAGGCAGGTATCCGTGCGGTGTTGAGAACCAGGGCATAGAGCGATGGGTCGGACCAGTCGATGCCGAACAGCCGCTGCATGGTGCCGTTGTGGGCGGCGTCGCTTCGTTCGATCTCGCGGCGGGCGCTCTTGCGGTCCGGCACCCCGAGCCTTTCCATCATCGTGTCTATGCGAAAGTCCATCGGCGCACAGATCCGCACGCAAACGACGTGTGGCACATTGCGCAACAGGTACGTCGCGCCCCAGCCGCGGATCAGCACGTTGCCTTCGCTGGCAAGCTCCATGATCTCCTGCGACGTGTAGTGCGCAAGCCGCGTACGCCCGATCCGCCAGCGCTCGAGCAACGTGGCCTCTCCTTCAAGGGAGCGGTGCACCTCCTTCTGCTCCAGTCCCGATCGCGCTGCGATCTCGTGTTCCACCAGTTGGTGGTGGACCACCTTCAGGTCCAGTTCCTCCGCGAGACCGGCGACCACGTCCTTGCCGCGCGTCGCCATTTCGCGGGTCATTGCGATTATCGCCATCGTGCTCTCCTTTCATTGCTACGAGCGCACGCTGTCTCCGGCGGCATACGGAAGCAATTGAACGCTATGTCCTGCCGCCTACTGCCCGTCGTCGCAACCGAGACAGCGGCGCACCCTCACCGACGCCATGGCTTCCGGATAGTGCTTCACGAAGACTTCGAGGGTAGCCCTGAGCTCACCTGCATGTGCCGTTCGTCCACGCTTCAGCGCCCATTGCGTGTCATCGGCGATCATGGCGGCGATCCGGCGATAGCCGTCGGGCTGCTCGACGAGGTTCGATGCAAGGCCGGCAGCTATAACCTCCGGCACGCGCTCGTGTTCCGCAACGGCCAGGATCGCGTCTTTCGGAAGTCCCGAGAAGCCGAGGCAGTCTTCAAGTGTGATCATGGTTTCCTCCGGGTATTCGACCAGCCGGCTACTTGTCGCGCTGGTCATGAGACGAGGGGAAGAAGAGCGAGGCCGGAAACTCTGCGCCATAGCGTTGGCGGTGCGGCCGCGGGCGATACTCGGGTCGAGCGGAATCGTCGGGTTCGACGACGCGGCGATAGAGATGCCAGGTCGCGTGTCCGAGAATGGGAACGGTTACCGCGAGGCCGAAGAAGAACAGTGCAAAGCCTGCGACGAGGCCTGCTGCGACGACCAGCGCCCACGCCGCCATGACGAGCGGGTTCACGAGAACCACGCGAACGGAGGTCACGATCGCGGCGGCCATGCCCACATTGCGGTCGAGCAGCAGCGGGAAGGAGATGACGCTCAGCATGAATGCGACGACAGCGAACGCCAGGCCGACGGCGTTGCCAGTCAGCATCATGCCAAGTCCGGCGTCGGTGGTCAGGATCCTTCGCGCAAAGCCGAGGATCGATTCCGGCTCGGCCCAGCCGAAATAGGCGACATAGATCGTATGCGCGATGGCGATCCAGATGACGAACAGTGCCAGGAGCAGTGCGCCGAGGGCCAGAATCGATGGCAGCGACGGCGAGCGGAGCACGTCGAAGACGTGGGCCAGCGAGGTGTCGCGTCCGAGCTCGCGGCGACGGCTCAATTCGTAAAGACCAATCGCCGCAAACGGACCGAGCAGGGCGAATCCTGCCGCAAGCGGGTAGAGGAGCGGGATCAGATCGTAGCCGAACGTCGCCCGCAGCAGCACCAGGCCCGCGACTGGATAGAACAGGCACAAGAAGCCGTAATGCGTCGGCATCGCCCGGAAATCCTCGATGCCCGCGGCCAGCACACCCTTGAGATCGGAGAAGCCGATCCTGCGAACGGTGGGCAGGGTTTCCGTTGGTGCCAACGGCGTGATGATGTCGAACTGGGCCATGATGCTTCCTCCTGGACGTTGTGTCCCGGGGTCGCGACTGCGCCGGCTGGTACTTCGAACGCGTTCACGTGGTCACGTCACGTCGCGACCCGCCTCGTGTACCTGCAAAACTACTCCCGTGCGCATTCCGCGTCCCGCTGACCGTAATCAATTGTTCGTAATCTGCTCATTCCGTGGACAACTGCGCCAGGGCGAGGTCACGCAGAACTTTCGTCTCCGCCTCGAAGTCGTCGAGACGGCACTTCACGAGGTCGCCGATGCTGACGACACCGGCTAGCCTCGATCCGTCCATGACGACAAGGTGGCGCACTCGCTCGTCGGTCATCTGGCGCATTGCCGCTGCGACGGTGGTCTCAAGCGCGGTGGTCGGGGGCGGCGTCATCATCACGTCGGCAACGCTCAATTCGAACGCGCGTGCCTCGTGGCGCGCAACCGCGCTCAGCAGGCGCCGATCCGTGACGAGGCCGATCGGCCTGTTCTCGAAATTGATCACCACAGCGGAGGAGATGTTGCGCTCCTCCAGTAGCCCAAGCGCGTCCTTGAGCGATTTGTTGGCCCAGATCCCGATGACGCGCGTGCCCTTGTGGGCCAGGACGTCCCTTATGAGCATGTAACTACCCCTTTCGAATGGGGCAGTGCCTCAGCCGTCTCGCGTCAGTCTATCATGGATGAGTGGACCCTTGATCGCAAGGGCGATCGTTGCGCGACATGGACAACGGCCTCAGGATTTCGCTTCCGCAAGCCGCAGCCGTCGCCTCTGCATCCGATGAAATGCGCCAAAGCCAGGCATAGACACCGGTGAAGAGCAGTCCGACGAGTGCCACGGATGTGATGATGTTCACGAGTGCGGAGACGTTGCCCCACCAGTTGCCCTCATGTACGAGGCGCGGCCAGTTGCGGGGCATGGCGACCGTTCCAGCCCTGGTCACCGCATAATTGCGATATTCGCCGTTCTCGACGATGCGGGCTATCTGTCGCTTGCCCCGCTTACGGAGAGAAACAAGTGCCGAGAGGTCGTGCCTGGCTCCGATGATCCTGATGGACTCCTTCAGATTGGCCGGCAATGGACCGCGGGCCTCGGCGGGCGGCGGCGATGCCAGGGAAATACCGTACAGGATCCCAAGGCCGCTCAGTGGACTGATCACGATAAGCGGCAGCAGGCTCCAGGCGAGACCCTTGTGCCAATTCGCGAGCGTATTGCGAAGTCGCGGGAAGCCGAGCCATAGGCCCAGAGCTGCCAGCACCAGCATCACGATCGTCGAGGCTTCGACGAGCCATCCGAGGTCACCGACCAGCCGTTCGTGCATGCGGCGCGATGAGCGGAAAAGGTCGCTGAGTTCGCTGCGCGCTTCAGCCCTGCTGCCGGTCGCCAGATCGATACTGACACGATCTTCGCCCTGGAGCGTCAGCGTGCCATTGTAGTGTTGCACGGAAATGCGCGTGGCCTCACCCCTGGGATCGTGCTGGTCGATCAGGGCAAGCATGCGCTCGGTCGTCAAGCTGGCGGGTTTGATGCCGTTCACGACCGCCATGGGTTCGAAAGACAGGATGAGGCCCGTCACGATGACCACCGCGAGCGGAACAGCGAAAATCAATGCAATCCATCGGTGCATCCAGAGCAGCCAAGCCTTCATGTTCAGAGTCCTGTTTCGTTTCTTGGACCATGGTTCGACATACCGGGAATCTAGACGGCTCCAGCTTTGCCTATCCGTCGCTTGAGAGCGGAGAACAAAGGAAAACGGCCCGGAAGTCTTCCGGGCCGCTGGGCATAGTCTCTGTCCAGTAGGTTGTGGCTACTTCATTGGTTCCCAGTTCGCCTGCTGGCGCCCGAACAGGTTGAACCGGTAGCCGACGTTGGCCGAGAAGATCCACGGATCGAGATCGACGTCCGCAGTGATGCCGGTGTTGGTCCAGTGTGCGTCTGTATCGAGCCAGGTCTTCTTCACGTCCGCGTTCAGGTACCAGCCACGTCCGATCTCGACATCGACGCCGGCCTGCAGCGTAAAGCCGAAGGCATTGTCGATCGAAATACTCGGGTTGCCACCGAGGCTGCTGCGTCCTTCATCGAAGAACGCGATGTACTGGACGCCGGCGCCGACGTAGGGCTTGAAGCCCCGGACTGTGTCGAAGTGGTACTGGACCGTGACGGCAGGCGGGAAGATCCAGGTGTCGCCGAGATTGACGCCGTTGAGCGTCCCCTTGCCATCGACGTCGTGCTTGGCGAAGCAGCAGAACAGCTCGAGTGCGAGGTTGCGATTGAGGAAGTAGGTCAGCGTTGCCGAGGGGACGACCTCGGTGCTCACTTCGGCATCGGCACCGGCAATCACGGCGCCGTTGTTGAATACGGTCGCGCCGGAATCGGGATGGACGACGCTCGCGCCGAACCGGACCATGAAGTCGCCGTTGTAGTCGCCTGCCGCAGCGCGTTCAGGCGCGGTCAAGGCCAGACCTGCCGCCAGCGCAAGGGCGCCGGCAAGGTGTTTGATACCGAAAGTCATCTCGAGCCCCCATAAGAGAATTGTGCTTTCTGGAATTTGGATGATTCGTTTGCATTGCCAATATTGGAGCGTCGCTTGGGGCGGTTCGAATCGGCCGAATTGATCTGTCACAAGTCCGCTGTAGCGTTTGGGCAACCCAGCGGTGTCCGATGGTCTGTTTCGTGATGAAGTTGCCCGCCCTGTCGTCAGTGAAAACGCCGCCTGCTATCTCGCGGCGAAGGGGCCGCAGGGCGGCCGTGCCGCACTTGTCGGTGTCCGGACTTTGCAACGACCGCCGCGAAATAGGCGTTCTCAGACGTAGTATATCTTGTGGGAAAGGCCGATTTGGAAATATGATGTTGCTGGAGGCAAACAGTCAGTGCTCCATGCTTGTAATCTTCCCGTCATCCACGCGGGCAAGAATGCGGGCATGGTCCTGGCCCCCGAAGGTGACTTGTTTCACCGGCACGGATGCGTACTTGAGGGCGTTGCGTTATGTGCAAGTTCGACGTCGCATTACTGGTTTGGCGGAAGCCCAGCCCAGACTTGATTGAGAATTTGGACAGGGCTTATGCTCTGGCAGTGCGTAACGGCGACGATGAGTTCTCGTTGGAACACCTGATGGCCGCGTTCACGAAGGACGCCAGCGCCGCCGAGTACCTTGCCCGCAATGGCATTGCCCTGGCGCTGATCGTCGAGCGGGCAGAGCGTTTGTTCGACAAGAAGCTTTCAGAGTTGTTCAAGGCCACAAATGCCGTCACTGCCGGTTCGCGCCAGCAGGTCGTCGGCGAGATCCTGGAAGCGATGGAAGGTCGCCAGCGCAGTGCGGGCCACCAACCCTACGATAACATTCGCGATGTTCCGATTGGCGACCTGATCGACAACATCGGGCGCATATTCTCGAAACAGAACGGACCTGGGGCCCCACCGTTGGGGGGCGGCCTTGGTGCATCAGCTTCTGGTTCGCCCATGGATCAGGTCCGGCGCGCAGCGGTGGATGCTGTCCTCGCCGACCAGGTTGCGCCCACGCCGAACGAGGACCTGAGACGCGCGTTGGCACGCGCCTGCCAGAATGCTGCGAATGCTGGCAAAGAGGTCGAAGTATCCAGCGAATGGGTGATCCGGACGTTGGCGGCGGACAACGATACGTCAGCCGGCGCATTCCTGCGCGAACACCTCTTCAAGAACAAGAAGCAGGATCAGTATACCCCTCTCGAGCCTGGAAAGGAGTACAAGTCCAAGTCGACATACGAGGCGTGGGTGGCCGAGGCGTCCGACGATAAGCGCGATGAACAAAAGGGAAAGCCTTCTGCGGTGCTCAATCAGGCGGTCTGGTTGTCGGACCGGATCGTGAGCCAGTTGCGGGGGAAGCTGCGTGAGGAAAACCGGAGCTACAGACTGCTCTGTGATCTCGAGGGCGACAATTCCAGCAATGCTGTACAGATCAAGCGCAAGTACGAGGCCGATCTGAAGGACAATCAGCACTACAAGGCTCTTCAATATATGGTGCAGGCAAAGCGGACCTTCGAACTCGATTGCCGGCATTTGCAGTCTGTGCTCTGGCCTCTGGTGAGTGTGAACGGCAAGCCTACTGCCCTGGACAACGCCATAAAGGGGATGGTCGTGCAGCCGCAACCGGCCGCGGCTTCTTCAACCGTCGGGCAGGCCGCGGGGGGCGGTGGCCCGAAACCGCCGTCACCGACTGCCGACCCGACGGCCGGAGGTCCCACCGCCGGCGGAAACGGCAGCATTTCACCGGACGGAAACACCATTCGGGCGCGGCAGCCGCTGTACAGCCCGCCGCCGGTTCAGGCTGAAGCTGCTGCAAGCGGGCTGTTCGGTTGGTTGAGGCGGTTCTTCTCGGGGGCGCGGGAGGAGCGGGGGGCGGAACATCAGGCGGCGTCGCGGACTGCGCCGCCCGAGCGGTCTGCAACGCCCGGGCATGGCGCCTTGCGTTCCTCCAGCTTCCAGGTCAGGCACGAGGGCGGCACGAAGTCCTATCTCGACAGTTCGAAGGTTCAGCCACACGCGAACGGCAGTAGTGCGCTGCATTCGTTCTTCCTGGCGTTCGTACTTTTCCTGGCCCTCGGGGCTGCTCTCGCCACCATCTTCGTGAACCGCACGGCGATCGCGAGCTTTCTATCGGGCTTCATCCATCCAAGGATCGAGGTAGCCCAGAACCGTTCGAACCTTGTTAGGCAGCAGGCACCGCTCAACGGAGTTGGCAATGAACTACACCACACTCGGGCGGAGCGGGCTGAAGGTGAGCGTGGCGGGGCTGGGAGCCGGGGGCAACAGTCGCGTCGGGATGCGGCGGAACCTCGCCCGTGAGGAATCCATTGCGCTCATCCGTTTCGGGTTCGACCAGGGCATCAATTTCATAGACACGGCCCGCAGCTACGGGACCGAGGAACTCGTTGGCGACGCGGTCGCTGAGGTGGCGCGTGACAGTGTCGTCGTTTCCACCAAGTCGGGCATGCGGGACGGCGGCAAGCTGATCGGGGCCGATATTCTCCGCCGCAACCTGGAAGAATCGCTTCGCCGGCTGAGGACCGACTACGTCGATGTCTTCCATCTGCACGCCGTTCGCCCCGGCGACTACGCGCATGCCAGGTCGGTGCTGGTGCCGGAGTTGCTGCGCATGCGCGAGGCAGGGCTCATTCGGGCGCTCGGAATCACGGAATCCTCGCCCGTCGATCACGACCATGACGCATTGCAGCTCGCTGTGGCTGATGATTGCTGGGACGTTATCATGGTGGCCTTCAACATGATGCACCAGAGCGCGCGCAGCACCATTTTCCCCACCACGCGCGCGAAGGACATTGGTACGCTGATGATGTTCGTCGTTCGCAATGTCTTCTCGAAACCGGCGCTGCTGGCGGAGACCGTGCGCAAGCTCGCGGATGAAGGCAAGCTGCCTCGCGACATGGGCGGGAGCGATGAGCCGCTCGCATTCCTGATCGGGGAGGGCCGGGCGCGGAGCGTCATCGATGCGGCGTACCGGTATGTCCGCCATGAGCCAGGGGTGGATGTCGTGCTCTTCGGTACCGGGAGCAGGGAGCACATGGTCTCCAATATCGCCTCCATAAACGCGCCGCCGCTTCCCGACGCCGACCTTGCCAGGATCCGCGCCCTTTTCGGTGAACTCGTAGGCGTCGGCCTCGATTCACCGGACAGGTCATGACGGGCGGAGGACCATCCTTCGCTTGTCCGATAGATTTTGTGCCATTGTACTTTCGTTAGGTTATTGTACGTATGATCATCCTGTCAGTGAAAACTGGCCGAATACGGAATTAATGCAATCGTTGGCGGTAGATAACATCGGCTTACCGAAAAGCTCGGCAATCGAGTTTGCGGATTCACCGCCGAACAAGGCTGGCGCTGCCAATTCCTGACGACCGGTTAGCCGCCGCGCCGGAATTGCGCAGTGTGCATTGAATTGGCACGCTCGTGGACGTGGCATTCACCAGTTCGCAACTGGGGTGGTTAGCGCCGACTTACGTCCATTGTCAGCATTTGCATTGAATACCCGAATCCTTTTCAGAGCATTCGAAGGCTTCAGCTGACACTCTCGCAGCAGATCGTAGTGCGTGTGGGAGTGTTCATATGCCAAAAGAAATCAAACAGCACGACCAGCGTCGTCAGGGCGGCGTTGTTGCAAAGTTCGCGGCAGACCGCAGTGGAAGCATTGCTATTCTGTTCGGCCTGACCGTCATGACCGTTGTCGCCATGGTCGGTGGCGCGGTTGACATGGGCCGTTATCTCAACGCCAGAACTCAGAACACGGCTGCCCTCGACGCCGCCGTGCTCGCGGCAGGACGCGTGTTGCAGACCAACGGCTCGATCGATGACGCCAAGGTCGCTGCTCAAGAATACTACAACCGCATGAAGTCGGAACTAACGTATGCGGATACGACCACCTTTGAAGTGGTCGACAATGCGACGCGCGTCCGCGCCATCCAGAATGCAGTCGTGGCGACGCCTTTCCTCAGCGTTGCCGGCGTGCCCGGGCTGGAGATCAATGCCGTCGCGGAGGCGATCCTCGCGGTTGGAGGCAATGGCCAGTCGACGATCGAGATCTCTATGATGCTCGACGTCACGGGTTCGATGGGCACTTCCAAGCTCAACGACATGAAGGATGCCGCCAAGGACCTGATCGACATCGTCATCTGGGAAGACCAGAGCGAGTATACCTCGAAGGTCGCGCTGGTGCCGTTTGCGCCTGCCGTCAATGTCGGCGAATATTTCGAGGCGGTCACTGGCAAGAACCCCGCCGGTACGCCTGGCACGCCCGCTGTTCCGCCGACATACGAATACCCGGCGAACTGCTACAGGAACAACGGCAAGCTCAAGAACTCGTGCAAGAACAAGCCGCGGTACATGACTGATCCGGGCTCGCCTGCAATCCCGGGAACACCGGCGATGTCTACGTGCGTCGTCGATCGCCAGGACGTCTACAAGTACACCGACCAGACGCCGGGAACCGGAACTGCTGCCAGCAGGGGCTGGATCCCGACATGGAACGAGGAGAACGGCTCGACTTCGACCAATTGCACGCCGTGGGCCACCGTCATGCCGCTGTCGAACGACAAGGATGCGCTGAAGTCGAGGATCGACAGCTTCTCGTCCTCCGGCATGACCGCCGGCGCACTCGGCACGGCCTGGGCATGGCACATGATCTCGCCAAACTGGGCAACGATCTGGCCGGCGACCAGCACGCCGCGCCCCTATGCCGAGCTCACCGAGATGAACTCCAAAGGCGAGCCGAAGCTGAGGAAGATCGCGATCCTGCTGACCGACGGCGAATACAACTACTATGGTGGTGGCAACGCCAACACCTCGCAGGTCTCCGCGCACGCCCAGCAGATCTGCCA
This sequence comes from Pseudomonadota bacterium, assembly GCA_046048295.1. Taxonomy (GTDB): domain Bacteria; phylum Pseudomonadota; class Alphaproteobacteria; order Rhizobiales; family Hyphomicrobiaceae; genus CBDCWA01. Next base: position 5,075 of record JBJOGJ010000003.1, on the reverse strand, counting down.
CAAGATGAAGGAGGCGGGGATCACGGTCTACACGATCGGTTTCGCCATCGGAAACTCGGGCTGGGCTTTCAACACCATGCGTGACTGTGCGACGAGCCCGAGCCACTTCTTCAACTCGTCGTCGGGCGACGAGCTTCGCCAGGCCTTCCGTGAGATCGCACTGCAGATCTCCACGCTCCGGATCGCCAAGTAGCACTGCGGCAAGATCCGAAAAGTTGAAGGGCGCCCCACCGGGCGCCCTTCTTTGTTTCTCATGCCGGGAAATACCCGTTCCTGATCGCCCAGGCCCAGCAGTAGGCGATGCGCTCGTTGTACATCTCCATCATGCCGTAATGGCCGTAGCGCGGGACATAGAGGACATGCACTTTGGTGCCGGCGGCCTGGTACTTGCGGCCCATGAAGACTTCGCGTTTGTCCTCTTCCTCTTTGCCGTGCACCCAGTGCCCCTTGTCGTCGCCGCCGACCATCAGCAGTACGGCTGCCTTTTTGAGCCACGCCGGGTTCGGGTCCTGGAGGTGATCGAAGAACTCCTCGCGTGGCAGGCCGGTCTTGCCCGGGTATTCCTCCAGCGCTTCCGGCGCCACCATGTGCTGGTTGTCGCAGAGGCCGGTCTTCATCTGTGAGCGGACGGGCTCCGCCCACTTGATGAAGCCTTCTGCCCCGCCCCAGGGGCACAACTCGGGGTCGCTGACGTAGCCTGAGCTCTTGAAGCTGTCCGGCGAACGTCGCGACATGTGGTCGAACTTGTGGGCGCGATTTGGCTCGGCGCCAGTCTTGTCGCGCCATTCCTTTCGCCAGCCGTCGGCGCCGCCGCTTCCCCATCCGAGGATGCCCGCCACCTCCGTCTTCTTCACGAAGCGGTGGAGGTGTGCCGCCATCGGCCCGCCTGTCGAATGACCGTGCGCCAGGATCTTGCGGCCCGCCAGGTTCTCGTCGACGAGTTGCGCCGAGCCCTGCAGGATGACGTTGAAGGTGCACTTGACGTTGCGGTCGTAGATTTCCTCGTCGGACAGCTTCTGGTCGAGCAGGTACCAGGGCTGGCGCGTCGCGACCGGCTCCTTCCAGACGCCGCCTGGGGGATAGTGGCCCGGGTAGGTCATGTTGAGCACCTTGAAGCCCATCGACGCCAGCACGCGGGGCAGGCCCGGGCGGCCGTCCGGCGTGGTGTCCTTGCCGTAGGACGAGCCGGCGCCGCCGTGGAACATGACGATGGCGAGGCCGGGGTTCACCTCGATATCCGGTGTGTAGAGGATGCCCTGGATATCCCAGTCGTAACCGTTGCGGTTGAAGCGGGTAAAGACGTCCTTCTGGCGGAAGCCACGTGCCGGGTAGGCCGGGCCGACGTCCATCCACTCGTCCCATGTCAGCTTGTGCAGCAGCGGCTCGGCCTCGATGGCCGCGAGGATTTTGGTGACGGCGGGGGAGGCGGCGGGCAGGTCTGTCATGGGGCGGGCTCTCGTGTTGGCTGGGATCCGCCCATATCTAAACCGAACCGCGCGAGGCCCGCAAATTGGCGGCTTCACGCCATCGTGGTCTTGATCTCCTTGAAGCGGATCTCAGGCGCGCGCTCTGCTGCCCAGTTGAGGTTGAACATCGAGCCGGCGAGGAACACGTGGTCGCCGTCGAGGTCGGTGGCGATGGCCGAGCGGTTCTTGGCGATGAACGCCTGCAGCTCCTTCTCCGTGTCGGCCTCGATCCAGCGCACGATTTCGTACTGGGCCGGCTCGAAGGCGGTCGGCAGGCCGTATTCCTGCTTCAGCCGGTCGGCGAGCACGTCGAGCTGCAGGACGCCGATGACGCCGACGATGGGCGGCATGCCGTCGATGGGTGAGAACATCTGGACAACGCCTTCCTCCGCCATCTGCTGCAGGGCCTCGCGCAGCTTCTTCGCCTTGATGGCGTCGTCAAGGCGGACGCGGCGCAGGATCTCCGGGGCGAAGCTCGGGATGCCGAGGAAGGTCAGGTCCTCGCCCTCGGTTATGGCGTCGCCGACGCGCAGCATGCCGCGGTTCGGTATGCCGACGACGTCGCCGGCGTAGGCTTCATCGGCGATCGAGCGATCCTGGGCGAAGAAGAACTGGGGTGCGGAAAGCACGAACGACTTGCCGGTGCGCACCAGCTTCGCCTTCATGCCGCGCGTCAGCTTGCCGGACGCGATGCGCATGAACGCGATGCGGTCGCGATGGTTCTTGTCCATGTTCGCCTGGATCTTGAAAACGACGCCCGTCATCTTCGGCTCGGTCGGCGCGATGACCCGCTTGTCGGTCTTCTGGCCGACGGGAGAGGGCGCGTGCGCAATCAGCATGTCGAGCAGGTGGCGGACGCCGAAATTCTTCAAGGCGCTGCCGAACAACACCGGCGTCAGGTGGCCTTCGCGGAAGGACTGCACGTCGAAGGCGTTGGCGGCATCTCGGACAAGTTCGACCTCGTCGCGCCAGGCGGCGTAGGCGTCGTCGCCCATCAACGCCGGCAGTGCGGGGTCGTCGGGGCCGGACAGGCGATGCTCCTCGCCGCTGTCGTCCATCGGCCTGAGGACGTTGTCAGCGAGTCCGAATGTCCCCTTGAACAGCTTTCCCTGGCCGATCGGCCACACGATGGGTGCGGTGTCGAGGGCCAGCACTTTCTCGATCTCGTCCAGCAGGTCGAGCGGTTCCCGGGTCTCGCGGTCCATCTTGTTGATGAAGGTGATGATCGGGATGTCGCGCAGGCGGCAGATCTCGAACAGCTTGCGGGTGCGGGCCTCGATGCCGCGCGCCGCGTCGATCACCATGATGGCGCTGTCGACGGCGGTCAGGGTGCGATAGGTGTGGTCGGAGAAGTCTTCGTGGCCCGGAGTGTCGAGCAAGTTGAATACCGCGCCGCCATACTCGAAGGTCATGACCGAGGTGACGACGGAGATGCCGCGCTCCTGCTCGATGGCCATCCAGTCGGAGCGGGTCGATTGCTGGTTCTTCTTGGCGCGTACCTGGCCCGCGAGCTGGATGGCACCACCAAACAGCAGGAGTTTCTCGGTCAGCGTCGTCTTGCCGGCGTCCGGGTGGGAGATGATCGCAAACGTGCGCCGCCGCTCGATCTCGGCCTTGAGCGCCTGGGCGGCTCTGGGTGCGAGGGCGGGGCCTGCCGCCTCTACGCCCGGCTGGGATTTGGTGTCGTCCATGTCGGTTGTGCTCATGCAACATATGTGTGTTCGTTGATGTGTCTTACACCTGTTCGCGCAATGAGGCGAGGACTGGGGCAGGGCAGAGCGATCTGCTTCCGGGTCGGTGCCGCACAGGATGGTCAGGGGTATGGGCGCCTGGCACATTTGCTGGCGGAAATCATTTTATGATCGTGATATTCGGCGGGTGAATTTCAACTGGTTAAATTTAATCTATGTGTTTTTGCTACGATAATTCTCTTATGAAATTCCCTTTCGGTGGTTGTGTCTTGTTGTTTTATGGAGTGGTTTTTGGCAATTTCTCATAAACAATAAACTATTGAAAAGACAATATAATTTTTTGCTATTGTGTTGTTTGTTGCATAAATTCTCCGATGAGTCTGTTGAATATTTCGGCCCGAAATGAGAGGCTTATTTCGGTTCAAGAGATTGAGCCCAAGTTGGCAATGACGCGCGAAACGCGCGCATTCGGAAGCATCAAAGGAGGGTTCCAGAAGATGCGTTCAGTTCTCGATTTTGGAAAAATTGCGTTGCCGGCGCTTGTAGCGGGCGGACTGGTGTTGCCCAGTACAGCCAGCGCCGACAAGGTGGCTGATTTTTACAAGGGCAAGACCGTAACCATGTACATTGGCTACAGTTCCGGCGGCGGCTACGATCAGTATGCGCGCCTTCTGGCCAAGCATATGGGCAAACATATCCCCGGCAAGCCTGAATTCGTTCCACGAAACCGGCCGGGCGCTGGCAGCATCATTCTCGTCAACGAGCTCTACAATGTGCTGCCGCAGGACGGTACGGCGGTCGCCACCTTCGGCCGCGCGATCCCGACCGAGCAGGTCTTCAAGACGAAGGGTGTGGGCTACGATTCCACCAAGCTGAACTGGCTCGGCAGCCTGAACAGTGAAGTGTCCACCTGTGCCTCCTGGCACACCGTGCCCGTCAATACCTGGGAGGACATGAAGACACGAGGTATGGTCGTCGGTGGCACCGGCCCCGCCGCCGACACCGACATTTATCCAATCATGCTCAACAACATACTCGGCACCAAGCTCAAGCTGATTACCGGCTATCCGGGTGGAAACGACATCAATTTCGCTATCGAGAAGGGCGAGCTCGAAGGTCGTTGCGGCTGGTCTTGGTCGTCGGTCGTCGGAACGCGCCCGCAATGGCTCAAGGAGAAGAAGGTCAAGATTCTCCTCCAGATGGCTGTGGACAGACATCCGGATCTGCCGACGGTTCCGCTGGTCATGGACCTGGTGAAAACCGAAAAAGAAAAGCAGATTCTGAAGCTGATCCTTGGCGGGCAGCTCTGGGGACGTCCCTATGCGGTGGGGCCGAAGGTCCCCGCCGATCGCGTCGAGGCGCTCAGGAAAGCGTTCATGGATACCGCCAATGACGATGCCTTCAAGGCTGAAATGAAGAAGCGGAAGTTTGACCTGGTAGTCCTGGATGGCGAAACCGTACAGAAGGCGGTGGGGGAGTTGTTCACGTTCCCTCCCGATGTCGTCGACGCGGCGGGAAACGCCCGCACTTACCGCGGCAACATCCAAATCTCAAAGGCCGTTATTCCGATCGAGACAATGGATGGAAAACTCGTATCGGTGAAGCGTAAGGGTGCGCGGATCACGGTGGCGGCGGATGGCAAGGAGCGCAAGGCTCGGGTTAGCGGCCGCAACACCAAGATCACCGTGGCCGGGAAGGAAGCCAAGCGCGGCGACCTCAAGGAAGGCATGACCTGCAAGCTCACCTACCAGGCTTCCGCCGCCCGGGAACTCGCCTGCAAGTAGTCGCGAACCGCATTCCTCAGCGAGACTGGGAGCGTGAAAGGGGCCATTTCTGGCCCCTTTTTCTTGCCGGTCTATTCCAATCAGGAATATCTCGTATTTGGCACATTCGGATGAGATTATGCTAAGAAACGGCA
>JBJOGJ010000002.1:0-42381 GCA_046048295.1 Pseudomonadota bacterium | reverse complement strand
AGCAGCCGGTTTTCTGGATCTGCGACGGTTATTTCGGCGCGGTCGGCGCTGGCGCCGCAATCGACAAGGCGCAGAACCTGGCGGGGGTGCCGAAGTTCACCGACGCGCAGCGCGAGGCACTGAAGCTCTACCGCGAATTGGCGCATGAGCTTGCAGCCGACATTCCGTTCGAAGTAGGTGACATCCAGTTCCTCAACAACTTCGTGATGCTGCACACGCGTCGCGGCTACGAGGACTGGCCGGAGCCGGAGCGCAAGCGCCATCTGATGCGCCTCTGGCTCAGCGATCCCGAAAACCGGCCGATCCCGGCAGCGCAGCGCAAAGGCCGCACCGGTCAGGGGGTGCGTCTCAAAGGAGTCGAGCTCAACGCGCCGCTCGAGCCGGAGCGCGTTTAACGCTTCGCTAACCATACAGCGTGTGTGCGGGCCGTGCCGGCCAACGTTGGCCGTCCGGCGCGCCGTTATTTCACGCCTCGTCAATACCGCTCCGCTAACCATTCGTATGTCTGTGGTCAGCGGGGTATTGCGACATGAAGGCGCTCGAGATCTGGAACCTTTCGAAATCGTTCGATCGGCCGGCCGTGGACGACCTTTCACTCAGTGTGGCGGCAGGACAGTTCTATGCCCTGCTCGGCCCGAACGGTGCCGGGAAAACCACCACGTTGCGCATGGTTGCCGGCCTCCTCAGGCCCGATGCGGGGGGCATCCGGGTGGCGGGTGTGGACGCGCTCGCCGATCCCATCGCGGCCCGCCGTGTCATGGCCTGGGTGCCGGATGAACCGCTGATCTACGACAAGCTGACACCGTTCGAGTACCTCGAGTTCGTAGCGGGCTTGTGGGGGATGGATGGAACGGCCGCGGACAGGGAGGCGCAGGCGCTCATTGCGATGCTGGGTCTCGGACCCTATGCGCACCAGCGCTGCCAGGGCCTCTCCAAGGGCATGCGCCAGAAGGTTGCGCTTGCCGGTGCGCTGATCCATCAGCCGCAACTTATCATACTGGACGAGCCGCTGACCGGGCTCGACGCCGGTTCGGCGCGGCAGGTCAAGCAGGTGCTGCAGGAGCGCGTGAAGACCGGGGTAACGGTCATCATGACGACGCATATCCTCGAAGTTGCGGAGCGAATGGCCGAGCGTATCGGCGTCATCTCCGCCGGCCGCCTGATCGCGGAAGGTACACTCGACGATCTGCGCCGGAGAACGGGCATGGCAAGCGATACGCTCGAAGAGGTGTTCCTCCGGCTCGTTGCAGAGCAGGACGCAGCGGCATGACGGGTGCTGGCACGCTCGGCTGGTTTGCAGCCCATGAGATCCGACTGGCTTGGCGCGACTGGCTTTCGATGATGACGGCCGGGCAGCGTGGGCTGGAGCGCTGGGCCATCGTCGTTGTGGCGGCGTTCGTCGGGCTTCTCCATCTCTTGGCTTTCGCGGTTCTAGGCGGGCCACTCGGTGACGGGGAGGCGCCCGAGCAACAGTTGCTAGCGGTGACGACGGCAATGATCGCGCTGGCGTTGTTCATGATGGTTTCGCAGGCACTCGAGCACGTGACGCGCGCATTCTACGGGCGATCGGACATGGAGCTCATCCTGTCGTCGCCAGCGCGGGCGGAGCGCGTGTTCGCAGTCCGGATCGTGGCAGTCGCGATATCGACGGCGATGATGGCGGTGCTACTGGCAGCACCGTTCATCAACGCGGCGGCCGTCCTCGACGGTCCTGGCTGGCTGGCAGCGTATGCGGTGCTATTTGCTGCCGGTGCCATTGCTACTGCGCTATCCGTGGTCATGACACTCGCGCTGTTTGCGGTGTGCGGTCCGCGTCGCACCCGCATCGCCGCGCAGATCATTGCCGCCATGATCGGTGCCGGTTTCATCATCGGCATCCAGGTGATAGCGATCTTTTCGAGCGGGAGCCTGTCGCGGCTCGATGCGATTGCATCGGCCGAGACGCTTCAACGGCTGCCGGCTGGCGACAGCCTGTTGTGGCTGCCGGCCCGTGCGGCGATCGGTGATCCGCTTTCGCTCGCCTTCATGGTGACGGTCTCCGTGGCACTGCTCATTGCGGCAATCATGGTGTCTGCAAACCGTTTCGCTGGCCTTGTACTCGCAGCAGGAGGCATCGAGGAGGCCGGTGCAGCCAAAGCGTCCCCGGCCATCCGGCCGATAAGGTCGCGCGGGGCCAGACAGGTGCTGCGACAGAAGGAATGGACCCTGCTGGCGCGTGATCCCTGGCTCGTCTCGCAATCGCTGATGCAGATCCTCTATCTGCTGCCGCCGGCGCTGCTGCTCTGGCAGAGCTACGGCGAGGCGGCAGGCGTGGTGGTGGTGCTGGCGCCGGTGCTGGTCATGGCGCTGGGCCAGCTTGCCGGCGGGTTGTCCTGGCTCGCCGTATCGGGTGAGGATGCCCCCGATCTCGTTGCCACCGCGCCAGTCGCCGCGGGGCTGGAGACGCGAGCCAAGGTCGAGGCGGTGCTGGCGGTGATCGCGGCCGTGGCTGCTCCGCTGTTGGCGGCGATCGTGTGGATCGCGCCGTTCGGGGCGCTTGTCGTCGCGCTCGGCGTACTTGCTGCCGCCGGCTCGGCGATCGCCATCCAGCTCTGGTTCCGCGTTGCTTCCAGCCGTAGCCAGTTCCGTCGGCGCCAGACAGCGTCCAAGGCGTCGACGTTCGCGGAGGCGTACTCCTCGGTGATGTGGGCGGGAGCGTCAAGCCTCGCTGCCGCGCATTCTTGGTTCTGTCTTGTTTTTGTCGTACTGGCAGTTGCAATACTCGGCTTCGCCTGGCTGGTCAGTCCGGCGCGGCAGCGGATCGTGTCCAGGACAGAGTGATCAAAGGATCACGCATACGTACGTTTTGCTCAAACCGGTCGCAAACCTGCCGCGGAAACGGTTAAGGTCGGCTCGGTCATGGGGCGCAATGTCATCTCAGGGAGCAGTTTCGGTGAGCATCGAGCAAGGTGTCCTAATTCTCAGCGAAGACGCGTATATCACCGGAGAGGTGCAGCGCAGCCGTCGCATCGAGGTTCACGGCTACATCGACGGCAAGGTTTCGTCGGACATGGTCGTGGTGCACGAGGGCGGGCGCGTCTACGGAACGCTGAAGGCCGGAGCCGCGGAGATCAGTGGGGATCTGCAAGGGGATATCTCCGTCGTCAACCTGCTCGACATTCGTGCCTCGGGATCGGTGGCGGGAAACGTAAAATACGGCCAGCTCGCGATGCAGCCGGGCGGCAACCTGAGTGCCGATCTCCGTAACGTTCCGCCCGCATTGGCCGGCGATCTCGAACTGTCAGTCGGTCGCGGGGGCTCGGTCGTCGTCACGACAGTCGATCTCACGGCGATCGACCCCGACAATACTGCCAAGGATCTCACGTTCACGGTCTCGGAGGAGACTGCCGGATTTGTGGCGCTCGCCAGTGCGCCGGCACTGAAGGTACAGACCTTCACCCAGGCGGAGCTGGAAGGCCGCAAGGTCACCTTCGTTCACGATGGCTCGGCCGGATCGTCGGCGAGCTTCAAGGTTGTCGTGATGGATGCCGCGGGTGCCACATCGGGCAAGGCGCAGACGGTGTTCGTAAGGGTTCGCTGATCAGCGGGCGCCGGCGCTCCACAGCCGCTGCTGCATCCTGTAGTGGAACGAGCCTGCAGCTGAGGCAAGACCTCGCGGATCGACGAGTTGGCGCAGCCGGTGCCGCAGGTGTCCTTCCTCCGTCCTGAAGCGGTAAATTTCGACACGCGCAGCGTCGAGCATGGCGCTCCTGCGGGATACCTCTGGGTGTCGTCTGAGCCGGTAAAGGGCGTGCCTCGCCCATGCAATTTCCGAAGCGCGGAACCAGTCCGCTTCCTCGCCGTGCATGGCGAGCTGCCATGCTGCAGCGAGCGACAGAGCATGTTGGCGTTCGGCGGGATTGGTGAAGCAGGCCACCACTTCGCTCCAGGGGTAGTCTGGGCCTTGCCTGCCTGCCAGGAGCCGCTCGATATCGAGAATATCCTTTAGGACGATGCGCCGGATCGGGGCATAGCGATTGTGCAACTGAGCGTGCGCCAGAACGTGGACCATGCGGTGCGTGCTCGACGGAATCGCCAGACCCGGAATTTCCGACGCCGTTGCGTTCGCCGCCACTTCGCTTGCCGGCAGTCCGTAGTCGGCGAATGCGAAGATGCGCGTGTGGAGCTCTACCGTGAATGTGCCGCATGGGCTCGCCAGCGGCGGGTAGTGCGCCACGCGCGATGAATCGTAGTCGAGGGAAACCGGCTTGTAGCCCAGGCTTGCGAATGCTCGCACGCAGTCGTGCAGACGAGCCTCGGGGATCAGGAGATCAATGTCGCTCATGAACCGGGTCTGCGCGCCGCTACCATTGCCATCGGCAAGGAACGCGGCCCCTTTCAGTGCAACTGGTGTGGTCCCGATGGCGTTCAAAGTTTCTGCAATGTTCCGGAGCGCTTCACCCAGGGACCGGTTACGCGTCGCATTCGCCGCGGCGATTCCGCTCATAAATCCTACGAGGTCGCCGGGCAGTGGGGTGTTATGGGAAATCCTGTTCAACGGCGCCGCGAGCGCGGGCAAGACCAGGTGAGCGCTTGCGAAGGCGATGACGCGGTTCCAATCGACTTCCTGCCAGTCGATCGTCTTTGCGAGGCTGCGTGCGCCGAGCAGACAGAGCACGGCCTCGGCGGGGTTGGTGGCGTTCAGGGACATGGGCGCCTCGCGATGGCAAGCGCTGCATCGACGGCATCGTCGAGCCTGCCATAATCCATCTGCCAGGCCGGGCACCTTTCCACGAGCCTGACCAGTGGCTTCACGGAGCGCGGATTGCCGACGATCTCGGAGCCGCTCGCTATCAGCTCCGCGAAGGCGTGCTCCGGCGTCATCGGGGTCATCCGACTTTCCTCGTCCCGTTTGTAGTGCGGGAAGATCAGCGCCGAAATGGACTGTATGTCGTGCCTACTCGGTCGGGCCTTCCCGAAGTCGAGATAGCGGACCCGACGGGTTCCGAGCGTGAATTCAGGTGAATCCATGAGTTGCGGGAAGTCGGTGGCAACGATCGGCCAGCTTCCCGATTTGATGCTTGCTGCAATCGGAAATGCGCCGACCGCAGTGCCGGAGTTGTCGAGTGCGGCGAAATCGTCGCCGAGGTAACCGGCGCCGTGAGCTACGAGTGCCGCCGTCAATGTCGATTTGCCGGCCCCTGTCGCACCTGCAACCAGAAGTGCCCTGCCATCTATGGAAAGCGACGACGCATGGATGAGCGCCGACACGGCGCCAACGGGGAAGAGCTCGAGCAGTATCGCCTGCAGCGCAATCCGCCGCGCGTCGCTCGGTGCTTCTACGTGTGACAGGAGCACGCCACGTGACACGATCTCGTATGGGCCCGGGCCTCGGACTTCGATCAAATTCGAGGGGCGGCCGGGAATTGTGAGCGGCCGGAGAACGGCCGCCAGAAGTTCGCGAAGCGTGGCGTCCTCTACAGCGACCGCGACCATGGCGGTACCGCTCGAAATGCAGATCCGTTCGCCCTGCACCGCCGCATGTCGGGTCAAGCGTGAGGCCCGGTTTCCGTGCGGCAGGTCCCCTCTGCCAAAGCCGGCATTTCGCCATTGCTCGATGAGCGCGCCGTCCGTTTCGCATGGTTCCGCCCCCGCCTCGAGACGGCGCCACGCGTCTGCCGCTCCATCGTTGAGCAGCGCGAGTGCGTGCGTCTCGGGACGGAACAGGCAGTGACTGCTACCGACCGATACCAGTTCGACGGAACTCATGGGGGCCTCGGGGTGCCTCGGGGGCCGTGGCTCAACAGGCCGAGTGGCCGTTGCGATTGAAGCCCAGGTGCAGGCCTGGGTTGTCGCAATTGGGGCCGCCGTTGCCGTTTCCGGGCCCGTTGCCCTTGCCATTCCAGCCCTGCGCGTCGGCGCTGCCATTCAGCAGCACGACCATCGCCGGCGCTACGGACGCCGCATAGGCGAGGCTTTTCAGCGCTTCACGGCGGGACTTGGATGCGGGAACCTTGTCCGCTGATGCATGATCGACGGGGTGATCTTCCGTTTCCTGCCCGACAGGCTTCGGCATGACTGTCCTCCACGTTGCAGAAATACGCCTTGCCGCAGAGTCTAGGGGCAGTCTGTTAACCAAGTGTTAAAGCGTTGAGCCGTTTGTCTTTTTCCGAAGCGATCAATCGGGACAGGGAAACTCGAGCGAGACATAGGGGAGGTTGAGCCTGCAGGTTTCGCTCTTGCCGGATTTCCTTGGAACCCTGTTCTCGGCCGCCCGGGACGGTTCGGCGGCTTGCTTGCCGGGCTGGGCCTGTTGCTCCGGCATGGTTTTCGGGGCCGGCTTCAGTTCCGCACGGCGATCCGCTGCAGGTCGTGATGGCGCAGGTTTCGGTGGTGTCAGCGCCGGCTCTTTGGTGTCGGGCACCGGAGCGGGCGTCTTGCCGGGTGATATCGCGGCCGACTTGGTCGTGTCGCAGCGCTGGATATCGGCAGGCGCCGGTTGCCAGATCATGGTTTCGCTCAGGAATTTCACGCCCGCATAACCGAGAACACGCAGTTTGCCCGACTTCAGCGGCGTCAGCTCGACGTCGAACCGGCTTTCCCGTTCCGGGCTGTATATCCAGACGTTGTCCCAGCGGCCACCGCCGATCGGCTTCACGTCGCCGATGATCTTGGTGCCACAGAGATTTTGGTTCACCTGGTCCTTGAGCCAGACGAGATGACCGCAAAGGGTCGCGCCGCAGCGTCGGATCTCGACCGCGCCACGGCCGGTATGGTCGAGCCATACCCCTTCCGGCGGAGCCGGCGCGTTGGCGCTGGCGGAGCCTGCGAGCGCCACGAGACCGGCCAGGGCTGCAAGTCCTGGCATGTTCCGGTATTTCGTCATGATCTCATACTCCTTGCGCTTGCGCCTTGCAGCGCATTCTTCGAAGCACTGCCCTTCTAATCAGCCTGATAGGCCGGAATAGTGGCGGCTGCTGTTACTTCTGTGACAGTCATTGCCTGGAAGCCAGTAACGCAGCGACATGTGATAAGGTGCCGGCCGGGGCGATTGGAACATAAAGGATTGCATTGCCAATGCAGGATGGGGATCAGCAGGACAACGTCCGCGACCGCAGCGTGAAGTCGGGCGTCTTGTCCTGGTGGGAGGGGCTCGCACCCAATACCAGGGGGGCCATCCTCGTCTCGCTCGGCGCGTTCACGCTCGTCATCATGGCGACCCTCGTCAAGTTCCTCGGGCAGCGGTTGTCCAGCTTCGAGATCCTGTTCTTCCGATCTTTCATCGGTTTCCTCGTCATATTGCCGATCTTCCTGAGCAATCCGATGGAGCCTCTGCGAACGAAGCGAATGGGGCTCCACACCATGCGCGGCTTGTTTGGGGCAGCCGGGAACGCCTGCTTTTTCTGGGCCATCACTCACATGGTCCTTGCTGACGCGACGGTGCTGCAGTTCTCCCGGCCGTTGTTCATGATACCGCTGGCGCTCATCTTCCTGTCGGAGATGGCGGGTTGGCGGAGAACGTCGATTGCGCTGGTCGGGTTCGCCGGGATCCTGATTTATGCCCGGCCGTTCACCGATGGCTTCGATCCGAATGCGTTCATTGCCGCTGCGGGTGCACTGTTCGGGGGCTGCGTCGTCATCTGCATCAAGAAGCTGTCCGAAACGGAGCCGACGCGGGTCATCATGTTCTACTATGCGTTTTGGAACGCGGTGGCGGCGGCGATCCCGACGATCTTCCTCTGGCTCACGCCGACGTGGCCGGAATTCGCTCTCCTGTGTCTGGTCGGTGTGCTTGGCATTGGCGGCCAGGCACTGATCACGCACGGCTTCGCGCAAGGCGACACCACCGCGCTCGTGCCGCTCGACTATACCCGCATTCCCTACACGGCGCTCATCGGCTACATCGTCTTCAGTGAGCTGCCGAGCCAATGGAGCCTCGTCGGCATGGCATTGATCGTGGCAAGCTCCTTCTACCTGGTGCAATCGGAGACGAAAAAGAAGTCGAAGAAATAGCGGATCAGCTCTTCGTGTGCCGTCGTACGAAGTCTGCGACCGCTGCCGCTGCATGCCGAAAATGATCGGCGTGCGTGTGGCCGGAGCTTTTTCTCGGTTTGAAGTCGTGGTCGCCGTCCTCGAGCCAGGCAAGTTCTATCGAGCCGGAAAGCTTGTAGCCTGCGACCTCGTGGCAGTTGCCGAGTGCATCGCGCGTTCCCTGGACGATGAGCGTCGGGCAGGTCGTTTCCGCGAGGTGGCTGGTGCGCAACAGATCTGGTTTTCCGGCGGGATGAAATGGATATGCTAGGCAGATGCAACCTGCGATCTTGCTTTCGGCAGGCGATTCTGCAGCGATCATGCTGGCGATGCGGCCGCCCATGGATTTGCCGCCGATGAACAGCGGTCGGTCTCCAGCCAAGGCGTGAGCCTCGGCGATTCGGGCCCTCATCTCTTCCATGATTACGGCCATCCTGGGTGGCGGGCGGCGGCGGCCGTCGCTTTGCGACATCGCCATGTATGCGAAATCGAAGCGCCCGGTTGCGACGCCCTGTGTTTCGAGCGCATCGGCGATGGCAACCATGAAGCCGCTCTTGCTGCCGGCGCCGGCGCCATGCGCGAGAAGCACGAGTGGTGCGTCCAATGGGCCACTTATCTCCAGCGCCTGCATGCCTATTTTCCTTTCTTTGGAAAGACTGTCGCGGCAGCATGGGGGCGTGTGGGCCCAGAGGCAATGCAATGACTCTCTTCGGCGGAATGAATGAGGCGACGTTGCGGCTTACAGCGTTCCTCTCGATCCTTGTCGTGATGGCTGTGCTGGAGGTCATCTGGCCGCGGCGTGCCTTGTCTGCCCCGAAGATCAAGCGCTGGGGTACGAATTTGTCCATCGTGGCAATCGACACGCTCACGGTAAGGGCGATGGCAGCGCTTCCCTTCGTGACCGGTGCGGTGGTCATGCCGCTCGTCGCCATCGCGGCGGCGGTATATGCCGAGCGCAACGGGATCGGCCTGTTCAATGTGATCGGGTTGCCCGCCTGGCTCGAGTTGGTGCTGGCGCTTGTCGTGCTGGACTTTGCGATCTGGCTGCAGCATCTGGCGTCGCACAAGGTGCCGCTCCTCTGGCGCCTGCATCGGATGCATCATGCCGATCCCGACATCGACGTGACGACGGCGCTCAGGTTTCATCCGATCGAGATCGCGTTGTCGATGCTTTGGAAGATGCTCTGGGTGTTCGCGCTCGGGCCGTCGGTGCTGGCGGTGGTGTTGTTCGAGGTGATCCTCAACGGTTGCGCCCTCTTCAATCACGCCAACTTCAAGCTGCCGCTGTGGCTGGACCGTGTCCTGCGCCTGTTCCTGGTTACGCCGGACATGCACCGGGTGCATCATTCCATCGAGGCGGGCGAGCATCACCGCAACTTCGGCTTCAACCTGTCCATCTGGGATCGCATGTTTTCCACCTATGTTGCGCAACCTGCGGCGGGGCACGAGGGCATGGTGATCGGACTGGCACAGTTTCCGGCACCGGGGCCGGTGCAGTTGGCGTACAGCTTGCTGATCCCGTTCCGTGATGGCACAACGGTCGCCGGATCGCCGAAATCTTGAGGTGCGCAGACCGCGCGCCAATTCTCCTTTGGCGGCAGGTGATGTGATGCGGATGCTTCTCTCCAGTTCTTGCAGCGCGTACTTTCTTGCAGCCGCATTGGCAGTCTCTGCCACTGCCCAGGAAGTTTCTGGTGCCGCTGGTGCACCGATACCGGATGCTAAGCCTGCCGAGGCCGGCGAGCGCAACATCCCGCGCGATCGCGTTGCGGCAAAGAAGCTGTTCGGCGCCAAGAAGGCTGCCGCGCAGTTGCGGCCGCAGGCCATCGGCTTTTATGCGCGTGGCTGCCTTGCCGGTGGCGAGCAGATGCCTATCGATGGAGAATCCTGGCAGGCGATGCGCCTCAGCCGCAACCGCAACTGGGGACATCCGAAGCTCGTCAGCCTTCTGAAAAAATTTGCGGTCGAAGCGCGCGAGAAGGATGGCTGGCCCGGTCTCCTGGTCGGCGACCTCTCGCAGCCGCGCGGTGGGCCGATGCTCACTGGACACAGAAGCCACCAGATCGGTCTCGATGCCGACATCTGGTTTACGCCGATGCCGGATCGCCGTCTCACGCGCAAGGAGCGGGAGCAGATGTCGGCGATCTCGATGCTTGCGAGAGGTGGCTTGTCCGTAGATCCCGAACGATGGTCGAAGGTGAGGGTGAAGCTTATCAAGCGCATTGCCTCCTATCCGGAGGTGCAGCGGGTACTCGTGCATCCGGCGATCAAGAAGGCATTGTGCGAGGGAGCGGGCGAACTCGGTTCCGATCGCGGTTGGCTCGGCAAGGTCAGGCCTTTCTGGGGACACCACTATCATTTCCACGTGCGCATTTTCTGTCCGGCGGGCAGTGCGGGTTGCAAGCCACAGCCTGCCATCCCGGCAGGCGATACCTGCGGCGCTGAACTCGATCACTGGATGAAACTGCTTGCGCGGCCGCCCAAGCCGAAGCCCGTGAAGCCGAAGCCGCCGGAGGTTAAGGTGAAACCAAAGCCGCGGCGCGAAATGACGCTTGCCCAACTGCCGCCGGAATGCAGGGTCGTGCTCGACGCGCCGGCAAAGCTTGTCGTGCCGGCGCCTGTTCCCGCAAAGAAGCCCTAGCGCGAGCAACACTAGGCCGCGAGCCCGCGCCCATATACGCTGGCGAACGGTGTTGCGCCTGTCATGCGTGGGGCAGTCTGCGTTGCCTGGCGTTGGTGCTGAAGGGCCCAGATGAACTTCTGTGGATTGAAGCCCCATTCGGCATTGAGCCGCATATTCGCTGCTACGGCGACCGCCTGCCAGATCAGCATAAAGCCGTCTTTCAGAAGCATGTCCCGGAGCCTTTGCGCCGAAAACACCGCGATCATCGCGTCCAAACGCATCAAGGCGGCCTGTGCCTCGGCGTCGCTTCCCTCGAAGTGCTCGATGAACGCATCGCCAAGCCGGGTGCGGTCATAGTCGGAAAGTCCGTTCAACAGCGCCAGGCCGCGGCCCTCGTTGATGAGCATCTGCATCGGCATCCGCAGGGCATCCATGGGGACGGACGGGACGTCAGTGGGGTTCCAGTTTACGGTCATGGCACTCTTCCGATCTTTGGCGGTATTCAATTGGCTTGGCTGGATGCGAAGGCTTCCCAGGGCGTTCCCTGCATGAGGTAGATCTCGCGTGGGCGGCGCTCGCTGAGGAGGAAATCGACGTCGCTGCCGATCAGCTTACCCTTGGCGTTGACGACTTCGCGGCTGGCAAAGCGGAAGGCCTCGCCGGTGTCGGTGTGAATAACGCCGATTTCCAGATCTTCCCGGAACTTGACAATTCTACCTTGCATCGTGTGCCTCCTTCTTCGTTGGAGTTGGCGTTGATGTTGCCAATATGCCGGATGCTCTGGGCGGGCGCTGTTCCGGGCGATACATTGTGTGCGGAATTTCCGTCCTGGCTCGGGACTGCGAAGAATGCGCAAAGGCCGCCCCGGGGGGCGGCCTCTGTCTGCAGCCTGTTCTGTGTCGTCTAGTCCTTCAACTCCTTGAAAAAGGCGTCCACCCTGAGGCCTGGCAACAGCGGCACGTCCCTGCCCAGCTCCACTCCGACCTCGAGAACCTCGACATCCGTCGGCCGGCGCGGTCCGCGGGGCCCCACCTGCGGGGCGCCAAGTGCCGGTGCGATATCCGTAACCTTGCCGGCGAAGCGCTGGCCCGGATGGCTTGGTGAACGGATCATCACCTTCTGGCCGATCTTGATCTTGGCGATGTCACCTTCGTCGATCTCGGTCTTGACACGGAGCGTCGAGGTGTCGCCGATCATCACGAGTGCCATCTGCGGGCCGGGAGCCACCATTTCGCCGACCTTGGCGTTGAGGCGGAGCACGGTGCCGTTGATCGACGCACGGATGCGGGTCTTGGCGAGGACTGCGTCTGCAGCTGCAACCTGTGCGCGGGCGCGGGCCAGGGCGGATTCGAACAGCGTCGGTAGTGCCGCATCGGTCTTGCTCTGTGCCACGGCCAGGGCGACCCTTTCGCGCTGCAGGCGGTTCTGTGCCCGGTCGAGGCGGTTCCTCGCGTCCTCCACTTCACGCGCGGACCCGCTGCCACTGCGCCTTGCGGCATAGGCTTCATCGAGTGCGAAGCGGGCACCTGTCAGAGCGCGCTCGGCTGCATAGACGGCGTCTTCGGCATCGTTGATCTTCGCGCGGGGTGAATTCTTGCCATCGCTGTCGCGCTGCTTCTGGCGGGCGGCTGCTTCTGCTTCTGCCGCTGCCAGGCTGGCGCGTGCTTCGCGGTCGTCGAGGCGGATCAGTACCTCCGAGGTGACGACATCGTCGTTGACCTTGGCGTAGACGTTCGAAATGCGGCCGGCGATGCCCGGTGCGATGCGTATTTCACCAGATTTCGGCTCGATGCGGCCTGGAGCGGCGACAATCCATTGTGGGTCGGCGTCGGCCTGTGTGGCGGCGACTTTCGCAGCCGGGGCCGGCGATGTCTGTGCCGCCTTGAGGATATCCGTACCGGTGCTTGCTATATATCCTGCGAAGCCACCGAGGCCGAGCGCTGCAACTACAAGTGTGGATTTGAGCATTGTTCTGTCTCCTGATTGAAGCTCTGTCTATTCAGTGGGCGAAGGCTTGCTGCGGTTCAAATCTGGCGGTGTGGGCGAGCCTGGTTACCGGCTCCTCCGGTGCCATGCGGCCATCCTCGATGCGGATGATGCGGTCGGCGTAGGAGAGGATGCGGTGATCGTGGGTGACTGCCAGCACCGCACGCGTCGGGTCTCTCGCCACCTCCGACAGAAGGGCCATGACGGCCGCGCCGTTTTCACCGTCGAGGGCTGCCGTCGGCTCGTCGGCCAGGATCACGGAAGGCCGGCCTGCAAGTGCACGGGCTATGGCGACCCGCTGCTTCTCACCGCCGCTCAGCTTCGCCGGGTAGGTGTCGATGCGATGTCCGAGGCCGACGGATTCGAGGGCGTTGACCGCTTCCTCGACCGGATCCATCCAAACGTCGCGAACATCGAGGGCGAGCATCACGTTCTCGAGCGCCGTCAGCGTCGGGAAGAGGTTGTAGGACTGGAAAACCAGCCCGACATGCCGGCGGCGGAGCTTGGCGAAGGCCTCGCGGCCCAGCCCCGAAGTCGAATGCCCGGCGATCTGCAGTTCGCCTTCGGTTTGCGTCATGATGCAGCCGAGGATCGAAAGGAGCGTGGTCTTGCCGCTTCCCGAGGGGCCCATCAGCAGCGTCAATTCGCCGGGCCGCAGCTCGACGTCGACACCTTTCAGGACCTGGACCTCGCCGCCGCCAAAGACCTTGGTGATCCCGCTTGCCACCAGGATCGGTGCCAGAGGGTTGTCTGCGCCCGCGGTGTCGTATGTGTCTCGCATTGGTCGATCTCCCGTACTTCGTCTGCATCTCATGGCAGCAATCTGCCCGGTTGCTGGGGTGGGCGCTGTTCCGGCGGTTACAGGGCAAAAAAAGAAGTCCGGGGCCCTGTGCTGGGCCCCGGACCGGAGAGCCTGGCGGGCAAGGGGATGCCGCCGTCGGCTCGTAGCTGGATCGGTGTTCAGCGGCTGAAGACGCTGGCCGGGTCGATGCGTGTGACCTTCAGGATGGCCGATACCGCCGCGATGGTGCACATGCCGATGGTCAGTGCGAAGAGATACAGGGCGAGCTTCGGCGTCATGACGATGTTGAGCGTGGTGTCCTGCGTCGCATGGACAACCCAGAGTGCCAGGGCGAGCCCCATCAGGTATCCCAGCAGTGCACTCAACAGCGCCTGGATCAGGATGACCTGATGGATATAGCCGGCCGAGGCGCCGAGGGCGCGCAGGGTGGCGAACTCGTTCAGGTGGTCCTTGGTGCTGGCGTAGAGCGTCTGGGCGACGATGACGATGCCGACGATGATCCCGAGCAGGGCGCCTGCGATCAATGCCGAACCGGCGCCGGTCTGGAACAGCCAGTAGTCGAGGCTGCGCTTGCGGAATTCGGCATGCGTCAGGACTTCGGCGTCCTTCAACCGGCCGGCAAGCGTCGCGCGCACCTTCTCGATGTCGGCGCCCTTGGAAAGTTTTACCAGCGTGTAGGACGATTGATGTGAGCCTGCCTCGAGCCAGGTCTGAGCACGCTCGATGGAGGTGAAGACGTAGGGAAGCGTGGTAAACGAGCGAATTCCCTTGGTTACAGCGGCGACAGTCACCTTTCGGCCGTTGATCTCTGCCGTGGCCCCGGCCCTGGTGATCCCGAGGTCCGTGAAGTAGGTCTCATCGACGGCGACCGCGTCCGGAGCCTTCAATGCGCCAACGCTACCCTGGGTCAGGTTCCAGGGCGCAAGGCCGCCCTTGTCGAAGTCGGATCCGACCACCAGTACGGCGGTTATGCCGCCATTCGGCTTGCGCCAGCCGGCAAAGCCGACAACCAGATCCTCGACACCCGCGACGCCCGGCGTCGACAGAGCGGCATACTTTTCGCGTCCTTTCAGGAATGTCGGGTCGTCGAAGCTCTTGGTGCCGAGCGGAACGATCCAGAGGTCGCCCTTGGTCTCATCGAGGACCGCCGAGATGGTGCGTTCGGAGCCCAGGTAGAGGCCGCACTGGATGGCGACCAGCACCACCGAGAAAACGATACCGACGAGTGTAACCAGAAGGCTGAGGCGGTCGTGAATGAGGTTCTTGAAGGCCAGCGTCGGCGCCATGCGGACGAGGCGGGTCAATCCCTTACGGTGTGATTTGCGGCTAGACATTGTACTTCCCCTTGCTTTCAGATTGGGCCGCTACCTGGACCTAGGTCCCTGCGGCGGCCCGTTTGGTCTCAATTCTCGCAGGGCACCGAGACGGTCAGTCCGGCTCCCGGCAGGAACATCTTGCAGCCAAGCGCGGCCGGTTCGCTCGATGCTTCCGGCTGCACGGGCTCGATGACGACCGACTGGCCATCGGTATCGTTCGACGAGGCCACCGCGCCTTCCCGGTTCGGTCTCGGCCTGGTCTCCTGGCGGGTGAGCAGGGCTTCCGTGGGTACCGGCGAGATGGCCGCTGTCACGACTTTCCTTGCCGGAAGGGGCGGCGGGCTGGCGGCGGCGAGGGCCGCAGCGGCCTCCGCGGCTGCGATCCGCTTCTGCTCTGCTGCGTGTTCGGCGGCGGCGGCCGAGGCGGCGCGCCGCTTGGCTTCTGCCGCGCGCTCGCGGGCAATGGCGGCGCGCCGACGCTTCTGCTCGTAGAGCCGTTCGGCCCGCATGCGGCGCTCGCGGCGCTCATAGCGGTCCTCGTAGCGATGACGCCAGTTGCGGCGCGCATAGCCGTTGCCGTGGAAGCGCGGCGTCGGGATGAATACGGGGCTCAGGTGGATGCCGAAGCCGCCGGCTCGGGCCTCGGGCGCAGTGAATGCCGTTGCTGCAACGAGCCCTGCTGCGATCGCGATTATCATCCGCTTCATTTGTCTTACTCCTGGTTCGGGCGAATTCGTTTGTTCTTGGCTTAGAGTGGTCTCTCGGGCCGGCCAGCGCTGTTCCTGCCGGAACATCGGTGCGATTTTCTCAGGCCGCGGCGACCATTGCTGTCTGCGGCTGCCGCTGCCGCGAGGCGGAGCGCGCTCCAGTTGCCGTTGCCACCGACTTGACGAACGACTGCGTGCGCTCGACCACCACGTCGCGCTGCCGGTCGACGGTTACGATGTGATAGCTGTCCTCGAGGACGACCATCTCGACCTTGCCCTTGAGGTTGCGCTGGATATGCCAGGCGTTGGATAGGTCGGCGTAGTCGTCCTCGCGCGGATGGACGATGAGCGAGGGCTGTGTGATCCGGCCGAGCTGGCGGCGCACCTCCTGGGCCAGCCAGCGGTGTTCGAGGACGGCCCCGCCGGGCGTGGCCGGCAGTCCCGCAATCGAGCTGTCGCCGCTGTTCAGCGCGTTAAGGATGAACTCGCGGATGCGTGGGTCCTTGATGCCGTGCGGGTGCAGGTCGGGGAACGGGATCATGTTGGCGATGGTCTTGTGCACGCAGAGGCGGAAGAAGCGCGCGTACCAGGGGATCAGCCAACCGTTCAGCCAAAGCGTCGGTGCGTAGAGGGCTGTGCCCTGCACCTTGTCGGGCTGTCTCGCGGCCAGCAGCAGGGCCAGCAGAGCGCCTGTGGAAAGTCCGCCGGCGACGACGACATCGCAGGTTTCGCGCATTTCATCGAGTGCGTCTTCGGCGCTCCGGTACCAGTCCTCCCAGGTCGTCGCCTTGATATCTTCGGCTGATCCGCAGTGGCCCGCAAGCTGGGGGCAGTGCACGGTGTAGCCGGCCCGGGCCATGCCGTTCGCGACGTAGCGCACTTCGGTCGGTGTGCCGCAGAGCCCGTGCAGAAGCAGAACGCCGACGTTGTTGCCTTGAAGCTTGTAGGTGTGGTCCCTGCCGGTCATCGTCTTGCTCCGCCTCGTACGTGTTCCTTACGGTTCGAAGCTATGAGACGGTGAGTGACGGCGCTGTTCCATCAGTGACAAGCGATGGGAAACGTTTTCGTGGCGCTTGCCTGTCAGCCTGCAGCGGGGGCAGCCGGCGCTGGTCTCGTCAGCGCCAGCGAGGCTGCCATCGCAAGGAGGGACAACGCGGCCATGGTCCAGAATACGGTGTCGTAGTTGCCGCTCCGGTCGAAGAGCACGCCACCGATATAGGTGCCTATGCCGCCGGCGATGTGGTGCACCATTGTTATCAGGCCGGAAATTGCGCCGAGATTGCGGGTGCCGAAGTGATCGCGCACGAAGATCACGGTGAGTGGTGCAGCCATCCAGAACGTGATGCCGAAGCCCAGTGCGAAGCCTGCCACGGAGCCTACATGCTGGTCGATGAGGATCAGGGCAAAGAGCGCGAAGCGCATGGCAAAGCTCGCGAAAAGCGGCCAGCCCGGGCCGGTCCTGTCGCTCCAGGCGCCGGCCGCTATGACGCCTGCCACGCCGGTCAGGCCCATGAGCGCCAACAGGGTGCCCGCAGCATAGGTTTCGACGCCCTTGTCCATTGCGAAGGCAACGACGTGGGTGGAAACGAAAAAGTCCTGGAAACCGCAAATCGCGTAGCTAGCGAGCAGAAGCCAGAACGCTGGCGTGCGTGCCGCCTCACCGAGCGTCATGCCGGTCAGCGGTTGCGTCGTCGGACCGCTGCCTGTCCCGTTCCTGCCGCCGCTGATGCCGAGGAGCACGACCGGCAGCAGCAGCAGGTTGAATATTCCGAGCCATAGAAAAACCGAGCGCCAGCCGATCGCCACCAGGATCACCGCGAGCACCGCCACCATCATCAGCTGCCCCAGTCCCATGCCGGAGACCGCTATGCCATTGGCGAGGCCGGTGCGGCCTGGGAACCAGCGGGTGATCAGCACGGAGACCGGCGTCAGCGACGCCATGCCGTTGCCGATCGCAAATACGATGCCGAACAGGAGGATGACATGCCAAGGCTCGCTCGCCAGCGAGATGGCGCCGATGCCGAAGGCACTTGCAACCGTTCCTGCCGCCAGCACGTCGCGGGCGTTGAACCTGTCGGTCAGCCGGCCCGCAATGAACATTGCGACCGCGGAGACGACCATGAACATGGCGATGGCGAAACTCAGCGTGCCGCGTTCCCAACCGAGATCGTCCACCATCGGCTTCACGATCAGGCCGATGGCGAAGCGTGAGCCGCCGGTTATGAACAGGATCAGGAACCCCGCTAGCATGACCAAGGCGCTTTGGCTCAGAAGGGAAGGCTTGTTCATGGGACTGCCGGATGTCGGATCGTGGGCCGGAGGGTGAGGGCTGGTTTACATGCCTTTCCCCGGTTTCGCCACCCGGCCCGCCGTCAGTCTCCCACGAGTTGGCGTGTCGCCACCGGATAGAGGCCGTCGTGGCCAAGCATCCAGACGGAGAACCCATCGTTTCCGAACAGCGGCAGAAACGCCTCGTCGAGGACATTGAGGCCGCCGGTGAAGGTGCCGAACGCCGGCAGCACCAGGCGGCGGCCGTTGGCGATGAAGCATGGCCGGCGCAGCGTCGTGCCGTACATCGACAGGCGCGCCGCTGGGTGTAGGTGTCCTGCTATTTCGTGGGTGATACGACCCGGACGGGGAACATGGCGCAGCGTCATGCCGTCGATTTGCAGCTCTGCAACCGAGGTGCCGCCGAGCCGATCAGCCACCTCCGGATCGTGGTTGCCCGTGATCCAGATCCACTCGCGATCCTCCTGCATGATGCGAAGAACTGAGAGATCGTCCTCGGAGATGCGATCGGCTGCCTCGCAATCGTGGCAGCTGTCGCCAAGTGCAACCACGGAAGCGACATCATAGCGGTCGATGACTTCTGCGAGCCGTATCAGCGTGTCGCGGGTATCATAGGGCGGCAGCATCTGGCCCTTGGCGGCGAAGGACGATCCCTTTTCGAGATGGAGATCGGCCACGAGCAGAACCTTCTCGCCCGGCCAGTAGAGCGCTCCCGACTGATCGGCCAGGAACGTGCGTCCCGACACCGCCACCGGCTGTGTGTGAAAATCGCGAAGATCGAATTCTTCAGGTTTCAAGACCAGCATGGCGGACTCGCTGTTCAAAATGGTGAAATGCTCACGCGTGCCCCTGATGCAACTCGGCGAGCATTGCCTGGGCAGCCTCGCGAAGCATGTCCTCGCGGTGAACCTGGGACACCGGTTCCCGGCCGATCTCGAGTAGTAGCGGGATGGCCAGCGGCGAGGCGTACGGTAGCGACTGATAGCAGATTCGGTCCTTGATCCGTGCCAGGAATTGGCCGAGGCGGGCGATGTCCAACAGGCCGGTTGCCGCATCGCGCCAGGCCGCTTCGAGAAGGATGTGACCGGGATCGTGGCGGCGCAGGACGTCATAGATCAAATTGGCGGACACCGTCTGCTGGCGCGCCGTCTTGACCCGGCCCATGTGTCGCTTGTCGACCAGCCCGGCAATGATGGCGCAGATGCGGAAGGTCCGCTTCATCAGGGTCGATTCGGCGAGCCAGGCGTCCAGATCGTCGCCGAGCATGTCCTGGTCGAAGAGTTCGCCGAGGCTCAGCCGGCCGGTCTCCACGAGTTCGGAAACGCTCTTCGCGGTCCATGTCACGATGCCATAGTCGTTGGCGACGAAGCCAAGCGGATGTGCACCGGCGCGCTTCAGGCGGCGTGTCAGCAGCATGCCCAGCGTCTGGTGGGCGAGGCGGCCTTCGAAAGGATAGGCGGCCAGAAAGTGCCGGCCAGCGCGCGGAAACGCCTCTACCAGAACTTCGTCGGCGGCGGGTACGCGCGAGCCCTCGTCCTGCAGGCGCAGCCACTGCTCGACGGGGGCGGGCAGGCGGTGCCAGCTTTCGCGGTCGGCGAGCATGGCCCGCACTCTCGCCGCGAGGTGGGTGGAAAGGGGAAACTTGCCGCCGCCGTAAGCCGGGATCTTGGGGTCGCGGGCCTTGGTGCGCGAGGCATAGACCTCGTTCTCGCCGAAGCCTTCGAGGCGCAAGACCTCGCCGGCAAACGCGAACGTATCGCCGGGTGTTAGTTCCGCGATGAACCACTCGTCGATGTCGCCGAGTGCGCGGCCGCCACGCGGCGATACGGGCTCGCCGGCGCTGGATCGGGCGCGGAGCGAAGTCGGCCGCACTAGGCGGACCTTCAGCAACGGGCTGTCGATGATCGTGCCGATGTTGGCGCGCAACTGGTCGGCAAGTCGTGGGTGGGAGAGGCGGAGGCGGTTATCCGGCTCACGGCGCAGCTTGGCGTAGCGCTCGTAGTTGCGCAGTGCGTAGCCGCCGGTCGAGACGAAATCCAGCACCTGGTCGAACTCGCTTCGCGTCAGTGTCGCGTAGGGCAGCGCTGCTTGCACCTGTTCGTAGACGGCATCGGGCGCGAAGGGGCCGGCGGCGGCGACCGCCATGACGTGCTGGGCCAGTACGTCGAGGCCGCCGGTGCGGTTCAGAACGACGTCCTGGCTGCCGGCCATGGCGGCATCGAAGGCTGCCCTGCACTCGAGCACTTCGAAGCGGTTGGATGGGACCAGCAGCGCGCGGGACGGCTCATCGAGGCGGTGATTGGCGCGGCCGATGCGCTGGATCAGCCGGCTCGCTCCTTTCGGCGCGCCCACATTGATGACCAGGTCGACGTCGCCCCAGTCGATGCCGAGGTCGAGCGTCGAGGTGCACACGACCGCCTTCAGGGTGCCGGCAGCCATTGCCGCTTCGACTTTGCGCCGGCGCTGGGCGTCGAGCGAACCGTGATGCAGCGCGATCGGCAGGCCGGTTTCGTTTATCCGCCAGAGTTCCTGGAACAGCAGTTCGGCCTGGCTGCGGGTGTTGACGAAGAGGAGCGTGAGGCGGTTCGCCTGGATCTCGCGGTAGAGTTCGGCAACCGCGTAACGGGTGGTGTGCCCGGCCCAGGGGATTTCTTCCTCAGTCTCGAGGATCCTGATGTCGGGTGGCGCACCTTCTGCAACCTTTATGAGGTCTGCCAGCGCGATCCGCTCGTCGGGCTTGCGTTGTGGCACGAGATAGCCGCGCAGCTCGGTCGGTCGGGCCACTGTCGCCGACAGTCCTATCGCGACCGGCGGACGGGGGAGCGAGGCAAGGCGGGCCAGCCCGAGTGCGAGGAGATCGCCGCGCTTGGTACCGACGAGGGCATGCAACTCGTCGAGTATGATCGTGTCGAGGTCGGCAAATATGTAGGGCCAGTCCTCGTAGCTCAGCAGTAGCTCGAGCTGCTCGGGCGTCGTCAACAGTATGTCCGGCGGTCGCGTCCGCTGGCGCCGGCGCTTGGCTGACGAGGTGTCGCCGGTGCGCGTCTCGACCTTGATTCCGAGATCCATCTCGGCGATGGGAGCTTCCAGGTTGCGTGCGATGTCGACAGCAAGGGCCTTCAGGGGCGAAATATAGAGCGTGTGCAGTCCGGCGCCGTCGCGCCGTTTTCTTCCTGCCGAGAGGCTTACGAGGGTCGGCAGGAAACCGGCCAGTGTCTTGCCGGCGCCCGTTGGGGCGATCAGTAGTGTCGCGCGCCGTTCCGACACTTGCTGCAAGAGCGCGAGTTGGTGCGGCCGCACTTTCCAGCGGCGCGCCCGAAACCATGCCTTGAAGCATTCCGGCAGGGTGTTGTCCGGCTCACGCGCGGCCGACCGTCTTGCGGGACTCTTCGATCTCAGGGCCTTCATTGCGCGCTCGGGTCATTGGCTTCCGCCGGGGCTGGCGTCGCCTGGACATATCATGTACAGGGCGTCGGAGTATGGCACGGGGGTGCCCGGAATCCAGGGGTGAGGCGATGGACAGCAGGCAGCTCTTCGGCGGCAATCCGCTCGGTGTCTTCATCCGGCTGGTGTTGCTCTCGATTGTCGTCGGCATCGTGCTTTCGGCGCTTGGAATTCGACCGACCGAGATCCTTTATCATCTCGATATGCTCGTTCGCCGTCTCTACGACTTCGGCTTCGGCTGGGTCGAGTGGGCCTTCCGCTATTTTCTGCTCGGTGCCGTCATCGTATTCCCGATCTGGCTCATCGCGCGACTCTTCGGGGCGTTCAGGTCGCGCAAGAACGATTGACGCCGGGCCCTACTCTTCCTCCAGCGGGCGGGCGGCCCACTCCTTGGACCTGGTGCCGGTCAGCTCGGCAATGGTCGACTTCCCGGCGCGATCCGCCGCGTCGGCCAGGTGCCTCTTGATGCGTCCGATCAGGCCCGGCCCCTCGAAGATCAGGCCCGTGTAGAGCTGCAGCAACGTGGCGCCTGCCTCGATCTTGGCCAGCGCGGTTTCGCCCGAATCAATGCCACCGATACCGATCAGCGGGATCCGGCCGTCTGTCAGCTGGTAGACCCGCGCCAGGACCACGGTCGTCCGATGGAAAACCGGACGGCCGGAGAGCCCGCCTGCTTCACTGCCCGTCCTGATGTCCTTGATGCCGGCTCGGGAGAGCGTGGTGTTGGATACGGCAATGGCATCGACGGCGTGACTTTCCATGGTGCGCACGATCGGTTCGAGGTCCTCGTCGGCGATATCGGGCGAGATCTTGATGACGATGGGGCGGCGGAGACCGGTCTCGGCCACAAGCCTTTCGCGTTCGGCATGCAGGCGCCTGAGAAGTTCATCGAGTGCTGCCGGTGCCTGTAAATCGCGGAGGCCGGGGGTGTTCGGGGAAGAAATATTGGCAGTGAAATAGCTGGCGCGGCGCCAGAACTTCGCGAGCCCTTGCACGTAATCGCCCGTTCTGTCGGCAGAGTCCTTGTTGGCGCCGACGTTGACGCCGACAATTCCGATTGCCGGTGACTGCTCGAGGTTCTTCAGCGCGACGTCGTGGCCGGCACTGTTGAAGCCGAGGCGGTTGATTACCGCGCGATCCTGCATCAGGCGAAACAGCCTCGGTGCCGGATTTCCGGGCTGGGGTAGAGGCGTGACGGTGCCTATCTCGGCGAAGCCGCACCCCATGGCGAGCACTGCGTGCGGGACCCTGGCTTCCTTGTCGAAGCCAGCCGCGATCCCGATCGGGTTCGGGAACCTCAGGCCGCACATGTCGACAGCCAGGCGCGGTGCGGCCGGTGTGTCGTCCTTCGGATACAAGCCGCACGCGAGAGCACGGAGTGCCGCCTCGTGGGCCTGCTCCGGCGGGAGGGCGAACAGCAGCGGGCGGGTGAGTTCCGTCAATGGACCAATCATTCGCCAATCTCCTCCGGCAGGACGTGTCTTCCGCTGTCATCGACGGCGAGCTTCATCACGGCATGCGCCAGCGTCGTGTCGAGGGCGGCATAGAGATGGGGGAACAGTTCTCCGCCGCGCGATGGCTCCCATTTCAACGCGCCGCCGAGATCGGCTGCATCGAATGCAATCAGGACCAGGTCGTCACGGCCCGCGAAGTGTTTTTCGAGCGTTCCGGGAAGTTGTCCGGCGGTCGAGAAATGGATGAAGCCGTCGCGAAGGTCGTCTGCCGAGCCCGCGTACGTTCCGCGCCTGCAGGCAGCTTCCCAGTCTTCGCCAGTCGCAATCTTGTAGACCTGTGTCATCCATCGGAACCATGTGTTCATTCATGTGAACGTTGGCTTAGGCGATTTGCCGGGATCATTCCAGTTGCCGCGTGCCAGCCAACGGATTGGCTCATCTAAATTTCCCATTCGAGGCTTCTCGCGTTGGTTTGGCGGTGGTACGAAGAAATCGGAGAGCTAGGATGTGTAGTCGGCGGTGTGGTGGGCCCGGGGGTCGTGGCCAACCAACAACAATTCCAATTGCCACGTAGGACAT
The DNA here is from genome assembly GCA_046048295.1 of Pseudomonadota bacterium. Taxonomy (GTDB): domain Bacteria; phylum Pseudomonadota; class Alphaproteobacteria; order Rhizobiales; family Hyphomicrobiaceae; genus CBDCWA01. The sequence continues at coordinate 19,171 of JBJOGJ010000002.1, read as the reverse complement.
CCGTTTAGTGCCTTAGGCCGGCGCCATTTGGCGTGCGCGTGGTGTTTGTCGTCGGGAGGCGACACTGGATGGCGTTCGAGTTCTTGCGCAGGTTGGCCAGGGGGAGGGTGCAACCGCCCGCCGGCGGCAATGGTCCGGGGGGGGGCGAGGACTATGTCAGCGCCACGGTGATAACCGTCGGCGGTCTGTTCTCCGACGACTACCGGTTCAGACTGCCATGGTTCCAGCGTGCGTATGCGTGGCGCGAGGAGCATGTCGGCCGGCTGCTTGCCGACATCCGGTCCGCCATGGCGGCAGAGAGCCAGCGCTACTTCCTCGGCTCCATCAGGATCGCCAGCGGTGGAGACCAGAACTCCGCAAGCCTTATAGACGGTCAGCAGCGCCTCGTGACACTGACCATCCTGTTTGCAATTCTCAGGGATCTTGCCACCGAGGAGGAGGTTCGAGAGCGCGCGGATCGCGCCATCCGCATCGACGGTAATTCCGGACCGGCCTTCCGAATCGTTCCGCAACCGTTGCTCGAGGCGTTCTTCGGACAGTATGTGCAGGAGCGTGGGGGAACGCTCATCGACCCCGAGGCGGCAGGCGGGGATCTCGCCGAGAGCGAGCGATATGTGCTCGACAACCGCAACCATCTCAAGACGCAACTGCTCCAGCTGATGCCGGAGGAAGCGAGCAGGCGACAGTTGCTCGACTTCATCCTCGACCGCTGCCACGTCCTCGTCGTCGGCGTCGCGGATGAGGACGAGGCGTGGTCGATGCTCGCCATCGAGGAGGAGACGGGGCTCGGTTTCCATTCGAGCGAGCGCGCTAAATTGAGCCTCATAGCCGTGATGCCACGCGAGCAACAGGAAGAGGCCGGGCGCATCTGGGACCAGTGCCAGGGGCTCGTCGGCGCCGATGCGCTGTGCAAGATGCTGCGCCATGTCAGGGCGATCAAGCAGCGGCGGCGATCCTCGAAACCGATCGAGAAGGATCTGGCGCAAGCCTTCAGCCTCAACCAGGATGGCATAGGTTTCCTGCGTAACGAGCTACTTTCCCGCTCGCGGCATTACTTCCAGTTGGTCAATCTCGATGTCGGGACGGGGGCCGCGCGTGAGCGCATTTCCGAGCGGCTCAGGACGCTTTCGTGGCAAGACTATCAGTTCTGGCTGCCGCCCGTTCTCCACTGGATCGCCGTACGTGGGGCGGAGCACGAGGAAACGGCGGGCTTCATCGAGAACGTCGAGCGCCTTGCATGGATGTTGCGGCTCGCCGGCTCGGACCCGACCGAGCAGGAGCGGCGCTTCATCGCGCTCCTCAGCGATATCGATGCGAAAACGTCTCCCGACAATATGCGGCTTCTCACTATCGAGAAGCGGCTTCTGCGTGCCGCCATCAACAATCTCGGAAGCCGTACTTTCTATTCGAAGCATTACAGCGGCCAGACACTCAGGCTTCTCAGTCTCCGGCTCGGGCGCGATCCCGGAACGGTCAACCGTACGTCGCTGACAATCGAGCATATCCTGCCGCGCAATCCATTGCGGACCAGCAGTTGGCGGCGCGATTTTTCCGCTACCGAGATTGGTGACTGCGTCAACCGGATCGGAAACCTGGTGTTGCTCACCTTCGAGGCAAACCAGGCATTGGGGACTGCCGACTACGAGGTGAAGCGCAAGGTGCTGGCGGAAAGCCGTCTCATCCTGGCGGAAAAGGCTGCGGAAGAAAACGAAGTGTGGACGAAGGACGTCATCCAGGCGCGCACCGACGCGTTGATCGACGTGCTTCTCGAAGACTGGCGGCTCAAGCGGCCGTAATCGCTACGAGCCGCCGGTTTCCCCGGCGAGTTCTCCCGCCAGCGCCTTCGCTATGAGCGCGCGCGTTTCCCCGACACCGTAGAGCTCGATGAAAGATCCGAACCGTGGTCCCTGGCTCTGGCCGAGCAGGATTTCGTATATCGCTTTGAACCAGTCGCGCAGGTTGTCCGCGTAGCCGTGCGCCTTGCCCGCTTCGTATACCAGGTTCTGGAGCTCTGACGCGTTCGCGCCCGCCGGCGCTTCGGCCAGCGCCGCATCGAGGGCGGTCAAGGCGCTGCGTTCGCCGTCGGTTGGTGTGCGGAATACCTTGGTTGGCCGCACGAAGCGATGATAGTAGCGGACGGCGTACTCGACGAGGTGATCCAGCAATGGATAGCGTTCCGCGCTCGCGTCGGCTGCCAGGCGGCGGATGAAGCCCCACAAGACATCCTTCTCGTGCGCGTTGGATGCGGAAACGAGATTCAGCAACAGCGCGAACGTGACCGGCAGCTCGGCGGCCGGCGGATGGCCCGCGTGGATATGCCAAACCGGATTGTCCAGCTTCTGCTTTGGCTCCTGTGCCGGGTAGGCGGCCAGGAACTGGAGATACTCGTCGACCGCGCGCGGTATGACATCGAAGTAGAGCCGCTTGGCAGCCTTCGGCTTCTGGAACATGTAGAGCGAAAGGCTTTCCGGGCTCGCGTACTCGAGCCATTCCTCGATGGTGAGGCCGTTGCCCTTCGACTTCGATATCTTCTGGCCGTTCTCGTCCAGGAACAGCTCATAGTTGAAGCCTTCGGGCGGGGTGCCGCCCAGCACACGGCAGATCTTCGACGACAGGTTCACGGAATCGATCAAATCCTTGCCGGCCATCTCATAGTCGACGCCAAGCGCCGTCCACCGCATCGCCCAGTCCGCCTTCCACTGGCACTTGACGCGCCCGCCGGTGACCGGCGTCTCGATCTTTTCGCCGGTTTCCGGGTCGATGTAGACCACCGTCCCATCGGATGGGCGGCGCTCGATCATCGGTACCTGCAGGACCTTTCCGGTGCGCTGGCAAACCGGCAGGAAGGGCGAATACGTCGCCTGTCGCTCGGCTCCCAGCGTCGGCAGGATGATCTCCATGACGCGATCGTATTCCTGCAACATGCGCAGCAGCGTCGCGTCCATCATGCCGGACTTGTAGCATTCGGTCGCCGAGAAGAACTCGTACTCGAACCCGAACTGGTCGAGGAAACGGCGCAGCCTGGCATTATTGTGGGCTGCAAAGCTCGGATATTCGTTTGAAAACGGATCGGGAACGGAGGAAAGCGGCCGATCCAGATGGGTGGCGAGCATCTCCTTGTTCGGCACGTTGTCCGGCACCTTGCGCAGGCCGTCCATGTCGTCCGAAAAACAGATCAGGCGTGTCGGCCGTGTGCCCTGCGTCAGCGTTTCGAATGCATGGCGCACCATCATGGTGCGGCTCACCTCGCCGAAAGTGCCGATATGTGGCAGCCCTGAGGGGCCATACCCGGTTTCGAAGATGATCGTTTTTTCGTTTCGTGGATCCAGTTTTTCCAACCGTTTCAGCAGTCTGCGCGCCTCCTCGAACGGCCAGGCGCGTGCCTCGCCGATAGCGGCCAGGAGTGGTGCGGGAAGGTCATCGTGCATGGTGCTTGTCCGGTCGGCGCCCGTGGTTTCGGCGCCTGTAACGCAAGTGGTTCTGTTCACTGCTTAAGGTCCGCAATCATCAGCGTCAATCGAGGTTTGCCCGGGCAGGGGGCGCGATCGCCGTGATATCAACCGTTTCCGTTGAGGGATCAAAAAGCAACTGTTCTGTGTAAAATTCATCATAGCCTTTGGCATTCAATTGACAGGTGTCGCTCCAAAAAAGCTATCTAGTCGCGGAAATCCCGGCCTGAGACGATTTCTACCTGCGGGGGAACGCGGCGGTCCAGGTCATTCGATCAACGATCAGCGGGAACGGAACGGGGCGCAACATGTTTGGTAATTCTTCTGCTGCTGGGCGAGGTCTCTGCAAGACCGTTTTGACCGGGGCCGCCATCTTCTGCCTTGGGGCAGGCGCTGCGTTCGCGCAGGATGCCCGGCCGGACCTCATCATCAACGTCGACGACTCGGTGATCCGGGCCGGCACCTGCTCCACCGAAGGCGCCTTGGCGACAGGTCGCGTGGCGATCAAGAACATCGGCAACGCCCGGGCTTCGATGAAGATCCAGGATCGGTTGACGCGGTCGATGCTCGCCGTCTTCGTGCCCGAAAATATCGATATGGTGGCGAAAGTCAGCAAGGGCGAGCAGCTCGACGCATTCGACCAGGAAGGCATCGAGTTCAGCGTCGGTGCGGGCGTCGAGAAGCGCGGCCGCTTCTTTGGCGATCCTCCTTTCCGCGTCTCGACGGCGATCCGCACGAGCAATACCACCGATCGTACCCGCGCCATCCAGAGGGCGCTGACCAATCTCGGTTTCGACACCAAGGGCATCGATGGCGTCTACGGCAGCAATACGCGCTCTGCCGCTGCTGCCTACCAGAGGGCGCAGAAGCAATCGGCTACCGGCAACCTGACCGAGGCCCAGGTCGACCGGCTGCTCAACCGTTCAGGGGAGACTGTTGCCGCCAGCGGGACTACTGGTGCGCGCGGCAAAATCAAGGTCACACTCTACGCAGTCGTCGACCCCTACAACCTCGTAAAAGAAAGCAACGAGGCGAACAATATCATCAAGTTCACGGTCGATATCGACTGCAGCAGGTGAGTGTTGCGGTACGTCGCGTACCGCGCAGGTTTCTACTTCCAGGCGAGAGCCCGCAGCGCAATCTGCGGGCTTTTCGCTGTCTGGTCCCGATGCCGGTCCGCCTCGCCAGGCAATTCCCGACTGCATGTCTTTCACAATTTCTAAGCGTGCGGCTGGTCAATCGTGGCGTCCCATACTAATTTCCGTCCAGCATCGGACGAGTATCCGAGGCCGACACGCATCCACAATGGGAGGATTATCGATCGTGGCGAAGACCAATCTGACAGCTGCGCTTGCCGCACTCGGCTGCATGGCAGGGCTACTGCCGAGCATGGCGGCTGCCCAATCCGTCGGTGATTTCTACAAGGGCAAGACGCTCACGTTCCGCGTCGGCTACGGTGCCGGCGGCGGCTATGACACGACCGCGCGCATTGCGGCACGCCACATGGGCAAGCACATCCCCGGCAACCCGACGGTGACTGTCGACAACATGCCGGGCGCGGGTAGCCTCAGGGCGCTCATCAACATGTACAACGTCGGGGCAAAGGACGGCACACTGATCGTTCTTGCTGCCTCCAGCGCGGCGCTCGAGCCGCTCATCGGCAACCCCGCGGCGAAGTTCGACGTCAGGAAGATCAACTGGATCGGCTCGCTGCACCAGGACATCAATTCCTGTTCCGTCTGGAATGGCGCAGGACAGGGCATCAAGTCGTTCGAGGATCTCTTGAAGGCCAAGCAGGAGATCGTCTTCGGGTCGACCGGACCGCAGGCGATCACCACCAAGTGGCCATTGTTCATCAAGAACGTGTTCAACGTGCCGATTAAGGTGCTCGAGGGCTACAAGGGCTCGAAGGCCATCATGCTCGCCATGCCGCGCGGCGAGGTGCATGCGATCTGTGGCATGTTCGAGTCTTCGGCCCGCGGCTCCTACATGAGCGAACTCAAGTCCGGCGACCTGAAGGTGCTGCTGCAGACCGGCATGAAGAACAAGTCGAAACTCTTCGGCGACGCGCCGCAGATCGGAGAACTCGTGAAGGACAAGGGCAAGGAGGTCGAGCAGATCATGCGCTACGTGTTCTCGCCCGCCGAGATCACGCGTCCGGTGTCGGCCCCCCCTGGCGTCCCCGAGGATCGGGTGGCGGCGCTCAGGAAGGCGCTTCTCGACACCATGAAGGATCCGGAGGTCGTCGCAACGGGTGCAAAGCTCAACATCGAGTGGCAGCCGATGAGCGGCGAGGATCTCAAGGCAGCGATCTTCGATCTCTATGACACACCGAAAGCGGTAATCGAGAAGGCCACCAAGCTCACGACGGTGAACTGATCCAGACTTCCGACACCGGACGAATATGGACGCGGGTGGCATTGCTGCCCGCGTTCTGCTTTTCTTGGTCGTTCAACGAGCCAAGCAGGAGCAGCTCCAATGCCGCGTGCCTTTCTGTCCGGCGTCCGTGTCCTCGATCTCACGAATGTCCTGGCCGGACCGTTCTGCTGCCATCAGCTTGCACACATGGGGGCCGACGTCATCAAGGTCGAGGTTCCGGGGCGTGGCGATCTCGCGCGTCAGCTCGGGGCGGACCAGGATCTCAATCGGCGCGGAATGGGCATTTCCTTCCTGGCGCAGAATGCCGGCAAGCGTTCCGTGACGCTCAATCTGAAGCATGAGCAGGGCAAGGCGATTTTCCGGCGCCTGGTCGCGACGAGCGATGTCGTGGTCGAAAACTTCCGGCCCGGCGTCATGGACAAGCTCGGCGTCGGCTATGAGAGCCTCCGTTCGTGCCAGCCGCGGCTGGTCTACTGTGCGATCTCGGGTTACGGGCAGGATGGGCCGATGCGCGACATGCCGGCCTACGACCAGATCGTGCAAGGCTTCTCCGGCGTCATGAGCATTACCGGCGGGCCGGAGACCGCACCTTACCGGGTCGGCTATCCGATCTCAGACACGATCGGCGGGCTCACGGCGGCCATGGCCATCGCTGCTGCGCTGAATGGGCGTACGGAGGACGGTGGCGGAGCGTTCATCGACGTTTCCATGCTGGATGCAACGCTCGCGACCATGGGCTGGGTGGTCTCGAACTACCTCAACGCCGGCATCGAACCTGAGCCGCAAGGCAACGAGAACTTCACCGCCGCCCCTTCCGGCACGTTCGAGACCGCCGACGGTCCGATCAACATCGCCGCCAACAAACAGGAGCAGTTCGAGGCATTGTGCCGGCATATCGGCCGGGGCGACCTCATCATGAACGAACTCTTTCGCGGGCGGGAGGACAGGAAGGCAAACCGCGTCTTGCTCAAGGCTGAACTCGAGAGCGTGCTCACTTCCCGTTCCGCTGGCGAGTGGGTGCGCGAGCTTTCAGCGATCGGCGTGCCGGCCGGTGAAGTCTATTCCGTGCCTCGGGCGCTCGCGAACCCGCAGGTACGCAGTCGCGAATTGATATCGGAATTTCCGGAGGTGGCGGGGGTCGGTCGCGATATCCGTACGGTCAGGACCGGTTTCAGGGTCGACGGCGAGCCCTTGGGCGTCGATCGCCCGCCGCCAGGGCTTGGTGCCCATACGCTCGAGGTTCTCGAGGAGCTTGGACTAGAGGATCTCGATCCGAAGCAGCTCAGTGCCGACGGCGTCATTTGAAGGGAGGGAGCGCCAAGTTGAGGGGCGCTCCATCCAGTCGATCACTTGCTGACGATCTTCTTGACCATCTCGACGACTTCCGGGGGTGTATCCAGGATGTCGTTGACGATCTTTTCGAGTTCCGCACCCGATGCCGGTTCGAGGTCCAGCTTCCAGTTCTTCGCCTTTTCCTGTATCTCGGGGTCCTTCATGCCATCGTCGAAGGCTTTCCTGAGTGCTGCCGCCCGATCAGCCGGGATGCCCGGGGTGCCGACCAGCGAGCGGCCGGCGAGCGCACCACCCGAAATGAGGTTGAGGGCCTGCTTGTGCTCCTTCTTCGTCACGAGTTCGGTGGCGAGTGGGATGTCCTCGAAGCCTTTGCCGCGACGGGGCCCGACCTGTACGAGATGCGCGATCTTGTTGTCGCGTATCCAATCGGGCTTGGTGATCGCCCAGCTTAGCGTCGTGCCGCCGCGGCCATGGATTTCGCCGCGCTCCATCGCAAGGTTCTCGGTGCCGATGCTCTTGTAGCCGAGCACGATCTTGAACTTCGTTCCAATGAGTTCGTTGAGCAGGGCCGGCAGCTGGTATTGGTAGGAGCCACGGCCTGTCGAGCCGAGGATGACCTCCTTCTGCTTGGCTTCCTCGATCGTTGTTGCAGGTGACGTAGCCCGCCATACGCTCAATGAGGAATTGAGCGGCAGGAACTGGCCGATCATCAGGAACTTGCGGAGATCGTACTTGATGCCGGTGGTTTCCAGAAGCTGGCTTTGCGGTGTGCTGCCGTGCATGCTGAGGAGGAAGGTTCCGTCCTTCGCGGCAACCTGCGCCATGTAGTTGGTGACAACGGAGCCGCCGCCGCCGGGCATGTTCTTGACCACGGCCGTGGGCTTGCCTGGCAGGTGCTTGTTCATCGCGGCGCCACCCAGGCGGCCATAGAAGTCGTACGTACCTCCTTCACCGACAGGGATCATGACGGTTATCGTCTTGCCCTTGTAGAAATCAGCGACGGTGTCCGCATTCGCGGCGTTTGCGGTCAGCAACGCCAGTGCGCCTGTCACTGCCAATCCTACCTTGTAAGACACGGATTCCTCCAATCAGTATTGTTTCAGGTTCCGGCTTCAGCACGGAATCCCATAATCGTGGCAGACCTCACCCGCTGCCACAAGCGCGATGTTGAGCGGTACCATGGCTAGCCATGCCGGTTGTTGTCGAGGGTGGCCTGCTCGTGCTGGCGCCGGGTCTCGACCAGGCGGCTGGCGGCTTCATCCGGCATGCCGCAAGCAATCAGCACGAGTTCGCTCAGCTGCAGGCTTGCCTCGATAGTTTCTGGGACCACGTGCGAGGCGCCGCTCTCGAACAGACGTGTCGCCTGGGTCGCGTCCCTGGCGCGGGCGTAGATCGCGAGTTCGGGGAACATCTTGCGGGCGGCGCTGGTGACACGCTCGTTGGCATCCGGCTGGTTCATGGTGACGACGAGAGCTGCTGCACGCTCCATGCCGAGCCTGCGCAGTATCTGCGGCTGGCGTGCGTCGCCGAAATGAATGCATGCGCCTTGTGCGTGCAACGGCCTGACGAGTTCCGGGTCGTTGTCGATTGCCACGTGGGCGATGCCTTGTGCGTCGAGCACGCTGCCGAGCATCCGGCCGACGCGGCCATATCCGACGATCACGACATGGCCGCACTGCTCTGCCGGGACCAGGTCCTCGCTTGCCGGCGCGGAGCGTTCGAGCCGCAGGGCAAGCCAGCGGGCATAGCGTGCCACCAGCGGTGTTGCGATCATCGTGAGGCTCGCGACGATCAGCATGAACTGCGCATCGGCGCTGGGGATCAACCCGAGTGCATTGGCCATGGCGACGATCACAAAGGCGAACTCGCCGCCCTGTCCGAGCAACAGCGCCGACTCCGCGGCGACCGATGTCGGTCGCGCGAACAGGCGCGCCAGCACGAATACGATGGCGCCCTTTATGGCGAACAGGCCGATGACGGACGCCGCCAGCCAAACCGGTTTGCGCGCGATCTCGGCCGGATCGATCCCCATGCCGACGGAGATGAAGAACAAGCCGAGGAGCAGGCCCTTGAACGGCTCGATGTCGGCTTCGATCTCGTGCCGGTACTCCGTCTCCGCGAACAGCAGGCCTGCCAGGAACGCGCCCAGTGCCATCGACAGGCCGGTCTGCGCCGTTGCCACCGAGGTCCCGATGATGACCAGAAGCACGGCTGCAATGAACATCTCGCGGTTGGCACCGGAACCGATCAGGCGGAAAAGCGGCCGCAGGAACAGGCGGCCGAGTGCCATGATGACGATCACTGCTACCGCTGCCCACAGGATGGAGCTCGCGAAGGCGAGCAACGGCGAGCCCCCCGTATTGGCGCCGAGCGCCGTCACCATCAGGACGATCGGCAGGACTGCGAGATCCTGGAACAGCAGGACCGGAAAAACTGTCTGCCCGGTCGGCGAGCCGACGCGGCGGGATTCGATGAGTAGTTCCATCACAATTGCCGTCGACGACAATGCGAATGCCGCGCCGAGGACCATTGCGGCGGCTGGCGAATTGCCGAAGAAAGTCGCGATGATCGCGATTACGGCCGCGGTTACCAGAACCTGGGCCGTCCCCAGGCCGAAGACGGCGGTGCGCATCGCCCACAGGCGTTGTCGCGACAACTCCAGGCCGATCATGAACAGCAGGAAGACGACGCCCAGCTCAGCCAGTGCGCGGACGCCTTCCACTTCCTTGATGACTAGGGCCGAGAGCCAAGGTGCGGAATCGGTGAAGCGGGCCAGTCCATATGGTCCGATGACCAGGCCGACGGCGAGGAAGCCGAGTACCGGGCTAATGCGCAGCCGCCCCAGCAACGGAACGACAATGCCGGCAGCCACCAGGAAGACGACGACGGTGTGCAGGTTGAGGCTCTCGCTGTGCATTCCCGGACCGCTTGCTCGCCTTTCTTGCTGCTATGCCATAACGCATCGGCGGTTCGACGCAAGCCTGCATGCCACCCGGGCTGGTGACATCAGCTCGGCTTGTCGTCGGGGTGCGTTTCCTCGAGCGCCTTGCGCACGCTCGCCGGGAGGTACGTCTCGTAGGGCAGCAGGCGATCACTCATTTCGCGATGCGATTCCCGCCAATGCCTGGTCCACATCCGGGCAGCCACGCTGCCAGTCAGCACCAGGCCGAGACCGAGCAGGATCAGCGGCAGTCCGAAGGGCGTTGGCAGGGGTAGAAAGATCAACCCTGCAGCAATCGAGGTCGTTCCAGCGAAGGTCAACAGTATGGTGCGTATCATCGACCACCCGGCAATGCATCGGGACGTGGGCCTGTCCGGCCGCCCGTCGGCAGGTGAGAACCGAAGTGGTGCATGGTGTCCTTCCCCTGCCCTTCTTGTCTACTCTTGCCTGGCCTTCAGTTCGCGCAGTTCTATCATTTGCCCTCGTACTATATCGCCGTTCTCGCCACGTATCGTGATGCTCACGGTGCCTGCCGCCCAGTTGATTTCGAGCATGCCGAAGTTCGTTTCGCCGTACATCGGCTCGAGTTGGTATGGCCCGCTTTCTTTCGGGTTGGCGAATGCCCTGTTGAGCGAACTCGACGTCGCCTCGTAGAGCGGATAGGGCGCAGCGCGGTCATTGCGGTAGATCGCGGCGCGATGGCGATCGCCCGACAGCAACAGGACGCCGTTGGCGCCGGTCCGCTTCACGATGTCGAACAGCTTGGCGCGTTCCCTGGGCAGGTTGCCCCATCGTTCGAAATTGTGACCCTCTGCCAGCACCTGCACACTCGATACGATGATGCGCAGATCGGCCGGCTCGAGCAGTCGCTGCTCGAGCCAGCGCCACTGGGTGTCGCCGAGCATCGTCTTGCCCGGAGTGTTGTCCGGTTCATATCTGCCGAGCCCCGGCACCGGCGCCAGGCGGCGACGCAATGGCGAGCGGAACGAGCGGGTGTCGAGCATGATGATCTGGACGCGGCGTCCGGCCGGTCCGAACGTCCGGGCATGATTGATCGAATCGGGCGAGCCGCCTTCGGTGCTGCCCGATCCGCGCCAGAAGCTCCGGAACAGGCGCATCGAGGCCTCGCGATGCTCGAAGCTCGCGCCACCGTCATTGAGGCCATAGTCGTGATCGTCCCAGGTCGCGAGGAATGGAAAAGCGTCGATGGCCGGCTTGAAATCGGGGTGGCTGGCCAGCGTGGCGTAGGCGGCGTTCAACTCGCGAAGGTCGGGCGATTTGACGTCGCCATACACGTTGTCGCCCATCATCAGAAGCAGTTCGGGCCTGGCGGCGATCACCGATTTCATGATTGGAGCCGGACGCCACTGCTGCAGGCAGGAGGCAAAGCCGATGCGGGTTAGTGTCGTGGACGGAGATGGGAGCGGGCGCCAGGCCGGTGCTTCGACATTGCCGGTGGGCGTGCGTGCGGCGACCTCGGAGGTTACCTTGTGGGGGTCGATCAGTGCCGCCCATGTGAGACCCAGGGCAATGAACACGAGTACGCCGAGTGGTGTCGCGTTGCTCGAAAGGGTGCGCTGAATTGACGAGAACATGGGGGCTCCACTGAATTTCTTCCTGAAATCGTTCGAAGCTGCGCAGTCCTCAAGCGAATGTCAGACTATCGCCGAGGCTCCAATGCGACCGGGTGACCGGCAAGCATCCGACGACGCAATGGTTTCTGTCTGCTTCAGGCAATGCTCGGCTTCATGAAAGTGTGATGATGGTATTGTAACGATCATATGACAAACGTTATGTAGTCTGGATCGGTGGGCGATTTGGATCATGCGACATGCGGATCGTACTGGTACTTCTGACGATGTGTTTCGGGCTGTCGGCAGGAGCCCAGACGAGCGGCCAGATGTCGCTTTCGAGCCGCGCTGGCGGGCTGGCAGGTGTGGTGGGGGACATTGCCGGTGAATGGCATGGCCCCGGCTATGCGCTGCTCGGAAACGGGGAGCGGGTGTTCGTCCAGTGCCGGGTCAGCTATGACAGGCAGTCTGATTCCGTGCTCGCCGTCAGAGCCTTGTGTGCGACGGCTTCGGTCAAGCTGCTGCAGACCGGGTCAATCTCGAAGGTGGACGATCAGCGCTACATTGGCACGGTGCGTAACGAGGAGCACGGCATGCAGGGCCGCGTCCGGATCGAGCGCCAGCGTGACGAACTCGTCGTCCATATCGCTGCAGATTCTGGGTCGGCGCGTCTCGTACTCAGGCGCCGGTAACGCCTCAAGATTTGGACCCTTCCCCCTTAAGCCTTAGAAATGCCAATAGCGTGGCTGAGTTTGGCGCTGCAGCCAGTAAAGGCGCTTCGGAAGCAATCTGCCATGGCCACAGTGCGGTTCACACCCAACATCCAGCGCCATGTCTCCTGTCCCGAGGTCGAGGCTTCGGGGTGTACGGTCGCCGAGGTGCTCGATGCGGTTTTCAGCGCCAATCCGCTGGCGCGAGCCTATGTTCTCGATGACCAGTCGGGTCTCAGAAAACACATGACGATCTTCGTCGACGGTGAAATGATCCGCGACCGGCAACGGCTCAGCGACCCGGTGAAGCCGGACAGCACCATCTATGTCTTCCAGGCTCTGTCAGGAGGTTGACCATGTCGGACCGGATATTCGTGTCAACGCGCAAGGGTCTATTCACGGTGGTGCGCGCTGGCGGCGCGTGGCGCATCGACGGCGTGGATTTCCTCGGCGACAACGTTTCGATCTGTCTCGCCGACAAGCGTGACGGGCGCGTCTACGCCGCCCTCGATCATGGTCACTTCGGCGTCAAGCTGCACCGTTCCACCGCAGGCGGCTGGGAGGAGGTCGCGACGCCGACCTATCCGGAGGCGCCGGAGGGCTACGAGGAGCGCGACATGTGGGGGCGCGTCATGCCGTGGTCCACCGTGCGCATCTGGGCGCTCGAGGCGGGCGGGCGCGACGAGGCCGGCGTTCTCTGGTGCGGCACCATTCCCGGCGGTCTTTTCCGTTCGGACGACGGTGGCGCAAGCTGGAACATCTGCCGCGCGCTCTGGGATCATCCGTTGCGGACGAAGTGGATGGGTGGCGGCGCCGATCTTCCGGGCCTGCATTCGATCTGTGTCGACCCGCGCAATCCAGCCCACGTCTCGGTCGGAGTTTCCACCGGCGGTGTCTGGCATACGGACGATGGCGGCGACAGCTGGTCCATTCGCGGGCAGGGACTGCGTGCGGAATACGTGCCACCGGAGCATGTCAACGATCCGGTCGCGCAGGATGTGCACTGTCTCGTGCAGTGCCGCTCGGTGCCTGACCGGATGTGGATCCAGCACCACAACGGTATCTTCGTCTCCTCCGACTGCGGCCGGACCTTTACCGAAATCACCGGCGTCGAGCCGTCGGTATTCGGCTTTCCCGTCGTCGTCCATCCCACCGACCCGGACACGGCCTGGTTCGTGCCGGAGATCAAGGACCAGCAGCGCGTGCCACGGGACGGCAAGCTCGTGGTCACGCGGACCCGGGACGGCGGCAAGACTTTCGACGTTCTGGTCAACGGGCTGCCGCAGGAGCACGCCTACGACGTCGTCTACCGGCATGCGCTCGATCTCGACGGCTCGGGCGAGCGGCTCGCGTTCGGTTCGACAACCGGTGGTCTGTGGGTGAGCGAGGACCAGGGCGAGAGCTGGCAATGCGTCTCCCATACATTGCCGCCGGTCTATGCCGTGACTTTCGGGTGATAGGAACCTCATTATCCGGCTCTTGCTCCGCGTTGTCGGTTGTGCCCGCGGCAATTTCTGGCGATAGCCTGTTCAGGTTCGATCGCCACGGGTCGGCAGCATAGCGGGGAGCCAGTCATGAGCATGCCGAGTGCGCAGGGCACTGCCGGAGGACGGGAAGAAACACCGGCACGGCCGCGTGTGCTCGGGCCCGATCCGGCCCTGCTTGCCAACCGCGTCGGCCGCTGGCGCTGGTATTGGGCGCTGCTCGGCCATGTGATGCTCGTTGCGCTCTTCTTCGGTGCCATCATGGTCGCCGCCACAGGGGACGTCTGGATCTCTGCCCTGTTCGGCCGGGGGGCCAGCATGGACGAGAACGCCATCTACACCGCTGGCAGGCCCGAGACCTTCATCAGCGCAATTCTCTCTGCTCTGGCGTTCATCGTTCCCGTCATGATCGTGCTGCGGCTGGTGCATGGCCAGTCCTGGCGGCTTGGCCTCGGGCGCGACGGGCGCTTCTCGTGGAGCGACTTCGCCAAGGCCGCCGCGGCGTCGTTCATCGTGGTGGCGGTCTTCGGCCTCATCGAGTACGCCATCTATCCGGAGCGCTTCGGTTTCCGCTCGCATCCGCTGTCGCACCTGCCCTGGGTTCTTCTCGCAGTACTCGTCACGGTGCCGCAGGCGTTTGGCGAGGACTATCTGTTCAAGGGCTATTTCACCCGGATCTGGGGGGCGGTTCTGCCTTTCCGGCTCTTCGTCATTCTCGCCTCGGCAGCACTCTTCAGCGGGCTTCACGCGGGCAACTCGGATGTGAAGGTCGATGTCTGGTTCATGCTGATCAGTTTCATTGCCGGCGACATCCTGATGCTGGTGATGTTCCTGCGCGCCGGCAGTCTCGGCGCCGTCACCGGGCTGCACTGGATGAACAACGTCGTCGCAATTTGCCTGCTGACGCGTGTTCCGGGCTACGACAATCCGCTTGCGCTGATGGAATACCGGGACACGACGCTGCTCGCCGGCAAGAGCCACCTGACCAACCCCGAGTCCTGGTTCATGCTGATCGCCGGCTACATGGTGCTCTTCGTGCTGCTCACCTGGAAGCGCTCGCCGTTCCATCTCCCCTACGTCCCGCCGCCGGAGTCGCCTGCTGATGATGCGCCCGCAGCGGTCCGGGAAAATTCCGAACCTGTTCCACCGGGGAACGGTTCTTAGCGCCTTCTTAAGCCTCGTGGTGATTTCTCCGAGTGGCTTAACGGCGGCTTATCCGACCTTTGCTGAACTTGCCGCGACTAGCGATTGTCGAGGTTCGGCGTGCTGCGCATCGAAGTCATGGTGGGTCTGGCGATCGTGGGGGCTTTGGCTGTGCCGCCCCTCGCGGAGGGCCTTGTTGCGGACCTGCACCGCTCGACACCGTCTTCACGCGATGACCGGCAGTCAGCCCGCCGCGACGAGCCCGTTTCGGTCAGCGTCTGTCCGACCGGACTGAAAGAGCGGGAACAGCTCGCCCATTACGACGTGACCGGCGACGATCCGCGGGCGGCGCGCGCCTCCTACGAGGAGAGCCGACCGCACGCCGTCAACTACAATGGAGAGCCGATGCGTGCGGCCGGTCTCACGAACTGGCGCATCACCTATCGCTATTGCCGCCGCGATACCGGGCATTCGTGCGCGCTCACGACCGTCGAGACCATCGTCAAGGTCGACTACCTGATGCCGCGCTGGGTCGCCCGCGATGGTGCACGCTTCGAGGACCGGCGCCGCTTCGATGATTTCTACGACCGGCTCATGGAGCATGAGAAGGGCCATGGCCGAATCGCAAAGGCCGGTGGAAGGGAGGTGTATCAGGCGCTCACCGGTATCGGCCGGAAGCCTTCCTGCGATGCGCTTGATCTTGAAGTGCGCGTGCGAGCGATGGAGCTTATCGAGGATGTGAAGCGGCGCCAGCGCGACTACGACCGCAACACGCGCCATGGCGTCGACCAGGGCATCCGCTATCCGTTCCGAACCTGATCGCCCGGTTCCCAGGCATGGTGCTACTGGCCAGGTGCGCCTGAGGTTGGCGCTTCCGCTCGTGATTTGCGGTATCTCAGCAGAACCGGCAGGAGGCCGATCGCTGCCAGGCAGGCGCCTGCAATGTCCGTCCAGAATTCAGGTACGAAAAGCCCGGCGCCTCCCATCGCTACGAGCAGCCTCGACCAGACCGGAAGTGGGCCCTTGAGGTAGCCTTCCGATGCGATGCAGAGCAGGATCAGTCCGCTCGCAACGAGTGCCGTCATGTAGGCGATCTCAACTGCGGTACCGTTCAACAACAGGCCTGGCGCATAGACGAAAGCAAACGGCAGGAGGAAGGCCGCTATGGAAAGCTTCACGGCGGTCATCGCGATGGCCATCGGATTCTCGTCGGCGATGGCGCTTGCCGCATATGCCGCCACCGCAACGGGGGGCGTCATGGCGGACATGACGGCGTAGTAGAGCAGGAAGAAGTGTGCTGACAGAAGTGGTGTGCCGAGTTTCTGGACCAGCGTCGGTGCGATCAGCGCCGCGGCCAATGCGTAGGCGGCCGGCGTCGGCATTCCCATTCCGAGGATAATGGTCACGACGGCCGATATAATAAGTGTAAAGAATACACTCGAGCCGCCGGCAATCAACAGAAGGTCGGCGATCTTGCCGGCAAGGCCGGTCATCGTGATGCCGCCTATCACCATTCCGGCGGCAGCGCATGCGCCTGTCACCGCCACCATCTGGAATGTCGTCTGGGCCAGGGCATCGTAGAGCGCGCGCAGCGTGAACGATCGGCTCGGCGTGATGATCCACGCAAAAATGACTGCTGCGACGCCATAGAGGGCGACGAACGTCGGCGTGTAGCCCTCGACAAGTGCCCAGACGAGGACGACGAGCGGGATGAAGAAGAGTCCGCCCTTCTTGAGGGTCGGCCACAGGCGGGGGATCTCCGAATCCGGCAGTCCGACCAGGCCCAGCTTGAGCGAGCGAAGGTGGACCTGGGTATAGACGCATAGGTAATAGAGCAGCGCTGGAATGAGGCCGGCAATCGCTATCTCGACGTACTGGATGCCGGTGAACTCGGCCATGATGAACACCGCGGCGCCCATGACCGGGGGCAGGATGCTGCCGCCTGTCGATGCGGCGACTTCCACACCGCCTGCCAGGGCTGGCGGGTAGCCGAGCCTCTTCATGATGGGGATGGTTACGGAGCCCGTGGTCACGACGTCGGATGTGGGACTTCCGGATACCGTGCCGAACAGCGCCGAGGAGGATACGGCGACTTTTGCCGGGCCACCGGGCTGGCGGCCGGAGACGATCGCGGCAAGATCGAAGAAGAACTCGCCGCCGCCTGCCTTCTCCAACAGCGTACCGAACATCACGAACAGGAAGGCGTATGTCGCGGTAACCTGTATCGGAACGCCGAAGATGCCATCGGTGGTGAGCACCATGATGTCGATGAAGTGGCCGAAAGTAATCAGGCCGTGCTGGAATGGCGGCGAGAGCAGATGGCCGTAGAGGTTGTAGGCGACGAAGCCCAGGACGAGAATCGTCAGGCCCATGCCAACCGTGCGCCGGGCGGCCTCGACCGTGAGCACCAGTATGGCTGTGCCGAATATCCAATGCCCCAGTGTCAACTCATCGAACAGCGACATGCGCTGGCCGATGCTTTCCGCATTCAGCGCAAAGTAGACGAACGTCGCGAAGCTCGCAGCCGATAGGGCGTAGTCGAAAACGCTCGGGCGTTTTGGATCGGAACGTGCGCTCGCACCGATCAATATAAAGATCAATACGAGCATCAGGCCAAGGAAGATTATGCTTCGCGACAGCACGTCGAGGCGGGAGAAGCCGGCTGCATAGATCGTGTAGCCGGCAATACAGAACGCGTAGAAGCGCAGTACTTCGCCCTTCCATCCGTCGAGATTTCTTCGCACGCCGGTCGAAAAGGCAAGGTCTGCCAGTCCCATGTTTCCCCGTCAGATTGTCCTTGAATCCGCAATAGCCCGAACTGGACCGGTCGAACGCCCGCGTGCGGGCGTTCGACTGCCTTCTCATTTCATCAGGCCGGCTTCCTTGTAGGCCTTTAGGGCGCCTGGATGGAACGGAGCCGCCTTCTGGTCGATCATGATCTTCGGCGTGAACTTCTTCATCGCTGCCGAGACCGCGGCCATCTTCCCGGGGTTCTTGATGAGTGCCTTCGTGATGTCATAGGCGACGTTCTCGGGCAGGCTCTCGTCCGCGAACATGATGACGCTGGTGGTCACCGTCTTGGCGTCGTTCTTCTGCCAGGGGTGGGTGCCTGCCTTCACCGTCCAGGGCTTCAGCTGGAACTTCTTGATGGTTGCGTCGATCGCATGCTGGGGTACGCTCAGCATCACCAGGTCGACAGACTGGGCCATTGCCGCAATCGAGCGATGCCCTTCGAAAAGCGTATTGGCGAGCAGGTCGACCTTGCGGTTCTGCATGAGCTCCTGCTGCTGGTTGGAGGCCTGGAACTCGACCGAGCCGCCCCAGGACTGGACGTCCTTGACTGAAACACCCATCGCCTCGAGCGTTGCCTCTGTCATGGCGGAGGTGAGAAGCCCGCGGCGGTTGAAGGCGATGCGCACGGGCAGCTTCTTCTTGAAGATGTCCTCAACGTCCTTGATGCCGTGCTGGTCCACGAAACTCTTGGTGGCGATCCACATGATCGGCGCCCAGTCGTACAGCACGCCGAGGGACCGCATGCCCTGCACGGGAGTCTTGAAGGGCGGCTGACCTGCGGCTGCAAACACGAGGTCGCCATCGTTGGCAATGCCGATCTGGCACTTCTTGCCCTTCACCTGGACAATGTTGGCCGGTCCGCCGCTTGACGTCTGGTATGTGATGGTCGAGCCGGGGAACTGGGCCTTGACCGCTGCATCGACGCCGGCGCCGACGAGCGACCAGAGGCCGCCGGGGCTCGCACCGCAGAGGGTCAGGTTGTAGGTCTGCGCCTGTGCCGGCGCCGAGAAGAGGGCGGCGGAAAGCGCAATCGCACAAGCGGCAGCAACTCGCATGTCTTTGAAACTCCTATTTGTCGCAAGTTGGTTACTTACAGACGTCCAACATGATGGGTCGGCAAACTTTGCCTCTATGATGGAAACTTTTTAGTGGTGGCATGTCAATAGAACTGCAAAAATTAGAAGCACTATTGCTTATTGGGCAGGAGGCGCTCGATTTTTGTGCATTTCGGCTCCGCCGAGCCATCCGCTAACCATATCCGATTGAGTTATCCCCGTTCCATCCGCATGCCCCATACTCCCTCGCATCCGCCTCGATCAGGGGCACTGTCGCGAGCTGGGCGTTCGGGTGGAGGCGGAGCCTGGTAAGCATTTGCACTCCCATCAGCTGGAGTGGTTGCCCGTGCCGG
>JBJOGJ010000001.1:0-53811 GCA_046048295.1 Pseudomonadota bacterium | reverse complement strand
GCTGATTGCTGCGCTCGTGGCAGGCAATGCGGAGGATGTCGGTGGCGAGGTGCCGCCTGCGGTAGGTGAACTCGAGCGTCATCTCGTTCTGACTTCGCTCGTCATGCGATGGTCCGAAGCGATGCGCGATGCCGCGCTAGAGGCGCCTCCCGACAGCCCGATGCAGCTCTACAGCGCTGCCGGTGCGCAGACCGCGGCGCAGGCCATCGGTCTGGCGCGTGAGCTGGCGAGCCTGATGGACATGGTCGAGACGGAAAACGTCTCGCTCGGCGGGTTGGACAGTATCGTTCCGGACGAATACTCGGAACACTGGCAGCGGACGCTGAAGTTCCTGGAAATCGTTCTCGTGACCTGGCCGCACTATCTCGAAGAAAAGGGTTTCATCTCGCCCGCGGGGCGGCGGAATGCCCTGGTGCTCGCGGAGGCGGCCCGGATCGCCAAGCGGAAAAGCGGTGGACCGGTGATCGTGGCGGGGGTGACCGGATCGATTCCGGCGACCGCGGAGCTGATGCGGGTGGTGGCGCGCCTGGAAAGCGGTGCCATCGTTCTTCCTGGCCTCGATACGGTGCTCGACGACGAGAGCTTCGAGGCCATTTCTCCGGCGGCGCCTGGTGCCACGCCTGCAGGCAAGGCCGCATTGCCAGGGCATCCGGAGCATCCGCAGTTCGGCCTCAAGAAGCTCATCGACGCGATTGGTGTGTCACGGCGCGACGTTGGCCTGCTTCAGGGATGCAGGGCGGATGAACAGGTGGTCCAACGCCTTTCCTTCATCAGCGAGGCGATGCGGCCTGCACAGACGACTGACCGGTGGCATTCCTATGTTCGTTCGGCGAACCAGGATGCCGTACGTGCAGCGCTTCAGGCCGTAAGCCTTATCGAAGCCGGTTCGGCGGGAGAAGAGGCGGAGATCGTTTCGCTCATCCTGCGCAAAACCGCCGAGGAGGAGGGGCGCACGGCGGCCCTGGTAACCCGCGACCGGCTGCTTGCCCGGCGCGTGGCTGTGCGGCTCGAGGCGTGGGGCATTCGAGTCGACGATTCTGCAGGCCGGCCGTTCGCCAAGACACTGCCGGGTACGTTCCTCGACCTTATCGTGGAGACGGTCCAGCATCGATTTGCGCCGGTTCCGCTGATGGCTCTGCTAAAGCATCCATTGGCGAGGCTGGGGCTTGCGGCGGGAGACATCCGCCGTGCGGCGCGGGCGCTTGAGCTTGCGGTATTCCGGACGGTCTATCTTGGGCGCGGCATAGAAGGTGTGCAGCGCGGTCTCGCGAGCGTCGCGGACGGGGAAGAACGTCACGCCGGCGTCCGGCGCGTCAAGGACGAGCACTTCGCTGCCGCCGAAGATCTGGTCGAGCGGCTGGCGATTGCACTTGGACCGCTCGAGGCGTTGTTCGATGAGCGGGGAAAAATCGACCTGTCCGTGCTCGTCAAGGGGCACATGGAAGCTGCCGAGGCGCTTGCACGGCTGGCGGAAGATGAGGATGACCGGCCGGTCTCGTCGCCACTGTGGGATGGCGAGGCTGGCACCACGGCCCAGCTGATCGTTGCCGGGCTTCTCGACGAGGCGTTGCCGACGCTTCGGATCGATGCGGAGGACTACCCGGATTTCTATCGCAGCATCGCCGTGCGGGAGGCCGTCCGCCCGAGGGTGCCAGTGCATCCCCGACTGTCGATCTGGGGACCGTTCGAGGCGCGGCTGCAGCAGCCCGACGTCGTCATCCTCGGCGGGCTCAACGAAGGCAGCTGGCCGGAGGCAGCCGACCCGGGGCCGTGGCTCAACCGGCCGATGCGCCAGCAGCTCGGGCTGCCGCAGCCCGAGGAGCGGATTGGTCATGCGTGCCACGACTTCACGGCGCTGCTGGGGGCCCGGGAGGTGTATCTCACGCGTGCGGTCAAGGTGGACGGTGCACCAGCCGTACCTTCGCGGTGGCTGATGCGCATCAGGGCGCTCGCCGAAGGTGTCGGTGTGCTCGACGCGCTCGAACCCGAGCTGCCGTGGGTCGGTTGGGCCGCAAACCGTTCGGCCGTTGGTGCACGCGAATACGCCAAGCCGCCGAAGCCGGCGCCGCCTGTCGATGTGCGCCCACGCTCGATGAGCGTCAGCGACGTGGAGCGCTGGGTGCAGAACCCCTATGCGATCTATGCGTCCAAGATCCTCAACCTGCAGCCGCTGACTGCGCTCGGTACGCAGCCCAATGCGGCGCTTCGGGGCAGCCTTATCCATGCAGCGCTGTCGGAATTCGGCTGTCGCTACCCAAATCAGCTGCCGGACGATGCCAAGGCGGAACTGCTCGACATTGCGCGTGAAATTCTCGCGCGATGGAGCCAGGACAATCGTATCGCCGCGTTCTGGGTTCCCCGCTTTCAACGCTTTGCGGACTGGTTCGCGGATTCGGAGACGGGGCGCCGGAAGGGTACGACGCGCCTTCTCGTGGAAGTCGATGGCGACATCATGCTCGATGGGCCGGCAGGGCCGTTCTCGCTCAAGGCGCGAGCCGACCGGATCGACCTGCGGTCAGATGGCGTCGTCATAACCGACTACAAGACGATGTCAGTGCAGAGCCTGAAGACGCTGGCCAAGCAGGCGGCAGCGGGAGATGCGCCGCAGCTGCCGCTGGAGGCGGCGATTGCGCTGCTCGGCGGGTTCAGGGAACTCGGGAAGGTGCAAGTTGCCGGGCTTGCCTACATATCGGCATCCGGTGCAGAGCCGCCCGGTGCGGAGGAAGCGGTTGTATCGGTCGATGTCGAGACTCTTGCGCGCGAGGCGCAAAAGGGGCTTGAACGCCTGATTGCACAGTTCGACGATCCTTCGACACCCTATGCCGCGCTGCGACGGTCGCGTTTCAGTTACATGTACGACGACTACGCCCTGCTTGCCCGTGTGGGCGAGTGGGCGGGAAGCGTCGGGCAGGAGAGCGAATGACGGAGGTGCTGGCGAAGAGTATGGGGGCAGGTGGCGACCTCTACCGGGAGACGGTCGAGGCACAGCTCAAGGTGTCCGATCCACGGGCATCGGCCTGGGTCAGCGCCAATGCCGGTGCAGGCAAGACCCACGTCCTGAAGACGCGCGTGCTGCGTCTCCTGCTGAGCGGTACACCGCCGGACCAGATCCTCTGCCTCACCTATACGAAGTCGGCTGCTGCGGAAATGTCCGCACGCGTTTTTTCAGACCTGGCTGAATGGGCGACGGCGGACGATGAGGCGCTCGCGGCAGCGCTCGAGAAGGTACTTGGCTGTCTGCCGGAGGCGGATGAGAAGGAGGCCGCGCGACGGCTCTTCGCACGGGCCATCGAGACGCCGGGCGGGCTCAAGGTACAGACGATCCACGGGTTCTGCGAGCGGCTTCTGCAGCGTTTCCCGCTGGAGGCCGGGGTGCCGCCGGGGTTTACGATTCTCGACGACGAGATGACGGGGGAGCTCAGGCGCGAAGCGATCGACCGTGTTCTAGGCGAGGCGGTGAGGGAACCGGGCTCGGAGCTTGGCGCGGCGCTGCACACCATGATCGCGTTCGCGGCGGAGGATGGTTTCGACGAGGTGCTGGTGCAGGCCATTGGTTCGCGACAGTGGCTCGAGGGCATCGTCCGGCTGGCGCCGCCAGATGAGGATGCAGTTGCGGCCATCGAAGGCCATTACCGACGCATTTTCTGTGTCAGGAACGACGTGACCATCGAGAGCCTGCAGGACGACATCGCAGGTCTCATTCCGCAGGGCTTTCTGGAGCAGGCAGCGGGCATACTTTCCGGGGGAGGTAAGACCGACCAGGAAATCGCACGACGGCTTCTCGAGGCGCGACACGCGAAGAGCAGGCCGGAATGCGTGGTGGCGCTGGAGGCGGGGTTGCTGACACAGCAGAAGCTCGCCCGATCCGACAGCCGGTTCGTGACCAAGGCGATCAGGACTGCGCATCCGGAGATCGTCGATCCGCTGGTGCGGGCGAGGGATGCATGCGAACGCCTGGTTCGCGAGCGACAGGGACTCATCGTCATAGGTGCCACGCTGGCGCTGGTACGGTTAGCGGAACGCGTCCTGCAAGGCTATTCGGAAGCAAAGGCGCGGCGGGCCGCCCTCGATTTCGACGATCTCATCATGCATACCGCTCACCTTCTCGAGGGGGCCAGCGCCGCGCAGTGGGTGCTCTACAAGCTCGACGGCGGGCTGCAGCACATACTCGTCGACGAGGCGCAGGATACGAGCCCGCTTCAATGGACGATCGTCGATCATCTGGCACGCGAGTTCTTCGCGGGCACGGGGGCGAGCGAGAAGGTGAGGACGCTTTTTGCCGTCGGCGACGAGAAGCAGTCGATCTATTCGTTCCAGGGCGCCGCACCGAAAATGTTCGCCGATGCCGGGGCGCGGTTCAAAGAGCTTGCGAGGCTCGCCGGCATGGACTTGTGCAGCGTGCCGCTGACACTGTCGTTCCGGACGGTGAAGACCGTACTAGAGGCGGTCGACGATGTGTTTGCCGATCCGCGACGTACGCCGGGCCTCACGGCGGGGGCGGAGGCGGTTTGCCACCATGCCCGCAGGATCGGGCAGGCCGGGCTGGTGGAGATCTGGCCGACGTTCAAGCACGAAGCGGTGGAGGATGGCGATCTCTGGCAGCCGGTGGAAGAAGCCGCAGCGCGTTCGCCCGCAAATGCGCTGGCGAACAAGATCGCGGAGACGATCGATGGCTGGTTGAAGTCCGGAGAAATGATCGTGTCGGAGAACCGGCCGATCACGGCCGGCGATATTCTCATCCTGGTTCGCAAGCGGTATCCATTCGCCGAGCCAATGGTTGCAGCGCTCAAGGCGCGTAAGATTGCCGTGGCTGGCGCCGACCGGATGATGCTTGCGGACCAGGTGGTGGTGCAGGACCTGCTTGCGCTCGCAGATTTCCTTACGTTGCCGGAGGACGACCTGGCGTTGGCCACCGTCCTCAAGTCGCCGATGTTCGGGCTCAACGATGACGATCTCCTGGAGCTGGCTCCGAAGCGAAAAGGAATGTTGTGGTCGACGCTTCTCGGTGCGGCCGCTAGAACGCTGCGGTATGGCGAGGCCGCCGATCGTCTCAAGCGATGGCGGGCGCAGTCAGATATCAAGCCGCCGTTCGAGTTCTTTGCCTCGCTGCTCGATCGCGACGGCATGCGTGCGCGATTTCTCAAGCGCCTCGGTTTGGAGGCAGTCGATCCGATTGACGAGTTTCTCAGCCTCGCAATCGCATTCGACGACCGCGCGACACCGTCGCTTACAGGGTTCGTTGACTACGTGCGCAAGGCGCGGCGTGAACTCAAGCGCGACATGGAGCATGGGCGCAACGAGGTGCGCGTTATGACTGTGCATGGCGCAAAAGGTCTTGAGGCGCCGGTCGTCTTTCTGCCCGATACGTGCGCGGCCGGCAGGGCCCGGGGTGCTGCCCTGCTTGACATCGGGGCAGTAGACGGATTGGCCGAGCCAATGGGGCTGAGGGCATGGCCTGTGAAAGGCTCCGGTCTCATCGAGGTCGTGGAGAGGGCGAGATCGCACGTCGCAACCGCCGAGGCCGAGGAACGAAACCGACTTCTCTACGTGGCGATGACCCGGGCTCGTGACAGGCTCTACATCGCTGGCTTCGAGAACAAGAAGGGACGGGAAAAGGGCTGCTGGTACGATGTCATCAGCGAAGCCTTGGACGGCCGGCTCGAGAAGGTCGAGACGGGTGGCGGCGAGGTGCTGCGGTTGAGCGGACAGCAGACGGCGGAATTCGAGACGCCACGGGTAGAGACGCGGGGGCATTTGCCGTCAGTTGCACTTCCCGAGTGGGCGACGAGGCCGGCGCCGGCAGAGACACAGGTGACGATCCCCCTGGCGCCGTCCCGCCTGGCGCCGCTCGAGTTCGACGAGACCGGCGATCCGGCAGAGCCGCTACCGCTCGAGCGATCCGACCCGAGCGAGGCGCGAAACCTATCGCCGCTCATGTTGTCGCGCGATGCGGGGTTGCTGCGGGGCATCATCACGCACGCATTGCTCGAATACCTGCCTGGAGTCCCGCCGAGCGAGCGTCGGAGCGTGGCCGAGGGCTATGTCGAGGTGCGAGGGGCGCCACTGCGGCGTGCTATACGCGATAGCATCGTCGGCGAGACGCTCGCCGTACTGGAAACGCCCGGGTTCGGGGATCTGTTCGGCCCCGGGGCGCGCGCGGAAGTTCCGATCGTCGCCAATGTGGCCCGACCCGCAGGGCAGTCGGGCGCACCACTGCGAATCACCGGCCAGATCGACCGCCTCCTCGTTACGCCCGACACGGTATTGATCGCCGACTACAAGACCAACCGTTCGGCGCCGGCGACATTACAGTCTGTGGCGCCAGCGTATCTCTATCAGCTCGCCGCCTACCGTCTTGCAGTGCAGCAAATCTTCCCCGGGAAAACGATGAGGGCGGCCATACTCTGGACGGAAACACCTTCATTGATGGAGACACCGGGTTCGGTTCTCGACAGCTACGAAGCCTGCCTCTGGCAGCTCGATCGCGCACGGCTTGACGCTATCGCGGACGGTACCTAAGTTCCCGGCAGCGAACAGTCCGCCCAGCGGAGATTGGAGAACAGAAATGGCCGCTACCCTCGTTTCCGAGCAGAACTTCGAAGAGGAGGTTCTCAAGTCCTCCGAGCCGGTTCTCGTCGATTTCTTCGCCGAGTGGTGCGGCCCGTGCAAGGCCATGGCGCCGGCGCTCGAGCAGGTGGCAAGCGAGATGAAGGGCCGGCTCAAGGTGGTCAAGGTCGATGTCGACAAGAGCCCCGAAATCGCGCAGCGCTACCGGATCCAGGCGATGCCGACGCTGATGATCTTCAAGGACGGCGAGGTGGCCGACCATCACGTGGGCGCGCTCATTCAGAAGACGAAACTTGCGGAGTGGATCGGCGGCACCGTTTCGGTGTGACGTCGCGCCTCGCGGACTTTTGAGAACGATTTGAAGCGGAAACCCCGGCCTGCCCGCCGGGGTTTCTGTTATCATGGCCCCTGTACTTTTCTAACTCGGTTTCCGGAACCTGGTCAGGGGGCATAGATGGATCTCATCGGGCAGTTCACCATGCAGGGCCTCAGCGTTCTCGCAACACTGTTCGTGTTCGTGATCGGACTTTTTGCGCTTCTTCTCGTCGTCATATTTCTTCTCGACATCTGGCAGACGAGAGACGCCATCCGCCACAACTATCCAGTCATCGGGCGGTTCAGGTACATATTCGCGACACTTGGCGAATTCTTTCGCCAGTACTTCTTCGCGATGGATCGCGAGGAGATGCCCTTCAACAGGGTGGAGCGGGAGTGGATCTACCGTTCTTCGGAAGGGCGCGACAATACGGTGCCATTCGGATCGACCCGTAGCCTCGCGATCGTTGGAACACCGATCTTCGTCAATTGTCCATTTCCGACTCTCGACGAGGATGCGGTCGCGGCGGGGCCCATAACGTTTGGGCCATACTGCCGGTACCCTTACCAATCCCAATCCATCATCAATATTTCCGGCATGAGCTACGGCGCACTATCGAAGCCCGCCGTCAGGGCGCTCTCGAAAGGCGCGAGGCTGGCCGGCTGCTGGCTCAACACCGGCGAAGGCGGCGTCTCGGAGTGGCATCTTGAGGGCGGGTGCGACATCGTTTTCCAGATCGGCACGGCCAAGTATGGCGTTCGTGGCGAGGATGGCAGTTTGGATCCGGAAAAGCTCAGATCACTTGCAATGCGTTCCGAGATCAAAATGATCGAACTCAAGATGTCGCAAGGCGCCAAGCCCGGTAAAGGCGGCATCCTTCCGGGTGCGAAGGTAACGCCAGAGATAGCCAAAATCCGCGGCATTCCGGTTGGTGAGGCGTCGATTTCTCCCAACCGCCACCCGGAGATCGACAACGTCGGCGAGCTCATCGACTACATCAACATGGTGCGCGCGATCGCCGAGAAGCCGGTGGGTTTCAAGGCTGCGATCGGTGCCTACGGCTGGCTGGATACGCTGTGCGAGGAGATCAACAGGCGGGGTATCGAGAGCGCACCCGATTTCATTACGCTCGATTCCGGCGACGGAGGAACCGGTGCTGCACCGATGCCGCTGATGGACAATGTCGGGCTGCCGATTCGTGAGGCCTTGCCAATCGTCGTCGACATTCTCGTCAAGCACGGGCTGCGCGAGCGCATCAAGGTCGTGGCATCGGGGAAGCTCGTCACGCCGGCGGAAGTGGCCTGGGCCTTTTGCGCCGGAGCTGACACGGTCGTTTCGGCGCGCGGGTTCATGTTCGCGCTCGGGTGCATCCAGGCGCTCAAGTGCAACCGCAACACCTGCCCAACGGGGATCACGACGCACGACCGCCGGCTGCAGCGCGGTCTCGATCCGGAGGACAAGGCGGTAAGGGTGAAGAACTACCTGGAGAAGCTCCGCTACGGCGTGGGGATCATTGCCCATTCGTGCGGCGTGTCGCATCCCCGGGCGCTCAACCGGCTGCACTGCAGGCTGGTGCAGCCGAATGGCAAGTCAATACCGCTCGACGAACTCTATCCACCGATTCCGGGCGCCGTCACGACAGCAAGCCGCGTTCATGCGGCGACTCCAGCTCAATGATCGGGCCGATAGGCACGATGCCGGTCGGATTGATGCGCTGCTGTGCCCCGTAATAGTGCGTCTTTATGTGTTCGATGCTGACGGTCTCTGCGATGCCGGGTGTCTGGTAGAGGTCGCGGAGGTAGCCGGACAGGTTCGGATAGTCCGAGATGCGGCGCAGGTTGCACTTGAAGTGGCTGTAGTAGACCGGATCGAAGCGCACCAGCGTCGGGAACAGGCGCCAGTCTGCTTCCGTGGCTCTGTTGCCCAGCAGATAACGCTGGCGGGCAAGGCTGTGGTCGAGCCAATCGAGCGCGAGGAACAGGCCGTGAAATGCTTCCTCGTAGGCTTCCTGCGTCGTCGCGAACCCGCAGCGGTAGACGCCGTTGTTGATGTCCGCATAGACGCGGGAGTTGATCGAATCGATCTCCGCCTCGAGATGGCCTGGCACGAGATCCGGGCCGCCTGCACCGACGGATGCGAAGGCCGTGTTCATCATCCTGATGATCTCGGAAGACTCGTTGTTGACGATCGTATTGCGCTTGCGGTCCCACAATACGGGTACGGTGACACGGCCAGTGTAGGTCTTGTCGGCCAGGCAGTAGATGTCGGCGAGGGTCGCCGCGGCGTTGACGCGGTCACCAGTCGAGCCAGGAAAGCCTGGAGCGAACGACCAGCCCTTCTCGATGTTGATCGGGTGGACGACGTCGTACGACACGACGTCCTCCAGTCCCTTGAGCTTGCGGACGATGAGGGTGCGATGGGCCCATGGGCAGGCGTAGGACACATAAAGGTGGTAGCGGCCGGGCTCGGCCTGAAAGCCGCCTGCACCGGTTGGGCCGGGACTGCCGTCGGGCGTGATCCAGTTCCGGAACGCTGAATCCTTGCGCACGAAGCGGCCGCCGGATTTCGACTGGTCGGGCCGCTCATCGTGCCACACGCCGTCTATCAGGAGGCCCATCGCACTGTCCTCACGTCTTGAGTGTGGTGCCGGTGCCGACGGGACAGGCGACGCCCGTGCCACCCAGGCCGCAATATCCGTGCGGGACCTTGGCCAAGTACTGCTGGTGGTAGTCCTCGGCGTAGTAGAACTCTGTGGCTGGCAGGATCTCGGTGGTGATGGCGCCGTGTCCGGCAGACCGGAGAGCGACTTCGTAGGCGGCTCTGCTCGCCTCGGCGGCCTCGCGCTGCGCATCGGAATAGGTATAAATGCCGGAACGGTACTGCGTACCTGCGTCATTGCCCTGGCGCATGCCCTGTGTCGGATCATGGCTCTCCCAGAACGTCTTCAGGAGCTGCTCGTAGGATATGGCGCGCGGATCGAAGACGACGAGCACGACCTCGTTGTGGCCGGTCATGCCCGAGCAGACCTCGTCGTAGGTGGGGTTCGGCGTATAGCCGGCGGCGTACCCGGCGGCGGTTACGAAAATCCCGTTGCCGAGCTGCCAGAACTTGCGCTCGGCGCCCCAGAAGCAGCCCATTCCGAAGACCGCCATTTCGTGGCCTGCGGGAAACGGTCCCTTCAGCGGGTTTCCGTTGACGAAGTGCTCGCTTGCCGTTGGTATCGGATTTGGCCGACCTTTCAATGCCTTGTCAGGGTCGGGTAGCGTCAACTTCTTGGTCGAAAAGAACATGGGCGATCCCTCTCGATGCCGGGGTGGTGTTACAGGCGTCGTCTTGCCGGTATATAGGATGTCTATCGACGCTGGGTCTTCGCGCAAGAATTGCGGAAGATCAACTGTTGGTGAGGGGTAGGGGACGATGGCTGCGGGTGCAAGCTCTAACGTGATGCCGGATCTTTCCAGGCCGGTGACGAAAGTCTACCGCGCGAGCGGGGTACGGATCACGCTTTTTGCGCTCGTGTTCCTAATCCTACTGCCGTTCTTCGTCAGTCTCCCGGTGATGCTGTACCAGCGGGTCGCGGCGGGCGTATGGCTGGAGACCTGGGGGCTCGGCGTCATCGCGGTTGCGTTCACCGTAATCATGCTGCTCATACTTTTCGAGCTCCTGAATTCTGTCCAGGCACGTATCGAGGTGGGGCAGAGGGGGGTACGGTTCGTGCTGCCCTACCGGCGGGCGTTGCTGCCGACGATGTTCTACCGCAAGCGCGAGATTCCCTATGCGCAGATGCATCTCGTAGAACTTCGGCGTGAGGTCTACGGAGGCTATCTGGCGCCGGTGATGATGGTCGGAGCGCGCATCATCGACAAGAACGGGGAGGCCTACTCGCTTGGATACGTGAGCGAAGCGGACGTCGATCCGCTGTTTCCAATATGCGACATCGCAGAGGACATCGCTGCCCGGGCCGGGATCAGGCTGGTGGACGTCGGTGCCGTGCGGCGGCAGGCGTCGCGCAAGCTGCTGGGGCTCGCAGCTTTGCCCGAGGAGACGAAACTCGACGCCTCCGACCTCGAGATGCTCAATTCCAGGCATCGGCGCTTCATGTATGCCCTGATAGGCGGTCTCGTCCTGCTGCTCGGACTCGGGGTCAGCGCCGACTACATGTCTCCGGATACCGACCGTGGCGAGCAGGCACGCGATGCGGTGGTGCGCTCCGTCGCACCGCCGTCAGCTACCAAAGCTCGCTGATGGGCCTGACTTTCGGTCAATTTGCGTAAATGCGAACCTGACGCCTGCGGCGGCCGAGCACGAGGAGCAGTGCGCCGGTCAGCCCGAGGCTCAGGAAGGCCGGCGCGTTCATGTAGAGGCGCAGGAAGAAGCTTGAGATGCTGCGGCTGGTATCCAGCTTCAGGGCCGCCAGGGTCTGGGGTGCGAAGTCCGCCATATGGATCTGGAGCGTGCCGAAGCCGGAGGCATGCGACGTGCTCGAGAAGTCCGCGGTCAAGGCGATAACCGAACCGAGGAGGAACAGCGCGCCGAGGAAGCGAAGGATCGGCGTGAAGAACACGGCGATGGGTACGAATATCGACTTGAGCAGTCTCACAGAGGCCTCGGAAAGTTCGCTGGCGAAACGCGACAGGGCGGCCTCTCGTTAACTCCGAAGTTCGACCGTTGCAAGGCTGCCGGCGGCTGCCGCGCCTGCAATTGCCGGAAAGACTTCGATGTGCTTCAGTTCGAGCAACGCATCGGGCCACAGATCCCGACAAAGCCAATGAGAGGATATGCGTCTTGGATACGACCGCTGTGCCACATGAAATAACTGCCCAGTCCTACATCTCGCAACTCGGCCGGCGCGGCGTCGAGGTCGTTTTCGCCAATGCGGGCACCGATTTTGCACCCATTATCGAGGCCATCAGCAGGACCCAGGGTGCCGACAAGGTGCCACGGTTCATAACCGTTCCGCACGAGAACGTGGCGATGTCGATGGCCTACGGCTACTACCGTGCGAGCGGAAAGATCGCGGCCGTCATGGTGCACGTCTCGGTCGGCACGGCAAATGCCCTCTGTGGCCTGATGAACGCGGCGCGGGACAACGTGCCCATTCTGCTTGCCGCCGGGCGCACCCCACTCACCGAGCATGGTCATCCGGCTTCCCGCAATCGTCCGATCCATTGGGGGCAGGAGTGCTTCGACCAGGGCGGGATGGTGCGCGAGTTCGTGAAATGGGACTATGAGCTCAGAGCCGGTCAGCCGGTCAGGGCGGTCGTCGACCGGGCGCTGGACATCGCAATGAGCGAGCCGAAGGGGCCGGTATACTTGACGCTGCCGCGCGAGGTGCTGGCCGATCCTGCGGTTGTCGGCGATCCGGGGTTGGAGAGAGTTTGCGGCGCGTCGGAAACGGAACCCGCGCAGGGGGCAATCGATTCCGTTGCGGCGCTCGTCGCGCGCGCGAAGTTCCCGGTGATCATAACGTCGTCGGCCGGCCGCACCGTCGAGGGCTTCCGGGCGCTCAGCGACCTCGCCGGAAGTTTTGCGCTGCCAGTTTTCCAGGCTGATGCGCAGGACATCAACATCTCTACCGAGCACGAGATGCACCTCGGGTTCGATCCGCCGCAGGCCGTTCTCGACCAGGCAGATCTGATCCTGCTCATCGACTGCACCGTGCCATGGATTCCGAAGCTCGGTGGGCCCAAATCCGGTACGAAGGTCGTGCATATGTCGGCGGACCCGCTGCGTGCGCGCTATCCGTTCATCGGGTTCAGCTATGACATTGCGGTGGCCGGGAACGTCGCTGCTTCCATGCGGCGGCTGGCGACGGCGCTGGGCGAGCGGGCGGATGCGAAGTCGATCGCGGCCAGACGCGAGCGGGTTGGCGAGCTGCGTGCGGCGGCGCAGAAGCGGCGGGCCGATGCCGCTGCTGCTGCAGCCAAGAAGGTGCCGATCTCGAACGCCTACATCGCGGCCTGCCTCAACGACCTCAAGGCGAAGGATGCGATCTGCATCTCGGAACTCGGCATGCCGGTCGCACAACTCGACCTTACCGAGCCGGGCAGCCTGATGGGGGGGACGCAGGCAGGCGGGCTCGGGCTCGCCCTCGGGGCTGCGCTCGGGGCCAAGCTCGCGGCACCTCAGCGCGAGGTGATCGTCGCCGTCGGCGATGGCTCCTACATGTTCGGCAATCCGGTTCCCTACCATTTCATGCAGAAGGCGGAAGGGCTCGCGACGCTCACCATCATCGCCAACAACAGCTCCTGGCACGCAGTCAGGACGGCGACGCTGCACGTCTATCCCGACGGCAGGGCGGCGGCTGCGAACCAGATGCCGCTCACGGAACTCACTCCGTCGCCGGCCTACGAAAAGACGATAGAGACGATCGGCGGTTTTGGGTGCCGGGTCGAGCATCCCGACGAGCTCAAGGATGCGCTTGCGAAAGGGCTTGAAGCTGTCCGTTCCGGGACACCCGCGCTCATCAACGTGATTACGCAGGCGAGGGCCTGACGGAGGGGGACCAAGTCATGCGCCTCGGAGTCTGGACGCCTCTGCCTCACACGATCCGGCCGGAGCCACGAATGCTGGCCGGCATCGACGAGGCAACGCACCAGGGCCAACGGTTGGGGGATAGCGATCCCTCCTTCCAGTTCGCACTCGACGTGCTCCGCAAGGGAGAGGCGCTGGGCTTCGACATTTCGCTTGTTGCCTGTCGCTGGCTGGGGGCCGATCTGGACACGTGGGTGCTCTCGACGGCGCTCGCTGCACAGACGACGAGGATGGAGATCATGGTGGCCGTTCACCCCGGCATCATCCATCCGCAGATCGCGGCCAAGATGGGCGCGACCCTCGACCGGATCAGCGGCGGACGCTTCTCGGTCAACGTGGTCAACGGCTGGAACCAGGCAGAATTCGAGTTCTTCGGCAACCAGGAATGGGTCAACGATCCGGACAGCCGCTATCAGCGCATGGACGAATATGTGCAGGTTCTGAAGGGTATCTGGAGCCAGGAGGAGTTCGAGTTCTCCGGCCGCTTCTACCGGTGCCCGCCAACGAAGGTGCCTTTGCGGCCCCTGCAGGTGCCGAATCCGCCGATCTACACGGCGAGCCGCACCGATGCCGGCAAGGACGTGATCGCAAAATATTGCGACCATTGGTTCGCATCATATCAGAACGATTATCGAGCCTACGAAGACAACGTCGCCACCATATGCAACGACATCAGCGACCTCAGGGCGCGCGCCGGCGCACTCGGGCGAACGCTTGGTTTCGGTATCAGCGGCCACGTCATCATCGGCAAGACGATGGAGGATGCGCTCGCGCAAGCGCACGAACTCGAGGCGCACGGGAAGACCAGCCGCGTAAACGCGACGGCGGCCAAGGCGCTCGGCGCCGGGCTGCTTGGCACCGCAGAGACCGTTGCCGACCGCCTCAAGCGCTACGAGGACATCGGGGTCGGCACGGTCATGCTGCACTTCCACCCGATGCTCGACGGCCTCGACCGGTTCGCGGACGAGGTGATGCCGAAGCTCGGGCGTTGAAGTGGCGGCCGTCTATTTCACGACGGCGTTGAACTCGTTGGAGTGCATGCCGGCGTTCTCCAGCTTCTGTGGCGAGCTATCGGTTCGGCCGGACATGGGCGCGCCGGTCTCGTGGAAGCCCTGAACCAGCATGACTTCGGCCTCACAGTCGCCGATGTTCTCGAACCAGTAGCGGGCGTTCTTCGGGATGATCACGCCCTCGAGGCGGCCGAAGTCCCCGATCGGCTTGTCCTCCGGCCCGTAGAAGCGGACCCGGCCGGCAAGCACGGTGAACATTCCATCCACCTTGGAGTGGTAGTGGAGGTTGTTCTCGCCGCCTTCCTTGATAACCTGCACCATGGCGCGCACAGCGTCGGTGCGGCCCAGGTTCACGGAAATCTTCTTGCGGTCGTACTTTTCCGGCTTCTTGTAGCTGAACTTGACGATCTTCGCCTCAGCGGCCTGATGGTCCTGCTCGGTCGGCTTCGTTTCGGTTGCCATGGTTTCCTCCGGGAGGGGCGCTGCCCTGGTTGTTATTCTGACGCGCTAGAGTGATCCTTGTCGGAAGCGCAGTCAATCGCTGCTATTTGCCGCCAGCCTTCAATGAATGGCCCTTCACCACGTAGTCCTTGATGAATGCCGTGACCCCGGCGGGCACCGTCAGTGCCTCGCGGACTTCCTTGTTGGTGTTCGGGCCGGTTTCGTAGTCGGGTACGAAGCCGACCTTCGCCTCGGCGTCCTTGGCAAATTCCGGATCCGTGTTCAGCTTGACGATCGCGGCCTGCATGGCGTCGATCGGTGCCCTGCCGACACCGGGGGCGAACACCACCATGCGCTGCAGCATGCCGTTCACGGCGAGGATGCGCTGGTAGATGTCCCAGAGCTGGCCGGAGGGCATCTGGCCGCCCTTGAGCTGCTTGTAGAACTCGTGGAACGGCGGCAGCGTCATGCCCTTGACCTGATTGGGTACGCGGAACTTGCCGTCGACAAAGCGCGGATCGTAGAAGAGACCAAGCGCCTTGCCGGTCTTGACCAGGTTCGGCTCGACGACGCTGCGATAGCTCGGCGGCGATTCCGCATAGAAGTCGATCTCGCCGCGCTCGAGCGCCAGGCGTGCGCCGGCGCTGCCACGGAAGCCTGTAACGTAGCTGTACTTGACGCCCAGCATGTCGAGTGTCAGGCGGATCAGGATGTCCTTGGCGTTCTCCGCGCCGAGACCACCTGCAACGAGGCCGTCTGCCTTCATCAGGTCAGCGGGTTGCTTGATGCCTGGCTTCGTCTCGGTGCGCATGAAGTACACCGACGTGCCTGGCTGGTAGGCGACGAATTCGTATGACTTGAAGTCCACCTTGAACTTCTCGGGGAAATTCACATAGCGCCAGGCCGCACCCGTCAGAATGCCGAGCAGTGAGCCGTCCTTCGGTCCCTTCTCGGCGATGTACTTGGTGCCTATGGTGCCGCCGGCGCCGCCCATGTTCTGGACGATGACGGTCGGAGTACCGGCGATGTGCTTGCCGATGTGCTTGGCGAATATGCGTCCGTCGATGTCGGCCGGGCCGCCGGCCGGGTAGTTGATCATGACGGTCAGGCGTTTGCCCTTGTAGAAGTCTTCCGCCGTCGCTGGTGCGGCGGCGATCGCAGCAGCGAATGTGCAGGCGAGCGCCGGCTTCAAGATGCGGTTTGTCATCGAGCGTCTCCCAGATTCGTTGTTGGTGGGCAGCTTAGCGCATCAGCTGGTATTGTGTACCCCTCGTTGACCTCTACCGCTATACCCCGCATGTTCAAGCATGGCGCCTGACCCATTCGGCAATCCAGCGATTGGTTTCGTCCGGGGCTTGCCAGAAGAACCCGTGCGACTGGCCCGGCAATATCAGCTGTTCGCCGTCCGGCAGGCGCTCGAGCAGAATTTCAGCCTGGCGGTAGTGATTCGAGCCGCCTTCATCCTCGCCGCCGACCACCACCAGTACCGGCGCCTTCACTTCATGCAGGCGATGCGTCGCCTCCCAGTTCTGGCGCGCCCACACGATGCGCAGGAACGGCTTCCATTTTGCATGGTGCTTCCAGGCGAGATCGTAGATCTCGCGGACGCGGTCGGGATGGGAATTGTGGAACTCGCTGGTGAAGTACGTGGTCCGCTCGAGGAATTCGCGGCGGATGTATTCCTCGAAGCCGAGCGTTACGAGATTGTCGATCATCCGTAACGAGACGCCAGCGACGCATTCCTCACCGGGGCGCGCTGCGATGCCCGAGCCGGAGGCGGCCATGATGAGGCTCTTTGCGCGTCTCGGGTAGGCGAGAGCGAAGGCAAGGGCGACGCGTCCGCCCATGGAATGGCCGATCAGGTGCGCCTTCTCGATGCCGAGGTGGTCGAGAAGTGCAGCAACGTCGGCGGCGAGCTGCTCGATCGTCCATACGCCGTCGGGCGCAGTTGTTCGGCCGGTGCCGCGCGGGTCGAAGGTGATGACCTTCATGTGGCGGGAAAGCTCCGGTACCTGGTACGGCTCCCAGATGCTGCCTGCCAACGCGGTGCTCGGAACCATTACCAGCGGCTCACCTTCTCCGTATACATTGTAGTGCATGTCGACGCCGGTCGGCAGCGATTGGATGGGCATGGTTGTTTCCCCCGGGTGCGTTCCTGTTCTGGTTGGCCGACTCCAAAAATAGACGGGGGATGCAACATCCCCCGTCAAAACGACTCTAGCAGTTGGCCGTGCCCTGGCAAGGGTACTGCGGCGCGCGGCCTGCTCACCACTTCTTCGGCGGCAGCGGATGGGAGATGGCTTCCTCGAGCGAGTTGGCGCGGCGGAACTGTGCTTCAGGCCGCAGCAGGCCGTGACGGTCGATCTGGTCCATGTCGCAGTAGATTTCGAACTCGTAGCCGTCGGGATCGTTGAAGTGCAGCGACATGTTACCACCGGCACCCTTGCGTCCCTCGAACGCGATTGGGAAACCGTTCTCCTTCAACCAATCGCGGGCAGCGAGAAGCTCCTCAGGGCTATCAACCTCGAATGCCAGATGCTCCATGCGGAGGAATTCACCCTTCTTCGGACGGCGGGGCGATTGGCTCGGCTTCAAGCCGATTGCGTGATGGTCAGCGCCGCAGCGCAAGAAAACCATGCCGATCTCGTTGCGATCGGTCTCCTGGAAATTCATCACTTCCCGCCAGAACTTGGCAGTACGCTCGACGTCCGTCACCTCGTAGACAAAGTGGCCGAGCTTGTTGATCTTGATGGGAGACTTGCCCTTGTACTCCGCCGGGTGGCCCTGAAGCGTCGCAGCTTCGGCCTCGTCGCGCTTGTTCTGGCGCGCATCGTGATAGTCCTTGCTCGAAAGCTTGTCGGATTGTCCGTCCATTTTGCAATCTCCCTGTTTGCCGGCTTTTCCCGGTGCCGCACGTGCTGGATACGAGCCGCCTGAAACCCTATGGTACTATTGATTATAGCGTGCACTCTTGGCCATCGAAAGCTGGTTGACAGACCCTTGATGAACTATCCTCGGCGCGCTGCCGTCAGGGGTGGTCGGCCGGCCGGCGACCACCGGAGAAAAAAGGGAGAAGTGCCGTGAAAAAATATGGTATTGCAATAGCTTGTGCCGCCTGTCTCGTGGCGGGCGGGGCCAGTGCGCAATCGGTCGAGGAATTCTACAAGGGCAAGTCGATGAAGATGATCATCGGCTTCAGCGCAGGGGGCGGCTACGACGTCTACGCTCGCGCGGTCGGCCGGTTCATGGAAAAGCACGTTCCGGGCAACCCCAACATCGTGCCGCAGAACATGACCGGGGCAGGGAGCCGACGGGCAGCGAATTACCTCTACAACGTGGCGCCCAAGGATGGCTCCATCATCGGTACCTTGAGTCAGGCAGTTCCGCTCGACCAGACGATGGGAGAGGCGGGCGTCAAGTATGACGCCATCCGGTTCAACTGGATCGGTAACTCGATTGCCGACAATAACATAACCTACGTCTGGGCGGCGAGCGGCATCAAGACGATGGCCGATGCGCTGGAGAAGGGCGGCGTAGTTTGCGGCGCGACCGGTGCCACCAGTCCCTCGGTGACGTTCCCACAGATCATCAACAACCTGACGACAGGCAAGAAATTCAAGATCATCCGCGGTTATCCGGGTGGCTCGGTCATCAACCTTGCGATCGAACGCGGCGAAGTGAACTGCCGCGGTTCCAATAGCTGGTCTTCGACGAAGTCCACGCAGGGGGATCTGCTCCAGGAGAAGAAGATCGAGGTTCTCGTTCAATGGGGAGCGAAGAACGATCCGGAAATATCCAAGTTCATGGGCCGGGATGTTCCGCTGATTACTGCGTTTGCGACGTCGGAAGACGACCGCAAGGCGCTGGCGCTGGTTACGGCCGGCGTCACCATCGGCCGTCCGATCGTCGCGCCCCCCGACGTGCCAGCGGACCGGGTGGCAGCCCTTCGCGCGGCATTCGATGCCACGATGAAGGACAAGGAGTTCCTCGCTCATGCGTCGAAGCAGAAGATGGATCTCAATCCGATGACGGGTCAGGAACTGCAGGATCTGGTGGCAACCGTGATCAATGCGCCGCCCGCAGCGGTCAACCGGATGCGGCAACTTCTGGAACAGAAGGACGTGTCGGACGTCGAGTTGAAGACGGCAGAGGGCAGCATCAGTG
Organism: Pseudomonadota bacterium; assembly: GCA_046048295.1. Taxonomy (GTDB): domain Bacteria; phylum Pseudomonadota; class Alphaproteobacteria; order Rhizobiales; family Hyphomicrobiaceae; genus CBDCWA01. Next base: position 34,779 of record JBJOGJ010000001.1, on the reverse strand, counting down.
CGATCGAGAAGCGTAACCTCACCATAAAGGATGCAGCCGGCAAGGAGCTTGGGCTGAAGGTTCACGCCAAGCGAACCAAGGTTACCATTGGCGGGGAGAAGGCCAAGACCGACGTTCTCAAGGTTGGCATGACCTGCACCTTCAGCTATCTCGGCGTCAACGCGGAAGTTGCGCAGGCGCGCTGCAAGTAGCGGATGCGGAAGGCTTTGCAGCCGGCCCCGACTTTGGCGGCCGGCTGTCTCGCCCGGCATTTGTGCACTGGCATCGATGGTCCTCGCCGGCTGTCGCAATTCGGGGTATCGTCGCCGCACAATGTCGGCATGCCCTGAATTGCAGGTCCGGATAACAGGAGGAAACAGATGACAGACGACAAGAGACCCAAGCTCCGCCATATCGCCATCGTGACCGTCGATCCCGACCGGCTCGGCCGCTTCTACTGCGACGTGTTCGGGATGGAGGAAGTCGGGCGCAACGCCTCGGGCGGCGTGTTCCTGACCGACGGGACGATCAACCTCGCGATCCTCAAGAACAAGGCCGAAGGCAAGCCCAACGGCCTCAACCATATCGGGTTCCAGATCGACGACCAGGAAGCCATCGAGGCGAAGCTCGCTGACTGGAACCTGGCGCCGCCGGCACAGCGTCCGGCCGACCGCACCTATGCGGAGGTCCGCATGACCGATCCGGACGGTGTCAACATCGACCTCTCCGTCAATGGCTTCGAGCGTGTCAACGTCGAGCGCCGCCAGCGGCTGATGGCGAAGGCCGACTAGCAGAGCAGGGAGGAGATCCACATGACACGCTGCAAATTTCCGCGGTGGGGCGGAGCCCTGCTGGGAACCGGCCTGCTGCTCGCAACGCCGCTGACCGCAAACGGCGAGGACTTCTACAAGGGCAAGCGAATCGAATTCATCATCGGCCAGCCGGCTGGCGGCACCTACGACCAGTGGGCACGGCTGATCGGGCGTCATATGGGTAAGCACATCGCCGGCAATCCCTCGTTCCTGCCGAAGAACATGCCTGGAGCCGGTCACATCAAGGCGACGAACTACCTCTTCAATATTGCGCCGAAGGATGGGACGACGATCGGCGTTTTCTCGCGCACCATCCCCTCGCAGGCGCTGATGAAACATCCGGCGGTACAGTTCAACACGACCGAGTTCAACTGGATCGGCTCGCCCGAGCTCACGAACCGTGTGTGCGTTGCGAAGAAGGGCGTGCCGGTGCAAAAGGGCGACGAACTCTACGAGAAGGAGCTGGTCGTGGCGGGTCTTGGGTCCGGCAGCTCGCCGAGCACGACGCCGCGCATCCTCAACCGTGCGCTCGGGCTGAAGCTGAGGCTCGTCGACGGCTATGACGCTCCGCATAATGCGCTTCTTGCCATCGATCGCGGCGAGGTGCAGGGTATCTGCCAGACTGTTTCCGGTCTCGATCAGGCAAAGCCCGGCTGGTTCGAAAGCGGCGCCTTTGTCGTGCTCTTCAGCATGGAGAAAAAGCCGATCGCGCGCTTCAATGCGCCCACGGTCTACAAGTTCACGAAGACCGAGGAGCAGCGCCAGATCATCAGCTTCTTCTCGTCGGCGACGGAACTCGGCCGGCCCATTGCGGCGCCACCGGGCGTCCCGAAGGAACGGGTGCAGATGCTCAGGCGGGCTTTCGATGCAACCATGAAGGACCCGGAATTCATGGCGGAGGCCAAGAAGCAGGGGCTGGAGATTAACGCGCTTACCGGGGAGGAGCTTTCCGACCGGGTCATGGATCTCGCGCGAACGCCGCTCGACATCGTCGCGAAGACGAAGGAGATGGCGGGGATCAAGGACAAGAAGTGAGAAAGGAGAGAACGACGTTCCGCATTCCGTTGCGAGACGTCGTTCCTTCGATCAACGATTGCGGCCGTAGGGATAGCAGCGCGAGCGGTTCAGACGCAGGCCGAAGTGGTCGGCGAGGGCGCGGATCTGGGGCCGGAACTCATCGTAGGGATCGGAATTCTCGAAGCCGACGACGATCGGGCGGAAGGACAGATCCTCCCTGCCCGCCGACGGCAGCATGGCAGTTACAAGGCCCTTGCCGGCGTTGTCGCGCAGGGTCAGGAACATCGGCATGGTGCGTTCGATGTGCGCCTTGAGGCCGATGTTCTGCTCGACGACGTGCAGCGATGGCGGCGGCACATAGCTGCGCGATGCCTCATCCCACTCCATCCGGAAATGCCGCTCGACAGCGTGGCCCATGTCGCGCGATTCGATGCACGCTTCGGCCTCTGTCTCGATCTGAAACCAGGTATGCGGGGGCGCATCACATACGTAGCGCATAAGTCCCTCCTGTCGCGAAGCATGACCTTCAGGCACGCGACTGTCCTACCGCCGCCGCCCAGGTCTTCAGTGCCTCGGGCACATCATATGATCATTCCAGCAAATTTATGAAGAACCAACGGTCGTTGTCGACCAGAATGGGGGCGTGTTTGGGCAACAGGTGCCGTGGCGTCACGGCGATCCGGTGTCATGGCTCAACCCGTTCATGACGAGGCGCATCACGGGGGGCGCAAACAGGACGTTGCGATGACCGAGGCCGTCGAATTCGACGAGTTCCGTCCCTTTTACCGCCGCTGCAATCTCGCGGGCATTCGAAATCGGTACTTCCGTGTCGTCCCTGGCATGGATCAGAAGTGCCGGTCTGCCGTTTGCCGCAAGGAGATTGGCGGCCGTGAACGTATCGAGCGGGCGGTGCCCGACGCGTTCGAGGCGGTGCTCGTAGGCGCGGCGGGCTGGTTCCGCGAGGCCGTGGTGGCGCGCGAATTCGCGCGTGACCTCGGTAAAGCGATTTGGACAGGAGATCAGCACATATTTCGAAACCGTGTAGCGCCGCGGCAGCGGCGGCCCTCCCTCGCCGACCCAGAGGGCCACGACCCCCCCGAACGAATGGGCGACGATGGCGTCGATGGGGTGCAACGCCTCGCAGATCCAGAGCAGTGCTCGTGCGCAGTCGGCGAGATTGACACGGCGTCCCGAGCTCAATCCATGCGCCGGGAAATCGAAAAGGCAGACGCGGAAGCCGGAGCGGCGGAGCGGCTCGACCATGGCGGTCATGAAGGATGCCTCGCTGGTCCAGCCGTGGACGAGGAGAACGGTGCCTCTAGGTGCCGGCGTATCCGGCAGGAAAGTGTAGGTCTGAATACTGCCACCGGCCGTTTCGAGGCGGCGCCATTCGGCATTCCGGAGGTGGTAGCGGGCTCGTTGGCAGAGCGTGCCGTGATCGGCGCTGCGACGCTCGGATTTCGCGGGCTCGCAAAAGAGCCGGAACGCAGCGTCTGCGGCTGCGTATGGCGGCAGGTCGCGGATCGGTGGCAACTTCCAATTGCCGATTGGAGGTTTCATGCGCGCACACTCTTCCGCGGCTCTCGGGATTGGCAACGCCTGCTATCGGGTTTGGTAAACTAGGCTCAGTCCCTTTTCAGGCCCTTCCTGTCCAGTTCCTCCAGGTAGCCTTTCCACCGCACTTCCTTCTCACGGCCCAGGCGTGCGAGATAGTCCCAGGCGTAGAGGCCGGTGTCGTGTCCGTCGTCGAAGACGATGCGTACCGCGTAGTTGCCGACCGGGCGCAGTCCCTTGATCCTGACGTTACGTTTGCCGCCGACCGTCACGCGCTGCTCGGGCGAATGTCCCTGCACCTCGGCCGACGGGCTCATGACGCGCAGCATCTCGGCAGTGAGGTCGTGAGTCTCGCCGTCTTCGAACGTGATCTTCAGGACGTCGCTTGCCGGGGCGACGGCGAGCGTCGGGGGCTTGCGGATGGTGCCTTCGGTGGCTTCGAGTGCTGCCCAGGTCCGCGCTGCGATGTCGCGATAGATGGCGGCATGGGGGCTTTCGGGGTTGGTGGCGACGATCGGCTGGCCGGAGTCGGAGCGGGTCCGGATTTCCATGTCGAGGGGGATGCCGCCGAGGAATGGCACGCCAAGTTTCTCCGCCTCGCGTTCGGCTCCGCCATGGCCGAATATTTCGTGACGCTTGCCGCAATCGTCGCAGACGAAATAGCTCATGTTCTCGACGATGCCGAGCACCGGCACATCGACCTTGCGGAACATGTTGAGACCCTTTCGCGCGTCGATCAGCGCGAGATCCTGCGGCGTCGAGACGATCACTGCTCCGGACAAAGGGACCTGCTGGGCGATCGAAAGCTGCACGTCTCCGGTGCCGGGGGGCATGTCTATGACGATGACGTCGAGATCGCCCTGGTCGGCCCAGGCGACTTCGCGCAGCATCTGGTTCAGCGCCTGGACGACCATGGGTCCGCGCCATATCACCGGCGTCGCCTCGTCGACCATGAAGCCCATCGACATCACCTTGAGGCCATAGGCCTGCATCGGCTTCAGCTTGGTGCCGCCGATCACTTCGGGCCGGCCAGACAACCCAAGGAGGCGTGGCTGCGAGGGGCCATAGACGTCGGCGTCGAGGATGCCCGCCTTGAGGCCGATGGCCTTGAAGCCAAGCGCGAGGTTTACTGCCGTGGTCGACTTGCCGACCCCGCCCTTGCCGGATGCGACGGCGATCAGGTGCTTGACGCCGGCCACCGCATCGGGACGGCGTGGTTGCTGCTGGGCAGTTGGTGGCGGGGCGGCGGCGCGCTGGCGGGCCGCGGCGACGCGCGGGGATTCGCGGCGCGCGCTTGTAGCGCCCGGCTGGCCCTGGGGGCGTTCGGCGGTCAGCACGACCAGCGCCGAGGTGACGCCTGGCAATTCCTGCACGACTTTCTCAGCGGCCTGTCGCAACGGTTCGAGCTCTGCCGCCCGCTCCGGCGGTACGGTAATAGCCAGCGAGACCCGTCCATCCGTGATCGAAACGCCGGAGACGAGACCCAGTTCGACGATATTGCCCTCGAGATCCGGTCCCCTGATGCGTCTCAGGGCGTCCAGAATGTCGCTTTCCGTGGTTGCCATTGGCGGTTTAACCTCATTACCGGGTGCCTTGCAAAAGGCTTGCCTCACACGTAACACAGCGAAGGGAGTGGAGACAGGCCCGCCCTTAAGGCCGGAGCTCCGCACGTCATGTAGGAGCGCCGCAGCATGCTTCAAAGTGGCGCCACGCAAGGGGAACGCAGCGTGCGGTGCCGGAGGGGGCCTATATGCAAATCGCGCTCGGCTTTGTCAAAATCGTAGACGGCATTACCGAATGGGTCGGGCGGATGGTGGCCTGGCTGGTGCTGGTCGCGGTGACGGTCAGTGCGGTCAACGCCATCGTGCGCAAGCTCTTTGATACCAGCTCCAACGCGTGGCTCGAGCTGCAGTGGTACCTGTTCGGGGCGGTATTCATGCTGGGTGCCGCGTGGGTGCTGAAGAACAACGGCCATGTTCGCATCGACGTCGTCTCGCAACGGCTCAGCAAGTGGGCACGCGACCTGATCGATCTGTTCTGCCATCTGCTGCTATTGCTTCCCTTCTGCATCCTGATGGTCTGGCTCGGGGTGCCCTATGTCATTTCGTCGTGGGCCGAGGGCGAGATGAGCTACAACGCGGGCGGGCTCGTGGTCTGGCCTGCCAAGGCGCTCATACTGGCTGGCTTTCTGCTGCTGCTGATGCAAGCGATCGCGGAGATCGTGCGCCGGGCGCTGGTCATCTCGGGCGCCCTCGACGAGCCGGAGGGGCAGGCATGATCGCGCTCATTGCCGAAAATCTCGCTCCGATCATGTTCTTCTCGCTCGTACTCTTGCTGCTTCTCGGCTACCCGGTGGCTTTCACGCTCGCGGCGCACGGCCTCATCTTCTTCATCATCGGCGTCGAACTCGCCCATCTTGCGCCTGACCAGATCAATCTGTCCTGGCCGCTCCTGCAGGCCCTGCCCAACCGCATTTTGGACGTGATGGGCAGTGAGACCCTGCTCGCCATTCCGTTCTTCACGTTCATGGGGCTCGTGCTCGAACGCTCCGGGATGGCGGAGGATCTGTTGGAGACCGTCGGGCAGCTGTTCGGACCTGTCCGGGGTGGGCTCGCCTATGCGGCGATCCTCGTCGGTGCCGTACTGGCGGCCACCACGGGCGTGGTCGCGGCATCAGTGATCGCGATGGGGCTCATCTCGCTACCGGTGATGCTGCGCTATGGCTACAGTCGCACGCTCGCCACGGGTTCCATAGCGGCTGCCGGAACGCTCGCCCAGATCATTCCACCGTCGCTGGTGCTGATCGTGATGGCTGATCAGCTCGGGCGCTCGGTCGGCGACATGTACGCCGGGGCGCTGCTGCCGGGCCTCATCCTCACCGGCATCTACTGCCTCTATGTTTTCGGCCTGACGCTGGTCAATCCGGCTGCCGCGCCGGCGATGCCGCCGGAAACGCGTACGCTCGGGCCGGGCGGGTGGTCGCTGCCGTCGATGGTGATTGTGGCAGTCGGTATCGCGTACGGGGCGACGATGTATTTCTCGACGTTCGTCACGCAGGGTGCGGCCGTGTGGGGTGCTGCGGTTGGCGTGCTCGCGGCCTACGCGGCGGCGCTGGGTGACCATTGGCTGAAGCTCGGGCTGCTTTCACGCCTCACGCAGCAGATCGTGATGGTGCTGATCCCGCCGCTGGCGCTGATCTTCCTGGTGCTCGGGACGATATTCCTCGGCATCGCGACCCCGACCGAGGGCGGTGCGATGGGGGCTGCCGGCGCGGTGCTCCTGGCCTTCGCGAAGGGGCGGCTTTCCTTCGACATGCTCCGACAGTCGGTCGAGGCGACGGCCAGGCTGGCGACATTCGTAATGTTCATCCTGATCGGCGCGCGTGTCTTCTCGCTCACCTTCTACGGGGTCAACGGGCATGTCTGGATCGAGAACCTGCTGCTCAACCTGCCCGGTGGCCAGATCGGGTTTCTCATCTTCGTCAATATTCTCGTCTTCGTGCTCGGCTGTTTCCTCGACTTCTTCGAAATCGCCTTCATCGTGATCCCGTTGCTGGCACCGGTTGCCGCCAAGCTCGACATCGATCTGATCTGGTTCGGCGTCATCATCGCAATGAACCTGCAAACCAGCTTCCTGACGCCGCCGTTTGGATTCGCACTGTTCTACCTGCGCTCGATTGCGCCTGCCTCGGACTACGTCGACAAGCTGACGGGGCGCGCCATCAAGGCGGTCGGTACGCTGGAGATCTATCGCGGTGCCATTGCCTTCATCGTGCTGCAGGCGATCATGATCGCGATCGTCATCGCGTTTCCGGGGCTCGTTACCCACTACAAGGAAGAGGGGCCGAAGGTCGATCCGGCTACGATCGAGATCCCGGCGCCTGTATTCGGCAAGGACGGGCCGGCGCCGCCGAGCGGGCTTTCGCTGCCGCCGGGCGGGCCTGCGGGCCTGGGCCTGCCAACCGCGCCGCCGTCGCTCGATCTTGGCAAGCCACCCGAGATCCCGGCGCCGAAGTGATCGGCTCAGAGTTTCCGCTTGCGCTGCTGGATCATCATGTAGGTGTCGTAGGTGTTCTCGGAGATCTGCTGCCACAGGTAGGCGTCGGCGCGGAAGGCCTTCATGGATTCGTACAGCGCCTTGAAATCGGCGTTCTTGGCAGAGGTTTCCGCATACACTTCGTTGGCTGCCTCGAAGCAGGCATCCAGGACTTCCTCCGAGAACGGGCGCAGCACCGCGCCCGCCGCAACCAGCCGCTTCAGCGCCCCTGGGTTCTGTACGTCGTAGCGGGCCTGCATGGTCGTGTGGGCGAGTGCTGCGGCGCTGCGAACCGCAGCCTGGTAGCTCTTGGGCAGCTCGTTCCACTTGTCCAAATTGATGAAGAAGTTCAGCATGGCGCCGCCTTCCCACCAGCCCGGATAGTAGTAATACTTGGCGATCTTGTAGAAGCCGAGCTTCTCGTCATCGTACGGTCCGCCCCATTCGGTGGCGTCGATGGTGTTCTTCTCGAGCGACTGATAGATTTCACCACCCGAGATCTGCTGGGGCACGGCGCCGAGCTTCGAGATGATCTGGCCGCCGAAGCCGCCTATGCGCATCTTGAGACCGCGGAAATCCGCTGGTGTCTTGATCTCCTTGCGGTACCAGCCGCCCATCTGGGCACCCGTGTTGCCGCCTGCGAGATTGTAGATCTTGTGCTTGGCGTAGAACTTGGCGAGCAGCTCGCCGCCGCCGCCTTCCTCGACCCAGGCCGACTGCATGCGTGAGTTGAGGCCGAACGGGACTGCGGTGCCGAAGGCGAAGGATGGGTCCTTGCCCCAGTAGTAGGACGAGGCGGTATGGCACATTTCTACCGTGCCCTTCATGACCTCGTCCGCCGCCTTCAAGCCGCCGACGATCTCGCCGGCCGGGAAGACCTGGATCTGAAACTTGTTGTCGGTCACTTCGGCCAGGGCCTTGGTGAAGACTTCCGCGGCGCCATAGATCGTGTCGAGCGATTTCGGAAAGCTCGATGTCAGGCGCCACTTGAGCGTGGGGGCAGACTGCGCCAGTGCAGGAGCGGAGACTGCGGCACCAGCGGCTGCAGCGCCCGCTAGGCCGGCGGACTTCAACAAGTGGCGGCGGTCCATGGCGGTCATGCTTCGAAACCCTCCTCGATTGATCTGCCCCCGCGTCCGGCGCGGTGGTCCGGATTTGCGGCCGGATGGCTTTTCAACCAATTATACGAGCACGCGAAGGCCCATAACAATGCGTCTTTTAACTGCGCGCTCCAGCCGCAAAATCGCCCAGCTTGCAGCTGCCGGTCGCGTCAATGCCAGATCGAGGTTGCTAAATGCCGACAAGTCCACGGACTTTCATGGTGACGCCGAACCCTGACGATCCCCGGCTGACGACGGAGGTCGAAGGTATCGACAACGACGGCAACCGGATTACGACCCGCGTCGTTACCGAACGGCCACTTACGTTGTTTCTCAACGGGCGCGAAATCGTCACCATGATGACGATCGGTGATTATCCAGAGCTGTTGGCGGTCGGCTACCTGCTCAACCAGGCGATGCTTCGGCCGGAGGATGAAATCACGGCAGTCGAGTACGATGACGATCTGGCGACCGTCGTCGTCAGGACCAGCGGCGAGACGGATTTCGAGGAGAAGCTCAAGAAGAAGGTACAGACCTCCGGTTGTGCGCAGGGAACAGTGTTCGGTGACCTGATGGAGGAATTCGAGACGATCGCGCTCGACGATGGTGCGACGCTGCGGACCTCCTGGCTCTATGCGCTAACGCGGAAAATAAACACGGCGCCAAGTCTTTATCTGGCGGCAGGCGCGATCCATGGCTGCGTGCTCTGCCGCCAGGACGAGCCGCTGGTCTACATGGAGGATGTCGGCCGACATAACGCGGTCGACAAGATCGCAGGCTACATGATGCTCAACGGCATCCGGCCGGAGGACAAGATCTTCTATACCACCGGGCGACTGACCTCCGAGATGATCATCAAGACGGTCAAGATGCGCATACCGATCCTCGTTTCGCGATCCGGTTTCACGGCCTGGGGCGTGGAACTCGCACGCGAGGCAAATCTCACTCTGGTCGGGCGGGCGCGCGGGCGCCGTTTTGTCGCGCTGGCCGGGGCGCACAGGATCATTTTCGATGCCGACGCCGGCCAGGTCGCCGAGGAGGGCAAACAGCATGGCCGCAAAGGCGGCCGGGGTGACGACTGACGACCTTGCAAGAAGAAAAGCGGCGGCCAGTTGACTGGTCGCCGCGCGGGTAGCCTGCTCGGTGCAAGCCTTGGATCAGTTGGGCTTCTGGGATGCGGCGGCCGGGTCGGCCTGATTCGATTCGTACTGTGCCGCCATGCCGACAAGCTGGTTGTCGGCCAGGGCGGGCTTGGAGCCGCGCGAGACGGCGAGCGGCGTACAGTGGGACCACAGGCGGGCAAACGAGCGGCGCGCGTTGCGGCTGGCGGTCGCGTTGTCGCGATGGAAGCTTTCGAAGGCGTCGCGCTTGGCGGGTTCGCGGCGCATCGAATCGCCAAACCAGACCGTGGCAGGCCCGAGAACGAGTTGCTCGTGTACGTCCATGAACCGGCTGGCGTCGATCACGCCCACGGTGTCGGCGTACATCGAGACATCGGCTTCGCCGATCGCGGCTGCTTCGGCTGCGGCGCTGACGACGAAGACGATCTGCAATCCGAATGCGGCGCCGGAGCCTGCGGCGACTGCGGCAACTGCCCTGGCGACTGGGCTGTCGGGGGACTTGGCGACCAGCAGAAGCTCGGGTACGGACGCATCGTCGACCTGTGCGGTGGCGGCAAGGGTGCTCAGGATGAAGTCCTTGATTTTATCCTCTTTGCTTGCGGTTGCAGGGGTCGGACGTCCGGGTTCGTTCATCTGGCAATATCCCTTTTTTTGTGGCGCCGCGCCGCCAGTTGTCGTGCCCACCTATTTGACGTAACGGTGGTTAAATAATCATTTCCAAGTGCCTCGTTTTTCACCGCGGCTCATCGCTCTCCGGCTCCTCGGCAGTGATCGCGAGAGGCGCTGGCTCTTCATCGCCGACGGCTTCAACGATTGCGTCGATAAACGACGGATTGTCGTCCTCATGCTCTTCTTCGAGCGCCCTGGGAGCGGCGGAGGCGCCGGCCAGTGCGTGACGAAGGCCGGCCGGCAGGATCGCATCGGTTGTGGGAACGGTGAATCGCGCCTGGCGCTCGGTCAGGACTACGCCGACTTGGTTCGCTTCGGGGGCATGGTCCCTGGCGATGGCCTGGCTCGACGCTATGAAGCGCGGCATCGGCTCGGCGGATGCGCGGGATCCCTTGCTCGGGTCGAACGGCACGACGTTGTCGTCGTCGGGGGTGTAGGCCGGCTCATCATGCGGGGGAGCGACGTTGGCGTTGGCGGGTGCGGCATTCGGGCGCGAGCGGTTGAGGCGCTCGCGCAGGCTGTTCAGACGCTCGTCGCCCGGCTCTTCCTCGAGCTCGCGCGAGGCGGCGGGCGCATAGGGGCCGAACTCGTTCTTCCTGAAATCCGCTTTTTCCGTCTCGATGGGTCTCGGGCGGGCGACGCCGTAGGGTGTCTCCGGCTGCCAATGGGTATCCAGGCCGCCGAGGTCGAGGGCGTGGCGGCGGCGGGGCTCGGGTCGCGCAGCAGGGGGCTCGGTCGGTGCGGTGGCCGGGACATCGAGCGATGGGCCGGCTGCCTTGGCCTGGCGGCGGCGCGTTTCCTCGACCTCGCGGGCGGCGCGCATGATGGTGTTGAGGATGATCTCGGACCAGGCGCCGTCGCGGAAGCGGTAGATGCGGAACGCCTCGCAGGAGGCGAATTTGCTTCCCTGGCGGGAGAGCCGCTTCTGGATCGACTTGGTGGTGAGGAACGGCGAATAGACGCGTGTGAAGATGCGCTTCTTCTCGAAACTCGCGAAGAAGTTGGCAAGCAGGTGGGCTTCCTGCTGCAGCTCCTCCATCCGCTCCTTGGAATAGCCGGACATGTGATTGCGGTTCGGGCGGTAGGGTGCATCGAGCGGCACGGCGACGTAGTAATCGCCGTTGAAGTCGAAGACGACGTGGCGGAACACCTCAAACTTCTCCCGCACTTCCGGTGTCTTGTGAATTTCCGAAAACTTCGAGAGGATGTCGTACATCGGGCCCTGTTCGGCCGCGCGCATGGTCGGGATGAGACCGTTCAGCCGGTTCATCGGCCGGCCCATGGCGACGAGAAGCAGGCAGAGGTCGACGAACATGGCGATGGCAAGCGGGATGTAGTCGCGCTGCGACAGCCCTGCCTGCTCACCGTCGTAGGCGCGTACCTGCTGGCCGCCCTGCAGCGACAGGACCGCCCGCTTCTGGCGCTCGCGAAGTTCATCTGCAGAGGGCGGCAGCTTCAGCGACAGCGCGCCATAGAACGTTGCGCCAAGCCGGCGGAAGGCTTCAATGGTGGCTTCCGATCCTTCGACGGCGTTGATTTTCGGCTTGTCGACATCCGGCAACTGGTCGATGGCGCGCACGACGCCGCGAAGTGCCATCTGCAACTGCGGGTCAGGGCAAGAGAACGTGCCGCCATTCGATGTCGGGAACATCGTCTTGTCCGACCGTTCGGCGAGGTTGGCGCGGATCTGGCGAAGCTGGGGATCGGAGCGGAACGCATTGTAGCGGGCGACGGTGCGGTCGAGCTTGCCGTTCAGCGTCCGCATGAAGTCGTTGCGGGTGCCGGAGGCATCCATCGTCTTCGGGTCGCCCTTGGTAATCATGGCGAGGCTCGAGTCCAGCGCCTTGAGCTCACCCTTGACCTGGACGGCGCGGCCGGCGACGAAATCGGAGGCGAACGAGAATTGTGCGGCGTCGTCATCGCGGAGCTTCCGGCGCGGGCCGTCGCCTGGGCGCGAGTTGGGGCAGGAGGTGCCCTTCTCGCGTTCGATCTCGGCTTTCTGGCGCGAGATTGCGGTGAGGTTCGTCAATGTCGATTGCAACTGGTCGAGCCGTGCGGAAGCGCCAACCAGCGCGCCTTGCACCTGGGTTACGGCGCCTGCGGCGGAACGTGTCGTTTCGGACCGGCTCTCGAGGACCTTCCAATAGAAGCCGAAACCGAAACCGACCGAGATGGCGGTCAGGAAGATGTAGCCGAGCACATAGATGAACTTGGTCACCAGCGGTACCGGCGCGAAGATCTGGTCGAGGAGCCAGACAATCATCGTCATCAGCATGGCAACCGCTGCGGCGATGATCAGCTTGTGGACGATCGGCAGCTCGCCCATGTTCGATTCGATCAATTCCAGCATGCCGACGTATGTCGCCACCCAGGACAGGATGCCGAGGCCGATCATGAGGAAGATCTTCTTCCAATCGCGCTCGGTTTTCGTAGACCGGTTCCAGCCGTCTTCCAGCTCGTTCCCCGACACTGACATGTTCGTCCTAACCCCCGCCGTCAGAATTATTCCGACTACGCGTTAATTCCGTGTTCGTGGCGCGAGACGGCTTCTCGCGCAATGGCCTCATTGCAGCGCGCAGACGTATTTCCCATCCCGTGATCCAGGATGTTTGGTAGTGCTTCAATTTGTCTGCAGTTAGCCCCGACTTTGGCGGTCGCGTGGCAGCTTGCGTGCAGCGACAACGCTGCCGGCAAGCTATTCGGTCGAAAACGGATTGCGGCCCCATCGCTCGAATAGCGACTGATACGTGCTTTTCGAGCCGGTCTTCACGGCTCTGGCCGTTGCTGCGTCGTCGGAACTTCCGCTGCTGGAGGCGGCGACTTCTTGTCTCGGTGCCGGTTCGCGGCGCGAGAGGTCGGCCAGATTTTTCAACAGGACATCGGCGAGCGGCGCTGCGACCTGGCCCGAATGCAGCGATCTCGCCCATGGCCTGCTGCCGGCGCCGGTGCCGACGAGTACGACGTAGGAGTAGGCGGCGCCATTGGTGAACTGCAGTCCGCCCGCGATCCATGTGTCGACGGTCTCGTCCGGATCGGTGGTGACGGAGGTACCGGTCTTGGCAAAATGCAGCGAGAGGTCGGCCCGGCGGGCATGGCACCAATGCGCCAATGCCTTCAGCGTGCCGATCGTCTTGCTGTAGGCGACCTGGCACAACGGCGCGGAAAGCAGCGCCTTGACCAGTGGGCGTGCCTGGGGATGAACGACATCGTTCGGGCGGATTTCGAGGCGTGACTGGCCGGCGAAGCCCGCCGCGCTCTCGGGGGTGGTGAAGTCATAGGAATGGACGAGCGTCGGCGGTGCCACGCGGGCATTGCCGCGGCCGGTGAGGGATGCAAGCACAACTGCTGCCATCTGATGCACGCGCTGGGGCGAACCGGACACCAGCCCGCGGACGGCGGCCGTCGTCGGCGGTGTCGCGTCTGCGGCGCCGGTCGATGGCGGCATGGTGAAATGGAATGCCTCGATCAGCTTGGCGGTGCGCGACTGGCCGAGGCGCGCGAGGCGCCATTCGATCGGATTGTTCAGGGAGCATGCGAAGGCGATGATCGCCTGGCGTGTGCGTCCGTTGGCGGGTACGGGGGCCGGCGTTCGAGCGCAACTGTCGATGCCGGTTGCGGGTAGAAAGTCGTCGGCGTACGGCGAGTGTATCGTATCGCGGCCATTGTTGGCGATGGCGATGGCGGCGAGCATCTTGCCGGTCGAGGCGATCTGGCGGGGCTCGCGCGACGGCCTGTAGACGCCGGTCGCTGGATCCCGGGCGATGGTCGAGCCGAAATATGGCGATGTCTGGTTGGTCTCGAAGTAGCGGACGATCTCGCCCTTCGCATTGGCTGCGACGACAATGATGTCGGGCCGGTGCCGGTCAGGTCCGATCTGGGCGCGGTCGAGTGTGAAGCCGGGCTTGATCTTGGCAGTCCACGCCTTCTGCAGGGCTGCGAGCTCCTTCTCGACACTGACATTGAAGGCGAGGTTCTCTGCGACGTCGAGGGTGGTGTTGACGCCGCGGACCCGTGAGCGCCAATCATAACCGAACGCCTGCTTCATCTCCTCGCGTATGCCGAGCCGGCCGGCGGGCATCAGCGTATTCGCCCTGATGATCGGGTTGACCTCGGCGCGCTCAGCCAGTCGCGGCTCATGGCGTTCCAGAGCCTGTTGGAGGGTCGGGCGCACCTGCGGCTCCGGTGGACCGGATGCCATCCTCACAAGCTCGAACAGCGCCTGTTTCTGGGCCGGCTCGTCGTCCATCAGTTGCTCGACGCAGATCTTGGCGCGGACCTCGATGATGTGGCGCCAGCGATCCAGGCGAACGGCGTTCAGCTTCTCGTTGCCCTCAAGCAGGATGATCGGCCGGTTGACGGCAGAAGCCAATACGAATTGCTCGGCTGGCGACAGGTCCTTCGCCTCCTTGCCGAATACGATCTGGCTCGTGAATTCGACGCCATGGAGGGACTGGCCGCCTGTGCGCTGTGCCAGCCAAAGATGGTTGGCTGCCCATTGCTTCAGCGGGGTATGATCGCCGCCGGGTGTCAGCACCTCGTAGATCACCGGGGCCAGCCACCACTCGGAGAGCTTGCGGCGCAGCTTGGCGAAGGCGCTTTCGTGGCGGCTTGGCGGTGTCTTGTAGATTACGCGGGCGAGCTGCATCGGCAATGTCGAGCCGCCGAAGCCGATGCTGGGGCGGCGCAATGCGATCGAGCGGCGAACGGTGGAATAGGGAATCTTCAGCACGCCCAGGAGGTCGATGCCGTAGGGATTGGCCCAGGTGCCGATATAGCGGTCCTCGAGGTGAACCAGGCAGCGCCAGTAGTGTTCGGGCACCTGGCGGACGGGGATCGACTTGTGATCCGGGTTGGCTACGTGGTCTGCAAATTCGATCGGCGCATCGGTGAAGTTGACGTCGCGCTGGCTATCGAGACGGGGATCATAGGTGCCGACGAAGTTGCCGGCACGGTCGTAGATGGCGGTCGCCAGCCAGCGCTCGGCATCGTAGTGAAGCTTGTCGGCGGCGTAGTAGGCGCCCGTGACCGCGCGGAGCGGGGCGATGACGTAGACCAGTACCAGTGCGAACGCGACATACAGCAGGCCTGCCTGCACGAGGTAGCGGGCCGGGCCGAGGCGCGGATTGAAGGCAATCGAGCCGATGACGAACCGGAACAGGCGGAGCGGCAACGCCAGCGCAAGCTCGATAAATCGTGTCAGGAAGCGGATGAGCGCCAGCATTCGGACCAGCTGAACGTTGTTACCCAGGCGCCGGAGCCGGCCACCTGTTCATGCAGTAGCGAGATGATGCGCGAATAGCGTCAATTTGTGGCGTGGATGGGACCCTGGCTGCTCACACCGGGACAATACGGACGTCGGCCTGCTCCAGGCGGCGGTAGAGGCGGATGCGGCGTGCAATCGGCCACCAGTCGTAGAGAAACGTCTCTATCGGCCGCCAGTTGGCGACCCAGCCGACGATGATGAGGCTTTCCTCCATGATGCGTGCGAATGTTCCAGGCCCGAGGGCATGCTGCATGAACTGGCTGGCAGTGAGGCACGAGATGAGTATCGGTATGCCGATCGCCAGGTAGCGCCAGCCTAGCGCGAACAGATCCTTCAGGTCCCGATGCGCGGCATCGGCGCGGAGACCGAAGTAGTTGTTCAGCGCCGCAGGCACGCCTTCGGCCGTGGCGTTCCGGGCTTCTTCCGCCGGCAGGTAAATGAGGAGGCGGATCGGTGCCGCTTGCGGCAGTTCGCGGGCCCATCCCACGATATGCGATTCCGCTTCGTCATCGAGGTCGCGGTCGATGAAGGGGGAGGGGTCTAGCGAGTTGAAGAGCTGACCGCGGGCGCGTACACGCACCTCGATGATCTGGTAGCCATCTTCTGATTCGGGCATTTCCGACCTCGCTCATATACGTGAAATGCCGGCGGCGATCGGCGCAATGCCTGCGGCCAGCGCGGCGAGCGATGCCAGGGCGAAGCGTGCACCTATCGCGTGGCCGCCTGCCCAAGCCGCGAGGGCGCATTTCGACAGCATATTCGTTGCAACCGCCAGCGCGATCGCGAGCGCGCCTGTCTGGAGGGCGATTTCGCCGCCTGCAAGCCGCGACATCGACAGTGTAATTGCGTCCACGTCGGCAAGGCCGGAGACAACCGACAGTGCCAACACACCGACGTCGCCGAGCATTCGGCTCGCGAGCCTGCTCAGTAGCAGGACAACGGCAAGCAGTGCGCCGAACTGCAGGACGATGCGGAGATCGAACGGGTTATCGAGCGTCATTTCATGGTCGTTGGCAGCCGGTGCCTGCGCCTGGCGGAAGTTCAAGAAGGCTGCTGCGAGGAGGACTGCCGTCGCGGCGCTTAACGGCACGAGCAGGTCTGATAGCAGTGCCTTGTTGAAGAGCCCGACGATGGCGATCACACGCAGCATCATGGTGGCGCTGGCAAGCGTGACGCCGGCGGCAAGAAGAGAGGTGTGCTCCTTGTGAACGCGGGCCAGCCGGGCGAGCGTGACGGTTACGGCTGTCGATGAGACGATGCCGCCAGCGAGCCCGGTGAAGAGTATGCCGCGATGCTTGCCGGCAATCCGTACGGCGGCATAACCGGCAAAGGAGATCGCGGCGATGGCGATGGTCATCAGCCAGATCCGGTGCGGGTTGAGCGATTGCCATGGATCGACGTCCCGGTCCGGCAGCAGCGGCAGCAGCACGAACGTCATGGCGAGCAACAGGAGGCCCGAACGCAGCTCGGGCCAGGTGATCCGGCGGAGCCAGTCGTGCAGAAGCCGCTTGGCGGCGAGCAGACCGGTTGCCGCAATGCCAGCGGCGGCAGCAGCCTGCAGGTCGCCGAGTACGGCCAAGGCGCCGAGGGCGAATGCAAGCATGATTGCGACGACGGTGGTGGCGCCGAACGTCCCCTCGCTGATCGTCTCCCTGATCCTGAAGACAACGATCGCCAGTGAGAACGTGAAGAACGCCATCCCCAGCAGCACGGGGCCGCCGGACCCGAGGCCGCTCGCCACCGCGCCGAATACGCCACCGAGCAAGCCTGCAAGAGCATGGGTCCTGATACCTGCGGTGCGCGATCCCTCCGGCTCTTCACGCTCGTGCCAGCCACGCTCGACGCCAATCAGCAGGCCGATCGCGAGTGCAACCGACATCCGCTCGACGAGCTCGACTGTGTCCATCCGACTTCTCCCGTGGGCATGCTACGGAACCTGCAAGTGGATCACTATTTCACCCCTATGATGTTGAGTTCAATCAAGCCTCTGTTCAGGAGCTTGGCTTCGGGGTGATAGGTTGGTTTACTCGCACTTCATCCAGCCGCTGAGGATCGACGCTCATGGACGCCACCGATCTACCCGCCACTGCCACGCTTGCCCGTTTTGCCAAGGGGCTTGATTTCGAGGATGTGCCATCTGCAACGCGGCAGACCGTGCGCTTCTGCCTGATCGACGCGGTGGCGTGCGCGGCTTTCGGAGCCACACTGCCGTGGTCTCAGAGCGTGCTGAGGGTCGCGCAGGCGGCCGGGCGCGAGGGCCGCAGCCAGGTCGTGGGCGCGCGGGGGACGAGACTTCATCCGACGCCCGCCTCGCTGGCCCTCGGCGCATTCTCGCATGCATTCGAGCTCGACAACCTGAGGAAGCCCGGTCTCGGCGTACATGGCGGTGCGACGGTGGCGCTGCCTGCGCTGGCGGTGGCGCAGCACTTCGGGGCCAGCGGCAGGGATCTCGTCACGGCGATCGTCGCGGGCATCGAAGTGATGTTCCGCATCGGAGTTGCAACTCTGCACACGCCTGAGAAAGAAGGTTTCCATGCGCCAGGGCTCACCGGTCCGTTCGGTGCGGCGACGGCCTGCTGCCTGCTACTCGGGGCATCCGAGCGCCAGATCATGGACGCCTACGGAATCGCCGGCTCGTTGTCCTCGGGTCTCCTTGCGTTCTCCAAGGCAAGCCAGGGTGGCATGGTCAAGCGCCTGCATCTCGGTCGTGCGGCGGAAAGCGGCGTGCTTGCGACTCTCCTCGCGATGGAAGGTTTCGAGGGGCCGCATACGGTTCTGGACGGCAAATACGGCCTGCTCGATGCGTTCTGCAGCAAATCGGACGCCAGCAGGCTGACTGCCGGGCTCGGCGAAGTCTGGGAGGCGGACCGCATCTGCTTCAAGAGCACGGCCTGCCACATCACCGCGCACAGTCCTCTGGAGGCGATGCGTCAACTGCGGTCGGAGTTCAAGCTGACGGCGGACGAAATCGAGGCGATCGAGATCGAGGGCAGCGACAAGATGGTGAGCCACCACAACATCAAGGAACCCGCCGACATCATGCTTGCCCAGTATTCGATCCCGTTCGTCGTGGCGGCGTCGCTCTACCGCGATGTCGGCGACCCCGCTGTGTTCGACGACAAGCTGATCGGAGACGCGCAGGTCCGCGACATGGCGCAGCGCATTTCGCTCAGTGAGCGAAGCAATCCCGATGCGCCCGGCGGCTGGGGCGTCGACCTCACGGTCATTCTTCGTGACGGCCGCCGGCTCTCGCGGACCATCGACGTATTTCCTGGAACGCCGGAGAAACCCTTCACAGAGGAGGAGATCGGTGCCAAGTTCATGACATTGACGAAGGGGCTCGAGGATCCCCGCGCTCTGCTGGAACGGTTACAGGCGATCGAGACCTTGGAGAATGTGGCGGACCTCGACCTCGACTGACGAGAAGGAGCAGCACCATGTTCGCGCGCATCGTATGGGGCAAGATCCAGCCCGGGAGGTGGGACGACTACGAGGCAGCCTATAAGAAGTCCGTCGAGTCACGCGGGCGGGTCGATGGGCTCGTTGTGCAGTGGCTCGCCAGGGACCAGAACGACAAGGATGCCGGATACTCGGTGAGCGTGTGGGAGAGCGAGGCCGCCATGAACGCCTATGTCGGCAGCCCGACGCACAAGGCGATGACGGAGCCCCTGAAGCCCTATTTCGTGAACCAGTACACGGCGACCCATTGCGACATCCGCCACTTCGCCCGCAACGCGCTGCCGCCGGGCGATGCCGACATATACCACACGAACTGACGTCGGCTTATGGCGCGATTGCTTCAGAAAGGCCAGTTGGTGCCTTTCCACATCTGGAGCAGCCCTTGAGGATACTCGAGCGCGAGCGCGGTCTCGAGTGTCTTCAGAAGTCCGAATATGCCTAGTGCACCGATCAAGCTGCCCGAGACTGGTGCGCGCGCCAGCACTATTAGGAACACCAGTACGAACAACGGTGCTGCGAGCAGGAAGCCGATCAGCGCCGACGCCATCAGAAGCCCCAGGAACCAGGCGAGGCAGAACCACAGACTTCGCTCGCTGGCGTCGTCGCCTGTTGCCGCATCGGTGTCGTAGACGACGGGGTGCGGTGACTTCTTGGTTGCGACCGCCCAGACCAGATACGCAACGGCGAGGGCGGTAAGGCCCGTGACAACCCAGGGGAAGAGGCGGCCGAGCCAGCGGAGGTCGGAGACGTCATAGGCGACCACTGCCAATGCCACGGCGATTGCGCCAACGAAGGCGAGTTGCGGCAGCCGGTTCACATCGTCCTTCATGGCGAGCGTCGTTTCGCCGACGCGCGTCTTCGTCCGCCAGGCCAGATAGCCCGAAAGGAGCACTATCGCCATGAGCACCATGGCAGTCGGCCGCGTCAGGAAGCTCATGCCATATACCTGCGCCGTCCGATAGAAAGCGGCCTCGATGCGCTCCGACAGGACGAAGCCGATCAGCAGCGCCGCTCGCGACCAGCCGAAGCGCTTCATGTAGATGCCGAGGATGCCGATGGCACAGAGCGCGACCAGATCCTCCCACGACTGCGATGCCTGGAACGCGGCGAAGAAGATGATGACGATCAGGAATGGTGCGATCAGCGTATAGCGGATCGTCGTCACGCGGGCGATCGGTCCGGCGAGCATGAGGCAAATGCCGGCGCCGAAGATGTTGGCGAGCGCGATCGACCAGACGATGGTGAAGGTCATGGACAGGTTGTCCTCGACCATTTCGCGGCCCGGTTCGATGCCTACGAGGAGCAGGCCGCCGAGCAGCAGTGCCATGCTGCCCGATCCGGGAATGCCGAACAGTAGCGTCGGGATCAGCGCGCCGCCTTCCTTGGCATTGTTTGCGCTTTCCGGTGCGATCACGCCGCGCACATCGCCGGTGCCAAGTGTTTCCTTGTTCTTCGTCGTCTGCGCGAGGTGGCCGTAGGCGATCCAGTCGATGACGCTGCCGCCGAGGCCCGGCAGTGCGCCCACGACCGAGCCGATCGCGGAACAGCGCAGCACCAGCCACCAGTTCTCCAGCGTGTCCCTCAGGCCCTGCAGCCAGCCCTTGCCGAGCCTGCCCGTCTCGGAGATCGTGTCGCGATGACGAAGCGTGTCGATGATCTCGGGCACGGCGAACATGCCGAGGCCGATGATGACGAGCTTGAAGCCGTCCGTCAGGTAGAGGGCGTCGAAGGTCAGCCGGTACTCGGCGGTGGCGGTCGCCGAGCCGACGGAGCCGAGGAGCAGGCCGATGCCACAGGCTGCGAGGCCCTTGACTGCGCTCGGTCCGGTCAACATGCCAACCAGTGTCAGCGCCAGCACGATCAGCAGCAGTTGTTCGCCGAAGCCGATCGCCAGCAGAAGCGGCTGGGCAAAGAAGATCGCGACGGTGAGAACGAGGGCGCCGAACACGCCGCCGATCAGGGATGCGGAGAAGGCTGCCCCGAGGGCGCGTGCGGCCTCGCCCTTCTTGGCCATGGGGAAGCCGTCCAGCACTGTCGCCTGGGACGAGGAGCTGCCCGGCACGCCGATCAGAACGGACGGGAAAGTGTCGGACGTCGCCGTGACTGACGTGACGCCGATCATCATGGCGAGTGCCGCAGTGGGATCCATGCCGAAAATGAATGGCAGGATGATCGCCATTCCGGCGACGCCGCCTAGTCCGGGGAGGATGCCGACCGCGAGGCCTATGACCACGCCTGCCACGAGATAGTAGATGTGGCCGGCGCCGAAAATCTGCGCGAGTGCCGGCAGGATCGCGCTGGTGACGAGATCGTCCATGGGGATTGGCTTTGCGACAGGAGCCGGACGGACAGAGCGCCCCTCGAAGGGGCGCCCGCATTGCTATCGTTCGCGATCCTACTTCGCGTTGTGGACCTTGAGCAGCCAGCTCGTCAGGAGCTTGAACTCGTCGTCGCTCAGTTCGGCGGCCTCCTTCAGGATCCTGACGGACGCCTCGCCGGTGCTCTGCGGATACTCACCGAAAACCTTCTTGGCGGCGGCGCCATTCATCTCGGGCGAAGCCAGAACCTTCTTCGTCGCGTCGACATAGACGTCGATGATCGCCTTTGGTGTTCCAGGTGCGAGGGCCAGCATCTTCGAGCCCATGACGCGGATGTTGAAGAGCGACTTCCACACCTTGTACTCGGGTCCGGCGAGCTCCTTGCCGTGTACCGCCTTGTACATTTCGGGGAAGGTGATCATGTCGGCCAGGGCTGGATCACGGACGATCTTGCCGCTCTCGTTCTCGAAGCCCATGGTGAACAGAGGCTTGACGATGCCTTTGTCGACCATCGGCTTAACGTTCTTCGCCCAGGACGCCATGTTGTCGTAGTTGATCTGGATCTCGCCGCGCTGGATCGCCTGCTGGGATTCCTTGTTCGACAGGCCGAAAACGGTATTCAGCTTCACGTTCAGCAGGTCGATCGAGTAGAGGGCAGGCAGATCGGACGATTTGGCGCCGGAGCCACCGTAGGTCGGCTTCTTGCTGGCGAGGAACTTGACGTCGGCTATGGGATCGCCCTTCAGGCCGAAATCCGTGCGACCATAGATCACCATGCCAAACGGCGAGGTCAGGAACGGGATGAACTTCGGCAGGTCGTAGTTCACCGCCTTGTCGCGCAGGATGTATTTGAAGAAGGTGCCGGTGCCGAGCGAGGCAATCATCATGCCGTCGGGCTTGGCATGCTGGGCATAGTAGTTGATGCCCTTTACAGAGCCGCCGCCGTCGATGTTCTTGATCAGGATCTTGGGGTTGCCGGGCAGCGCCTTCTCGTACATCGGCGCCAGCACGCGGGCATGGATCGTTGAGCCGCCACCTGCACCGTAGGGGACGATCAGCTCGATTGTCTTGCCCTTGAAGTCGACGGCTCCTGCCGAGCCGGCGGCGATCGCCAATCCCGTCATGCCGGCGAATGCCGTGCCGAGCACGCGGCTCAGTGTCAAACTGGATGTCATAGTTTCTCTCCCTTTGTGATCCGGAATTTTACCGTATCTCTCTTAGACTGAGATTGTTTCAAGCTCCCGGGCGAAGCCTGCGGCACTTTTGCCGGCGATCCTGCCGAACGTCGCGCCGGACATCAGGCCCGTGCCGCTGGCGTAGTTGTGATAGAACAGCCCTCCGACCATCTCGCCGGCGGCGTAGAGGCCCGGTATTCTCTGACCGAATGTATCCTCCACTTCGCCGCTGGTGGTGATCTTGACACCGCCGAAGGTGAAAGTCACGCCGGTCGTCACGTGGTAGGCGTGGAATGGCGGGGTGTCGAGCGGGTTTGCCCAGTTGGTCTTGTTCACGGCTAGCCCCTCCGTGCAGCGGCCGTCGCGCACGTTGGGGTTGAACGGAATATCAGTGCGGCATGCTTCGTTGAAGGCGCGTACCGTCTTCAAAAACCGTTCCGGATTGACGCCTTCCAGCTTGTAGGCCAGTTCCTCGAGCGTGTTGGCCTCCGCCTTGGTCGTGCGGCGGATCGAATACTCGCTGCGCAGGAGAGGAGTCGCCTTGGCGTCGAACACCTGCCACACCTTCATGCCTGGCTGGGTCATGATCATGCCGCCGTACTTCGCATAGGTGTGACTGTGGAAGTTCAGCCCTTCGTCGACATAGCGCTCGCCGTCGGCATTGACGATGATGCCGTAGGGATAGTTGTGCTTCTGGAACTGGTCGCCGACGGTGAGATCGCCGTAGGCCGGCGCATTGACGTCCCAGGCCACGGAGTGGCAACCGGAAAAGTGGCCTGCAGGCATGGCCCCTGCCGCCAGCGCCATCGTGAGGCCGGCGCCCATGTTGTAGCGGGTGCCACGGATCTTCGCGAGTTCCCAGTTGGGGCCCAGGTAGCGGGCGCGCATCTCGGGACTCGATTCATAGCTGCCGCACGCCAGGATCACGGATTTTGAGCGAATCTCGGTCCGCCGGCCCTGGACGCGCGCCACGATGCCCTTGACGCCTTCGTCGTCGCGGATCAGGTCCAGTGCGGGCGAGGAATACAGTATCTGGATGCCGAGCGATTCCGCCTTGGCGTAGAGCGCCCTGAGCAGTTCCGGCCCGCCGCCCCAGATGTGCAGTGCAAGGCCGCCCCAGAACTTGAACTTGCCATCGACCTTGTAGGCCTGGCGGCCGAGACCCGGCTGCAGCTTGACGCCGCGGTCGGCGACCCACTTGGCGGTTTCGAAGCTGTTGGTTATCAGAACCTGGCAGAGTTCGGGGTCGGTCCGATACTGCGTCAGCTCATACATGTCGTCGTAGTACTGGCCTTCGTCGTAGCTGCCGAAGTCGATGTTCTCGAGTTCCTTCTCGGAAATATCGGGGTATATCTTCAGGATGTCCTCGGCGCCCGTGTAGGCGAAGCGGAAGGCGCCGCCCGTGAAGTGTGAGTTGCCGCCGCGCTCCTCCTCCGGTGCCGCCTCGATCATCAGGACGTCGGCGCCATTTTCCCTCGCGGAAATGGCGGCACAAAGTGCGGCGTTGCCGGCTCCGACAACCAGGACATCGGGTGTTTCGGGATAGACGACTGCCGCGCTCACCGTGGGCTCCTCCGAGCTTCGTTGATTTCCAACCGCTTGTAACCCAGCATTGCGCTGTCAGGCAACGTGGTGTAGGCCGCGTTCAATAAGTGCGGACACGCCCGATGCGGCGTTCTCGCGCTCAAGGCTCAATAGACGTTCCCGGACATCCGCCACCACCGGTTCCCTGAGGATCAGGCCGGCGCAGTCGTCGAACTTGGTCTCGAGTGCGCCCTCCGGGAGGGGATGGTGGCGGTCGCGGCCGACGGGACTGTCGACATACTTGTGCAGGGTCCGGCCGTCCGTCGTCTCGACCGTGAGCTCGGCGTAATAGATGTTGGTTTCCTCCGGTGTCGCCTTCGGGTGCGGCGCTGCGGCGATCACCTTTTCCAGCAGGTGCGATATCTCAGCTTCGCGCACTGCCGCGTCCGAAAAGTCATTGACCGAGACGAAGCCGCGCTGCAGTGCGCGCGCCAGAACGTACTGGACCGAAAACTTGCCATCGAAGCCGGATGCCGGCCGGGGCCGGTCGGTGTGCTTGAAGCGGCGCGGGTGGGTCCAGGAGACGAGCGAGCGCACATTGCGTGCGTCCAGCTTGTGTTCCTCGCGCAACTCCAGCAACGCGTCGATGGCGGGATGTGTGCTGGCGCAGCAGGGGTAGCGCTTGAAGGCGATGCCGGGTTCGATGATGTCCCACGGGTCGCCCCAGGCTGCAATCGCTCGCTCGGCGTCGTAGTTGCCGCGTCCGTTGTAGACCTCGAGGAATCCCTGGTCATGCTCGAAGACCTTGTGGTTGGCTGTCAGGCCGTTGCTTGCGAGGAGTGCCGCGAGAAGCCCGCTCCTCGCACACTGGCCGACGTGGAAGGGTTTGGTCATGGTGCCGAAATTGGCCTTGAGGCCTGATGCCATTGATGCCGCAATGGCGAGCGCTGTCGCGATCCTGTCCTCGTCCAATTTCATGAGGCGGGCACAGGCAGCCGCGGCGCCGAAGACACCAAGCGTGGATGTCGGGTGCCACCCCTTCTCGTAGTGGTGGAAGTTCACCGCGCGACCGATCCGGGTTTCCGTCTCTATGCCGACGATGTAGGCGAGGAGGAAATCCTGCCCATTGGCACCGCGCTCCTCGGCCAGTGCCCAGAGGGCGGGTAGTATTGGCACAGAGGGATGACCACCTAAGGTGTTCGAGCAGTCGTCGAAGTCGAGCGCGTGGGAAGCAGTGCCATTGATGAGCGCTGCATCGAGGATCGACGTCCGGTATTCCTGACCGAAGACCAGTGCCGGGCCGGCGACGCTGCCGGCGCCGACACTTGCGGCCACGATGCGCGCAGGATCGGAGTTGGCGCCTGCGAGTGTGACACCGACCGTGTCGAGGAGTGCACGCTTTGCGGTCTCCAGTGCGGCAACCGGCAGTTGCTCGTACCTTGCCGCCGCAATCCTGGCTGCAAGCTCCTCGGCGAGTGTCATCGTGGCTGAACCTCCGTGCAACGGGCCGTCCGCCGCCGTCGGGCGGGGAGGGGAGTGGCATGTCTCCGGCGGGAATATTGGCCTCTTGCAGGGGGGTTGCACAAGTGGTCTAACGGCGGCAGGCGGCGATGTGCGCCGAAACAACGATATCGACTGCCTTTTGGCAGGTCCGCTGGAGACATTGGATGAGCGACCACGGTCCATCAGACAACAAATACACGCGTGGCATGGCGGCGTTCGTCGCCGGGCTCCGGCTCGAAGATATCCCGAGCGAGGTCCGGGAGCGCTGCAAGCTCATGATGCTCGATTCATTCGGCTGCGCGCTCTACGGCGCGCGTCTCGAGTGGACGCGGATACTGAAAGAGACGCTTGCGGAAGTGGATGCAACCAAGGGCAGCAGGCTCTGGGGTTCGGCCGACAGGCTCTCGGCAACCAACGCCGCACTGGTTAACGGCACGCAGGTGCAGGGCTTCGAACTCGACGACGTGCACCGGCGCGGTGTGCTGCATGTCGGCGCAGTGACGCTACCGGCGCTTACGGCCGTAGCCGAGATGCGGCCGATGATGACGGGCAGGGACTACCTCACCGCTGCGGTCGCCGGCTACGAGATCGGCCCGCGCGTCGGCAATGCCATGGGCCAGGAGCATATCGGCCAGGGCTGGCATTCGGGTGCCACGGTCGGCGTCTTCTCCGCGGCGGCGGGTGCTGCCCGCGGCCTCGGTCTGACTGCGGAGCAGACCGTGCATGCACTCGGTATTGCCGGTACGCAGTCCGCGGGGCTGATGGCGGCGCAGTTCGGCGCGATGGTCAAGCGCATGCATGCCGGCAAGTCGGCGCAGAGCGGGTTGCTCGGCGCCCTGCTCGCGGCGCGCGGCTTCACCGGCATCATCGACGTGTTCGAGGCGCCATACGGCGGCTTCTGCACGACCTTTTCCCGCTCGACTGATCGCTTCAACCTCGAGGAACTGACGGCGGGGCTCGGTGACGTGTTCGAGACGATGAACATTTCGCTCAAGTTCTATTCCTGCGTCGGCTCGAATCATACGACGCTCGATGCCATCCGGGACATCCAGGCGCGCCGGCCATTCACGCTCGATGAGCTCGAGAAGGTCGTCGTGCGCGGCTCGCAGGTCACCGTCGATCACGTCGGCTGGCCCTACCGCCCGGAGGGTCTTACGTCGGCGCAGCTCAATCTGCCCTATTGCGTCGCCACGCTCTTGCTCGAGGACGAGGTGTTCGTCGATCAGTTCGGCGAGGGCTGTGTCACCAATCCCGATCGCATCGAGCTGTCGAGAAAGGTCGAGGTGGTGCACGATCCGGAGATCACGGCGCTCGGCTCGAAGTTCCGCCACAAGGTGCATGTCGAGATTCACCTCAAGGACGGCTCCGTTCACAAGGAGACGCGTGAGGCGCCGCGCGGCAGCGAGAAGGATTTCGCCTCCAAGGAGCAAATCCTCCGGAAGTTCAATATACTTGCTCGCGACGTGTTGCCCGACGGCCAGCGCGACGAATTCATCGACGCGGTGCTCAACATGGAGAAGCTCGACAAGGCGTCTCGGATTGCCGACTTGATGAGCGTCTGATCAACCTGCAGGTGGTCCCATGACCTATCTCGTTGCCGATAATCTGCCGTCGGAGCCGGCCGG
The DNA here is from genome assembly GCA_046048295.1 of Pseudomonadota bacterium. Classification (GTDB taxonomy): domain Bacteria; phylum Pseudomonadota; class Alphaproteobacteria; order Rhizobiales; family Hyphomicrobiaceae; genus CBDCWA01. Next base: position 7,625 of record JBJOGJ010000001.1, on the reverse strand, counting down.
CCGGCGCTTTCGCAACCTCGTTGAGCGCGGCGGGATCCTGCAGATGCCCGGTGCCCACAACGGCCTTGCCGCGCTGCAGGCGAAGTCAGCCGGCTTCGAGGCGCTCTATCTCTCGGGGGCGGCAATGACTGCCTCCATGGGGTTGCCGGATCTCGGTGTCATTACTGTCGACGAGGTATCGTTCTTTATACGCCAGATCGCCCGCTCCGCCGGCCTGCCGCTGCTCGTCGACGGCGATACCGGTTACGGCGAGGCGCTGAACGTCATGAACATGGTTCGCGCTTTCGAGGATGCAGGCGCGGGGGCCGTCCATATCGAGGACCAGTTGCTGCCGAAGAAGTGCGGCCACCTGAACGACAAGAAGCTCGCCGACGCACGAGACATGGCAGCCAAGGTCGCAGCCGCCCGGAAGGCGCGCCGCCACCTCTATATCATCGCGCGCACGGACGCTGCGGCCTCGGAAGGGATGGACGGGGCGGTGGCGCGGGCAAAGCTCTACCTCGAGGCTGGCGCGGACGCGATCTTCCCCGAAGCACTGACCAGTGCCGAGATGTTCCGCGAGTTCGCAAGCCGGATCGATGCCCCGCTGCTCGCGAACATGACTGAGTTCGGCCGCACGCCCTATTTCTCTGCATCGGAATTCGAGACCATGGGCTATCGAATGGTCATCTGGCCGGTGAGTTCGCTACGCGTCGCGGCGAAGGCGCAGGAAGAGCTTTATGCTGCGATCCGCCGCGATGGCGGCACGGCCGGCATGCTGGAGCGCATGCAGACCCGCAAGGAGCTCTACGAAACCATCGGCTACCACGACTATGAGGCGCTCGACGAAACGATCGTGAGGACCGTTACTCCGGACGCCCTGTCGACGTGAGGATTTGCGTCCAGTCCCGAGTGCCGCTACCTGAGTGATTGTTCGTTGTTTTGATTTGCAGTTTCGTCGAACGGGGGCAGAGGGCATGCAACGCAAAGTTGGGGTCGTGCTCAGCGCCGGTGTTGCCCGGGGGTGGGCCCATATCGGGGTTCTCCAGGGGCTCGAGCAGATGGGCATCAAGCCCGATATTGTATGCGGCTGCTCGATCGGGGCGCTGGTCGGCGCCTCCTATGTCACGGGACACCACGACGCCCTCGCCGGCCTCGTGAAGTCGCTCACCCGGACCCGGGTACTCCGCTACATGGATTTCTCGATGTCGGGGGCGGGGCTCATCGAGGGGCGGTGGGTGATGAAATTCTTCGAGGACAATATCGAGGATACGTCCATCGAGGCGGCTCGCATCAAGTTCGCGACCGTGGCGACGGAGCTGCATACTGGGCGGGAGACGTGGCTGACGTCCGGTTCCATCATCGATGCTGTCCGCGCCTCCATTGCAGTGCCCGGACTGATAACGCCGTTGAAGCTCAACGGACGCTGGCTGGTCGACGGGGCGCTCGTCAACCCGCTGCCCGTCTCGCTCTGCCGGGCGCTCGGGGCGGACGTCATCATCGGCGTCAGTCTGAACGGCAACCTCGTGAGTGCACCGCCGGCTACCATGAAGCTTGCCAGCACGCCGCCGCCGGCACCTGCTCTGCCCAATTCCAATTGGCTCAGGTTCTGGTATTCCGGGGCAGGCCAGGCCAGCCAGATCAGCCAGGCCGCCCAGCCGGGGAAAAAGCTTGCCGGGCGGCTGGCCGAGGATCAGGTGTCCGACCGGCCGGGCTATCTCGAGATCATGAGCGACTCGTTCTTCCTCGTGCAGGCTTTCATCTCGCGCGTCAGGCTCGCCGCCGATCCGGTCGACGTCCTGATCTCGCCCGAAGTCTCAAACATCGGGCTCATCGATTTCCACCGTGGCGAGGACCTCATTGCGGCAGGCATGCAGGCCGCGTTCGATGCGCGCGGGTTGCTGCAGGACCTGGGCATCTTGGATACGGGCACGGGCCAGCAGAACGCGCCGTCTACACCTGCCACGGAGACCGGCAAGGGGGCGTGAGGCGGCTCATTCCGTTCCCGGCAGCTCGATATCGTTCAGTATCCCGTCGACCGTAGCGCGCCTTTGCTCCCACGGCGCGTGCCAGAAGCTGTACATGTCGTTGATGAACGGTGGGCCACCGTAGAAGCGCTCGTACTGCGTGTGGCGTCCGCCATAGTCCGAGCCGAGAAGATCCCAGGCCATCTTGACGAACTTGTAGCGGCTGCGCGCATCCGCGCCCGGGGCAGCGAAATACTCATCATAGGTGGCCGCGAGTTCCGCATCCTCGAAGATCGACGCATCGGCAGGCAACTGGAACGGGCCGGCGCTCAGGAGTTCCTTCACCGTGTCGGCGATCTGGTAGTAGTTGTTGGCGCACCAGTGCAATGCCGCATACAGAAAACGTGTGTTCACGTTGACGTAGCCATCGGCCATGCTGCCCGGGCATTCGACCTGCGCCTCGATCATGGCGAGCAGCGCCGCTTCCTGCGCAGCCAGCCGGCCGAGCGTCTGCTGCACCTGCTGGAGGTGCAGGACGCCGCTCGTCTCCGCCGCCTTGTGGGCGATCCCGTTCAGGAGTGCGAACTTCTCGGCGAAGCGGATCATCGACTGGTGGTTGCCCATGATATGGGCCGGCGTCTTGAAGTAGATGTCGCGCGAGAGCTTGGAGTCGTCCATCACGAACACCTTCTCCCACGGCACCTTCACGCGGTCGAAGACCAGCACGGCATCGGTCTCGTCGAACTGGGAGGAGAAATAGCCGTCTACCCGGTTGCCTGCCGCCAGTTCGTACGACTTTCGCACCCATATGCCGAGGCCCGGGGCGTTCATCGGCACGGCGAACGTAACGGCCAGCGGTGCCTGCTCGGGCGCCAGCGGCAGGATGTTGCCGACCCATGCCTCGTCGGAGAAAACGGCCGAGGTGCCGAGCATCTTGAGGCCGGAGACGATGATGCCGTCGTCGGCTTCGCCCACCACCTGCAGCGCCGGGCCGCGTGTTGCCTCGCGCTTGTAGAACTCGGCCGAGCGTGCGGTCTGTGGTGTGATCACGAGGTAGCAGGCGAAGATGTCGTTCCTTCTCAGGTGATCGTAGTAGGAGACTAGGTTGTCCGCGAACTCGGGGCGGCTGCCTGCAAACAGCTCCGGCATCATGCGCATGCCGGTCACGAACGTCGAAACGTGGTCAGGCGAGCGGCCCATCAGGCCATAGGACCATTTGGCGACGCGGCGGTGGGTCTCGGCGCGCTGGCGCAGGTCGTCCTTCGACTTCGCAAGCAGGTACCAGGCGGAGTAGCGTTCACCGGCCTCCTCGTAGCTCATCGTCTCGACATTCTCGGGGGCGCGTTTCAGGTCATAGATGCGTGCGAACGAACGTGCAGTGTTGCGGAATGCGGGGTGGGTCGTAACGTCCTCGATGAGTTCCTTGCCGACATAGACCTTTCGTCCGTCATTCAGGCTTTCGAGATAATCTTTTCCAGTACGCAGCATTCCTGATGTGCCTCCATTGTTGCGCGCAGACCCTACACTATCGAACTTTGCTCATTCCAGGTAGCCCGGGCTTGACGAGCGGCGGCAAAGGGTTAGGCAAGGCGGGTTCCATAGAATGAATTTCAGGCTGGGGGTACCCGTGGCGGACATTTTCATAAGCTATTCCAGAGACGACCGGCAGCGCGCCGCAATCATTGCCCGCGCATTCGAAGAGGAGGGCCTCTCCGTCTGGTGGGACCCGGAGATCGTCCCCGGCACCACCTACGACGAAGTCATCGACCGCGAGCTCGAAGCCGCCAAGTGCGTCGTCGTCGCCTGGTCGGAAAGCTCTCGGCAGTCGCGCTGGGTGCGCGAGGAGGCTACCGACGCACTCAATCTCGAAAAGCTCATTCCCGTCTGGATCGAACAGGTGGCGCTGCCGCGCGGCTTCAAGCTCATTCAGACCGAGAACCTCGTCGGCTGGACCGGCGACCGTACTGCCGAGGGCTGGCAGCGCGTCATGATCCAGGCCAACGCGCTTACCGGCCGCGCGACGCTCAACGAGCCGCAGCAGGGGACGGCAGGCGCATTGGCCGCCATCCCCGCTGCACCTACGTCCGCGTTGTCACACGCCAGCGTCGAGCCCCGTGCAGAAGGATCCGGCATTGGTCTCGTGACCGTCCTTGCGGCGGTCATGATCACCGCCATGTGGTTCTACGGCTCGAACGAGAAGAACTTCCTGCTGTCGAGCACGGCGGCTTTCGCAGCGCTCGCATTCCTATTATTCCGCTTTGCCGACGCCGACCTGAGCCCAGGCTTGAAGGCGATGGCGCGGCGCTGGTTCATGCCGGTCGAAGGCAAGGTCCAGATCAGTGCCATCGAGGGCTTCAACAACATGTTCGAGGCGGTGTTCGGCCAACGGCACTGGTCCTGGAAATGCTTTTGGCGATCCGCTGTCGCCTCGACCGTAGCGCTGACCGCACTCGTAGCAATCCTTGACTACACGACGGATCTCTCAAGCAAGAGCACGTTGCTTGCGATCTTCGATGCATCCTACCTCCGCATTACGATGTTTGCCGTGTGCCTGCTGCTCTCCAACATATTGGGCGACTACGTCTCGCTTTGGGAAACGAGATTCTTCTTGCGCATGGCTGCTGCCAGGCCTTGGCTTCTCGTACCGATTCTGATCCTGGATGCAGTCCTGACGCCGGCCATCTTCGCCGCTGCTACCGCCGCCGTTGTCTTCGTCGTCATGGGACTGGTCGATTATCTCAAGATATTCGGCAATCTGCCTTCACTGGGATGGGATGGACTGGGGAACTTCTTCACGCTGCTGCTTGCCTCGACCGCAACTGCCTACATCACATCGGTCTGGCTCTGGCTGGCGCTCATCTTTACGCCTATCGCGCGTTTCCTGCTGTGGAGCCGCCGGACCGGACTTACGTTCGTCGGTCGCGTGCTTGATGCCCAGCGTCGTCCATTCACGGCACTCGGCTACGTCATGGCGCTGATGATCCTCATCATCGGGGGCGGTGCATGGGGCGTGACGAAGGCGCTCGCCCTGGTGTAAACCGGTCGTCCCTTCGCATTCGAGACTTGGACCGTCCCATGCTCAAGATCGAGCCCGTCACTCTTGCGGGCAACTGTGTCGCGCTTGTGCCGCTTGCACCATCGCATTCCTGCGATCTTGCGGAGGCAGCGGCTGACGGCGACCTGCACAAGCTCTGGTATACCTGGGTGCCTGCTCCAGACGACGTTGCGGTAGAGATCGATGGCGTGCTGCGATCGCACCGCATCATGGCCAACGGCACCATCCGCGACACCTGCGTCTACTCGATCATCGCCGCGGAATGGCCGACCGTGAAAGCGCACCTCGTCTGGCAGATCGAGCGCCACGGGGGCAGTCGCGCATGAGCTTCGATCCAACGAGCGTCCTGATCGTCATTGCTGCCGCCTTCTGCTCGTCGATCATCGGTGCGCTGTCCGGTGTCGGCGGCGGTATGCTGGTGATGCCGTTCCTGGTCCCCGTCGTCGGGGTGAAGGGTGTCGTTCCAGTGATGGCGATAGCCATGTTCATCGCCAACTTCTCGCGTGTCTGGGTCTATCGCTCAGACATCGACAAGCCGCTTCTCGCGCGGCTCGTGCTCGCCATCGTGCCGGGAGTCGTGATCGGCACATTCATCTACAACTGGCTGCCCGAACGTGCGGTTGCCGTGATCGTCGGCGTGTTCCTGATCGCCTCGATCGCGCTCCGGCGCTGGCTCTCCGGCAAGACGATCGATCCAGGTCCCCGCGGCACACCGGCAATCGGCTTCGCGTTCGGCGTCATGACCGGCAGCACGCCGGGCGCCGGCATCCTCATGGTCGCACTCCTGCTCGGCATGGGGCTTGGCGGCACGACCTTGATTGCTACGGATGCGGTGATCGGCATGCTTGCGGCGTTCATAAAATCCGTGATGTTCTCGTCGTTCTCACTGCTCGACCTGGAAGGCCTGCTGCTCGGGCTCGCCATCGGCGTTGTCACCGTTCCCGGTGCCTATGCGGCGCGCTGGCTGGTCAACAATCTCGCCGCCGCGATCCATGTGTGGATCATCGAGGCGATGATCTTCTTTGCCGGCGCGTCCTTCCTCTGGCGTGCGTACACCTTGTGACACGGGCGTACCGGGTGATGGATGCTACCTGAACCGGGAGCTTGCCCAGCCGGCCACATAGTCGAACATGTTGCGGGTTGCGTTGGAATAGTCTGCGCCGGTTGCCTTCGCCGCCTTCGGGCAGGGCCGGGCGAAATGGTCGGCGCCTTCCAGCACGATGAAGTCCTTGTCGGCGCTAGCCGCCACCTCGTTGAAGAGTTCGGCGTCGCGGATGAAATAGTGGGCCTGCATGGCTGCGATCAGCAACGGCACCGTCACATGGGGCAGTGCGCCCGGAACTGAGTTGTTGCTGGAGTTCCAGTCGATGCCTTCCTGTGAGCTGGTCGAGCGGATGGCATTCGCGGACAGGAACGAGTTGACGGTCCGGACGAGTCCGCCCTGCAGTGTGCGGTCCTTGGCGCGATGGCCGAGCTCTGCGGTCCGCACCGAGCGTACCAGCCCGCTGTCGTCGATCGAGCCGTCGTTGCGCAGAAGCCTGGCCGGGGCGTGGGTGCCGGCTGCGACGCTCATCGAGAAGTCCGAGAGGCGGGCGCTTGCGCGATAGGCAACGAATACCTCGTCGTCCTCGGGGAAGTAGTCGTCGGAGCGCAATTCCTCTCGCAAGGCAAGGGCCTCGTCGATAAGCGCGTTCATGCGCTCGGACTGTGCCTCGAAATATCGCCGCATGAATTCTTCCGTATACGTTGATAGGCCATCGGGGTTGTAGCCGTTCTCTTCCGCGAATGGGTCGAGGTCGGGATCGACGTCGTCGGGTTCTTCCTCGTCGACCACTGCCGGATTGAGGCTGCGCAGCACGTTCACAGGGTTGCCCGGATGAGCGTCGAGAAGGATCAGGCCGTCGGCTGGCGTCAATCCAGTGTGTGCGGACGGGCATTCGACCAGCCTTCCGTCGCCGCGGAATATGTCCGGCCCCTTCTCCGCCACAGCCTGGTAGAACGACATCGTGGGCCCGCCCCCCGAGTGCCCGATCAGCACGACATTGCGGGCGCCTGCTTCCTGGCGCAGGAACTCCATGCCCTGGCGGACGTCCAGAGCATTTGCCTCAAAGTCGACCAGCGCCTCGTTGTTGTCCGAACGTGGATTGATGCAAAGCGTCGTGAATCCGCGCGCCGCAAGCTCGCGCGCCGCGATATGATTGAGAAAGCTCTTGGTGCGGTGCGCGATCAGGAATGCCGTCGGCGCGGGCGTACCCTGCGGCAGATGTAGCGTGCCCTTCGTCTCGCGCGGCTCGAACTCGATGAAGAGCGGTCGTGTGGCGTTGCCGGACAACATGGACGATCCTCGCGCTGGTTTCATTGTTCGTCGATTTTCCTGCCGCCATAGTATGCCAGCCCGAACTTCCGGTCACGTGCTACTCGTGGCGGTGGCGACCGGGGCTGAAACAAAACTTATCCCCGCTCCATCAGCATGCCCCATACTCCCTTGCATCCGCCTCGATCAGGGGCACTGTCGCGAGCTGGGCGTTCGGGTGGAGGCGGGGCCTGGTAAGCATTTGCACTCCCATCAGCTGGAGTGGTTGCCCGTGCCGGCACTCGCGGCCGCACTGGCCACGAATGCAGGT